>JBAZKI010000004.1:0-160783 GCA_041650875.1 Patescibacteria group bacterium
TATGTTGGGCGGCAAAATAAAGGCTTTCCCACAACCAAAAAATTATTCGTTCAACCAATATATACTGACACCTCATGAAATACGAAACATTCTACAGGCTAAAAAATGGGAAAGAATAGTGGCTTTTCAGACAAGAAATCCTTTGCACCGCGCCCATGAGTATGCCATAGTGTATGCATTGGAAGACTTGTGTAAAAAGGGTATAGATTGTGGTGCTGTTTTAAATCCTCTTGTTGGACAGACGAAATCGGACGACGTTCCGGCTAACATACGGATGCAGACATATGAGGTGCTCATTAACGGTAAACTTCTCGGAAAAGGAGACCTGGATGACATTTTTTGGAGTAATCAACCCTTCAGTTTTTACGACAGGGTTTTGTTAATAGCATTAGATATGAAAATGTTTTATGCGGGTCCAAAAGAGGCAATAATGCATGCCATATACCGGCAGAACTGCGGTTTTACAGACATAATTATAAACAGAAAACATGCTGATGCTCCTTATTTTGACGGTACACCAGTGTGGGGCGATTTTGATGCCCAGAAAAAAATTGCCACAGTGCACGGCGAGCTTCTGATAAAACCATACTGTACGGGTTATGTCGCCTATTTCGATGAAATCAAGAGGGTGGGCTTAGCAGAATTTTACAAGCAAAAGGGATATCATGAGGTGTCAATCTCGGGTAAGGAAATTAGAAAACAGCTTGAAGAGAATCTTGCCATTGATGAGCGTATTATGAGGAAAGAGGTAGCAGAGATATTAAAAAGCGAATATCGGAAAGGAAAGAATATTCATTGGACTTATTCCCGTATTTCCAATGAAGAGAGGGAATGGAGAAATAAGCATAAAGGTGTAGTCCTATGGTTTACCGGACTTCCTTCCTCAGGAAAATCCACGATAGCTTTTCATCTGGAAAAAAAATTATTTATACTAGGACACAGTCCTTATGTTCTGGATGGAGATAATATCAGGTACGGATTAAATAAAGACTTAACTTTTGATTCTAAGGGTCGTCAGGAAAACATCCGCAGGATAGGCGAAGTGGCAAAGCTTTTTTGCGATGCGGGATTTATTACTATCACTGCTTTTATTTCACCTTTCAGGATGGATCGTCGTAACGTTAGAGCTATTCTAAAAGCAGGAGAGTTCGTTGAAGTTTATATAAAAACACATATAGACATCTGCAAAAAAAGGGATCCTAAAGGGCTTTATCATAAAGCATTGGCGGGAAAGATTCCTGAATTTACTGGCGTAAATTCACCCTATGAAGAACCGATGAATCCCGAGATGGTCATAAACACGGAAAGATATTCAATAGAAGAATGCGTTGGAATGATATATCAATACCTGAAGGAACATAAATTTATTTTTTAATAAATATGCAATTTGGAGAGGGAAATGTTTTAACAAAAGTTGCTGTTTCAAGTCCTCAATCAGAATATTTCCACATTACTGATACAAAAGTCCACAACATCACCAATTTGGCTGATAAATCTAAGGCGATAAGACAACACGATAGACTAAAGACGACAATCCGCCGGTTTGGTGCTGAATTAATTGATCTTAAGGAATTAGATAGACATCCAAACTCTGTGTTCACAAGAGATACATCGGTTGTTACACCATACGGATACATCCGTTTGTCCATGGGTTTGCCTTCCCGACGGGGTGAAGAAGACTGGATGGAAAATGTTTTAAAAGGACTGCAAATTCCCCAACTTGGCAGAATAGAATTACCCGCTACAGCTGAGGGAGGAGATATTATCCTGGCCGGGAAAACAGTTTTTATTGGGAATTCAACCCGGACCAATGTCTTTGGAATAGAACAGCTTACTGAGATATTCAGAAGAGTTAGGTATGACGTCCGAGTAACATCGGTTCCATCACCATTTCTTCACATTGGCGGAGCAATGAGTGTCATAAATCCCGTCACAATACTACATGTGGAGCATGTTTTCCCAAAAAACTTCTTCAGTGGATTTAAAACAATCAAAGTTCCGAATAAAACGTTTATTTCAGGAAATGTTATTACCTTGGGGAGCAATGAACTTATAGCCAACAAAGAGAACAAGCTAACAATAGAGAGATTACGCGAACATAATTTTACTGTCCACGAACTGAATTTAAATGAGTTTGTTAAAGGGACGGGAGGTCCAAGCTGTTTGATAATGCCGGTTCAAAGAAAATAAATTATTGATATTCACGACAATATTCTTTATACCGACTGTTGATATCAATTCCTTTGAACATTTCCATGTTGGAAGTCTCAACTTCTTGGAATCCGACTGAATCCATGAGTATCTGGGCAGCCCGCGTGTTTCCCTGGCTCTCTAGTGCGGATAGAGCCAAAGAAATCAGGGAAGGTTCCTGGGCAACTTCTCCGTTATGAGTTACCATGAATCCTTTTCTACCAGTTATTGTTGTATGTAAAAATCTCCAGAAAGGAGAATTAACTAAAGGACCAAGAAGAAGCAGTGCGTCTATTGGATTTTCGGTATAATCTTCCACTTGGTTTAACATCCGTCTCATGGAAAGGGCAGATGACTCTTTTAGCAAGTACCAGAAAGCTCTGGGATCCTTCGGATAGTTACTTTTTGTGAGTTTCGCTTGGGAAGGTCCGTTTCCATTCCTGTCGGGTCCAAAAAGCCATACCCCGGCATCATTTACCATCCCTGCGAATTCCGTCTGATGTGTTTTAATCCATAAATTAGTTTCATCATCCAACCTGGTAAAATACTGGGTATCGGTTTCATCCTTTCTTTTTTGGAAAAAACTTCTATATATTGGTAGACTGTCTCCCAGAGGTAATGATTCGTAACCTTGATTCCACGTAACTTCTTTATATCGACCGGCACTGTCGTTTGACGCGATTCCCACTTTCCATCCTGGACCATCGCGTAATATCCAACCTCCGAAAGGCTTGTCAGTGAGGGATTGGACATGAGTATGGACAGCGAGTGTTGTTTCGGCTTTAGCTCTGGCTACAACTTTTCCAAGATCTCTCTCTTCTGCAAGATCCATAATTCTTTGGATAGCTAATCCATCAAGGCCGCGGTTATATATCTCAACGTCATTCTGAACGGTAAACCCAAGAAGGTGCAGAATTTTGTTGTCCGCGTATCCAATTTTATATTCTTCTGGAGGATTTACCGAGAATGTGTTTTCGGAAGAAACAACTTGTGGATCAAAAAAAGCTCCGTCATGCATTAGAAGACCCATATATTGAAGTACATGAAATGGCATTCTTCCCTCTCCATCCATAAGGAACTGAATAACAAAATCTGTCAAATCAGTAACTTTAAATCCTTTGTTAGATATGAAGTCCGTATTTATTAGTTCTCTGATTGCTTCAGCCGCAGAAGCAGAAGCAGGTAGTACGCCGCGTTTTTTCTGAGTATTACTATTGCCAGTCGTGGAAGTGTAATAATGTGCACTTTTTGTGCCAAGTTTGTCTGCTGCATAGGAAAATCCAAAGTTATCCAAGAAGGTTTTTCCTCCCTCTATGACTACTGTTGAAGGAATAATTCCGTCGGTGGCAATTGTTCTAAGGGATGAAAAATCTAGTCCAGAATGAGCAATGCTTGAAAGAACAGCGAATGCAGAGGTAGCGTATCTTTGAAGGTTTACAAAACCACCTGGAAGGAATGAGTCAGAGGAAGATAATACCCAATTGCCGATTATTGTTCCATCATCTGTGGTGCATGTTGCCTTTATATGGGAACTACCCATATCAAGACTGATACATGCAACCTGGGCTTCATGAGGAAGTACTTGAGACAGCAGCGGACACATTACGGTGTTAGCCAAGGTATTTGCTTCATGAATGAATGCAAGCTGTTTTTCTTGAAAACTTATGCTTCTGGTAGCTTCAATCGCCATATTTTATAATAGAATATACAAACTATAATGGGTTTGTCTTGTTATAATGCTATATTATAGCATTTTTAATTATCTTTACCGGTTAAAATACTTTATTTTCTCTGCCGATTCTTTTCAGCAGATTTTTCCTTTTTCTGGGGTGGGGATGGTAATTTTAATGACAAATGGCAGGCTATTGTATCGGGTAGTGTTCCATCTGTACCCATAGATAGTTTCATAAAAAGTAATTATATACCAATCTGCTTCATAATAATCACCATTATGGATTTATAGGTAACCATAAGAAATAGACAGGGTGAAAGACGGACCCGGCCTATTTCTTCGAAGATTATCAGGCAGTAATACCCGTAGAATTCATAGCAGAGCGCATGTGGAATTTTTTTTGATTGAGTGTCATAAATATAAAAAAGCAATAAACAAAGCTTATTATTCATTTATTTTGTCAAACAGTGATAAACAAAAGGTAAGAAGCATGTAAGACGGTCTCAAAACTACTTTACCAAACTATTACCCAGTATTAACTTTTCATTTATTTCTCTGTGGGATACTTTTTTCATGAAAATTGCAATAGTTGCACCACTTATTGAAGCTGTGCCACCTGTGGCTTATGGAGGCACAGAGCGCGTTGTGCATGTCTTGACTGAGGAACTTGTAAAAAGAGGTCATGAGGTGACTTTGTTTGCATCAGGTGACTCTCGGACAAATGCACGTCTTATCTCGGTGTATCCGCGCGGTCTGCGTGAATCTTTTCCTAATAATTTCGATAAACGTAATACGTATACTCATCTACATCTGAGTATGGTATATAAGATGCAGGATAATTTTGATGTCATACATGACCATACGGGCGTAACAGGTGCTATCTTTGCTAGCTTCAGCAAAACACCGGTTGTTCGTACGCTTCACACAGCTATAAACAATGTTGACAGAGATATATATGCATATTTATATGAGCAATTTCTTGTTCCCATATCTGAAAGTCAAAAAAAAACAGCTCCTGGTTTGGGCTATACTGAAGTGGTCTATAATGGGTTGAATTTTACTGGTTACCCATTTACCGAGTCATATCAAGACTATCTGTTATATGTCGGAAGAATCGCTCCGCAAAAAGGAGTACATTTTGCAATAGAGACAGCCCAGAAAACTAACTTGCCTCTTGTAATCGCTGCAAAGTATGAAGAAGCAGTACATAAAGATTATTTTGAAAATAAAATAAAACCACATTTGAAAGGTAAAATCCAATGGGTAGGTGAGGTAAACGAGAAAATACGGAATGAATTATTTTCCCATGCACTGGCCAGTCTCCATCCTGTTACATGGCCAGAGCCCTTTGGTCTCACTTTGATTGAGGCTATGAGATGCGGTTGTCCGGTTATTGCATTTAATAAAGGGTCAATACCTGAGGTAGTAAAAAACAATAAGACCGGTTATGTTGTTAATTCTGTTGATGAGATGGTCCGTGCGGTTGCCAAGCTTCATAAAATAGACAGAAGAAATTGCTATCAACATGCGGTCAAACATTTTACAGCGAAACAGATGACTGACGGGTATGAAGCGATTTATAATCGAGCTATAAATACACACAGAACTCCATTACTTAGTACATTTGGAGTAAATTAGCAACGAAATATTCACTTTTTACTTCCTTCGTCTCTGGGGAGCTTTCGGTTTTATAGATTTGCCGCTAGTTGGTACATCTTTAGCTCTGAAAATATCCTTTTCCGCATGTACAGGATATGATCCCAGGCGGTCAATCAACTCTTTTGCATCTTTGCTATCGGGGATAAGCCTGCCACTTTCTATATGCGCATCATTTTTACTGATAAGCCATGCTTGTGTGTTCCAGGATCCGCTTTTTGTTTTTCCTGCCAAGCGTTGGATATGTCCAGGTTCACCAACATCATGATAACGGAATGTATCATAGTTTCGTTTTGGTCGCACTATAATCCGAAAATATTTACCTTCTCCGGTTGTTCCTGGTTTTGCCCTGTTGTTTTTTTTTGGCATTTCTCATCACCTCCCCTCAGTTATAATTGAGAAACTAGCGTATGATGATAACGTCAAAATATGATAAACAGAATATAATAGAAAGGTAAGCACATAAACGATAGTAAACTTATTATTTCTTTATGGAGACAAAAGTGATTCGTAGAAAGCAAAAGGGCTTCAGTAAGACACTCTTTGAGAAAGACTTGGCCTCTATAGTCAATGCTTTGCAACAATGGGAAAAGACCACCTTTTTTAACAAAGACAAAAAAATACACAGCTATCTTGATATACGAAACAGTTTTATTGAAAAACTAACATATCGTTATAACGGGCATGATGAAAATATATTGCTTTATCGTTTTTTTTCATTATTTGAACTCAAACATGCACTAAGCACAGGATACGAAGTCTTATTCAGCCAACTGGCTCGTCGTCATGAAGGCAAATCAATTGGATTTTTAGGTTCTTTGGCGTCAGGAAAAAGCACAATCGCTATGCGTTTAATCAAGGATATTGGAGCTGATTTAGTCACGGTTGAACCATATCAAGAAAATCCCTTCTGGGAAAAATCACAGACTGATTCGGATTATATGCTGCGTTCGCAGATATTTTTTTTTCTCTCAAATATTATATCGGATATAAAGACAAGGTTAGCTTGTGGTATCTCGGTTTCTGATACAAGCATATTTACTGATATTCTTATGTGGGCAAACTGGTACCATGCGATAGGTCGATTAACTGACTCTGAATATAGGTTGTATGAGCGCTTGGTAGATATGTTCAAAGAGATTATTCCCAAACCTGATCTTCTGGTTGCACTTGTTCCCACCTCAGTTCAGGATGTAAAGCTGGGGATTGTATCTCGTGGCAGAATATCTGAACAACAGTTTGCCTCGCCTGAGAGCACAGATATTGCTGTACAAGTTGGACGAGTCATTGATTTAATCAATATCATACCAAGCCAGTGGGGCATACCTGTTTTAAAAATTGTGGTAGATCCGCAACAGGCTTATAATGACCCAAAACTGACGTATGATTATATCCACCGGATTAGAGCATGTTTGGGGCTTCTTGGAAAACTGCTGGAACCAATGCCTGAAGATGTTGCAAATAAAATCATCCGTATATTGTCCCGTCCAAACATTCCTGGGCAAATGATAATCATTCATTCAAAAAGTATGTTTTCGGGTAAAACGACCGCACTCTGTCTGGTTGCGGAAAAAGTAGGCAAAGAACATATTGTAGCATTTGAGCCTTATGCTGCGCTTCGTCCAAACGAACCTGGATTTGAGAAACAGAATAAGGCGGTCATAAGCAGAGACGGACTGCAGATCCCCGCAACAGTCATCAAAGATAATAGTCTTCTGACTTTACTTAAGAAAGTCAAGTCAAAACGACTTAATCCACAAACTACTCCTTATATCTTTATAGATGAGATTATGCTGTTTGTTTCCCATACTGATGATCATAATAAAGCATTGGAGGCGCTTGAAGAGTTGCGGGTAATGGGGTTTCATGTGATTACCGATGGCATAGATTATACATTTCAGGAAGAACCCTTTACTTTTATGCATGACTTACTGCAAAAAGCAAAACACGATAAGAATTGGCATGAGTTTGAGATGTCAACGAGATGCCGCTATTGTGATAGACGGGCTCAAGGCACAAGGCTTACGTTAAATGGCGGACAGATTGCGGATTATGCACATGATTTTCAGGTAGCCGGAAGCAGGAGCTATGAGCCTGTATGTTGCGTAGTACATGCAAGCTGCACAGGAAGATCTATTGATTTTGTGAAGCACAAACTTCCTTAAAATTAAGATATCTTAAACCTAAGTGCGTGTTTTCCTTATAAGTAAAAAATATTCTTATAATAATGCTAAAAAGGCTAGTGTATTCTCACTTAATTGATAACTGTAATATGAAGAAAAAAGTAATTCTATATCAAAAATAGAGCAATTTGCATTATTACCTATATATAATATATATTTGATGAAAATTATATACAAAAAATTATACTTGATTTATTTCCTATAGTATGGTATACTCCTTTTATGAGAGAACAAAAAATAGTTCCACAACCCGTTGATTTTTTACCTTCACATAAAAAATTTTTGGATTTTATAAATGGACAAGATGGTTCTCAAGTAGAAAGAGATGTTTTTTCAAGTGGTGAGGATATTACTTTTCTTGTTCCAGTCCCAGGAGATGAGCAACCCGTGCTTAATACGGTAAAATATTTCTATCCAGAAGGACAACGGACTCTGCATCCGACAGATTTAACTCAATACCATGTTAATGGGCCAGTATCAACCGATATTTTTGTATGCGGTGGTAGAGATGGAAGGTCCGGTGAACCAGGTGTATATACTCAAGTAATTATAAAGAATCCCACAAATGAAGTTGATGTGATCAATATTGGAAGCCGTCATGTGTTTCTTTCTGAATTTTCTATAGATTGTAATGTAGATGGTGATGAAGGTGATAAGCCAAATACTTATAAAGCAAACGGTATTATGGTGGATGTTAGGGGGGATTATGGAAGAAGATTAATAGAAGAAGGTGTTTTCCCAGAACATGCAACAGGAAGAATAGTTATTCACACAATGGAGGGAATAGATGGTGGTAGAATTACGGCATTGGTTTCTCAAAAACTGATGCTTGATAGGAATCCTGAAGTGTATCTTGATGAAGATCAGTTAGAAAGGATTTGTCGCGACCTTGGTCTTGAATTTGAAATTGATATGCAAAGAGGAGAGACCAGAGGTTCAATAGGCGGGTATACATTTACGGTTGGTCATGTAGATATGGATTTATTGGACACAGATCGGGTTTGGAAATGTTTGACAGGTGACAACCCTGGTTCACCTTATCTTATGCCTGTTCAGGTTGCTTATTCTGAAGAAACATCGTGATGTCTGAATAATCTCAGATAGTATAGACTAACAGAAAACACACAGGTTATATATCAGAAGTCTCATTGAAGTGTACTTGATCAGAAAGCCTGCGAAAGGCCAAAAGGACAGTATTCAGTTCCGGATCTTCTGGAAAAACGGTAAACAATTCTTCAAAGCCTGCCTCATCAAGTCCGAAGATCCGCATAGTCTCTGCTTTTTTTGACCTCAGTTCATTCTGGACCAATTTTTCAATCGATGTGTGGGGATCAAGACGCAAACCATGATTTATTGATTGAAAACCGTTCAGCAGGAAGACAAACTTTTCCTGAGAAAGCCGTGAACATTGCCTGAGGATTGAAATCCGGCCTTGACGGCTGTTTCTTTTGAATGCGTAATGGGAGCCGCGATCGTCTCCGTCAGTAAGGACAAAAAGAGGCAGATCCGAGGGAAGCTGACTGAGGAGCAATCTCGTATCTACCATTTGATCTTGTGCATCTGCAACAAGGATAAGACGCATTGAATTTCCGGACCTACCGTAAACCTTGTTTCGTATAGCTTTCCAGTTGACCGGCGTATCCACAATGCTTCCCATAGCGCTTAGTGTCGCTGCATCAGTACGAGCAAGAAGATTGGTCATATGTTTTTTAATAAGATTGGGCATGTGCCTCCGGTCTCCAGGAAGAAAAAGCCAGGATGTTGCGTTTTCTGCAAGAAATCTTTTGAGTTTTGCATATATGACTGGATTATGCAGGGCTTGTGCAATCGTGTCCAGCGTTTGAAGGCCGCCTGATATCTGGATTGCAAGCAGTTTCTGCAGTAAGCTGCGCATTGCAGTTTCTGGTGAAATATCACGCTCTGCGGCATTTGCCCATGCGTTGGTACCGGCAACCGCAGGATCAAATGCGATGACGGAAACATTAAGATTTGGAGGAAAAGTATAGTTTTCAAACAGATCGACAACCGATGCGCCTCCCATAGAGTGTCCATAGAAATCAAGATAATGCAGGTGTTGCAGATCAGTAAGGCCGAAAAGGGTAAGGGAAGATGAAAGGGCAAGCATATGATCGCGGGGACCGAATGGATCTTGAGGACTTACCATATGTGAGAACCGGTTTAACTCCATTCCCGGTCCCGGACATGTGATAACCGCTCTTTTTTTTCCGTCAATTTTTGAACGGGAAAGAAATTGCTGAGAAACATCCGATTCAGTATATGGTGCCCGTTTTTCGGTTTCCTCGGTTCGGGCAAATTGGATACCGCTTGTATATCCTCCCACTACAACCTCAACTTCTTCAAGTGATTTTATGTACGATGTCACCTTCTCTTTTGCAGCCGCAAGATCTTCATTGTTTCGTGCGTTTGTCAATCCTAGCTCTTCCAAGGGCAGGATGATAGAAAGTCCAAAATCACTACATCGGGTTATTTCTTCATTATGCTCTAATATGCTTGCTGCAGTTTGTGGAGGGATACTACCTGAACGTGCTGCAGCTTCGATCATACCCGAAACAGAAAACTGCACCTCAACAGTTGATACGTCAATATTTGGATTCTCACCCTGTCGATGGAAAAGTACATTAGTTTCTGGTTTTTCATGAAGTTCAGTGTCAAACATCCATTCATAATCCAAGATGGATTTTTGAAGTGATTCTGTATGGGGTGTTTCATTTTCAACGATCGGGTTAAGCTCATCAAGGAGTTTTTTTACGCTGCCAAACATCTTGTCACTGTGTAATGAAGGGTTAGTCTTGTGAATGCGTTCACGGACCCGATCAGGAGGCCGTTGATAATCTGCAATTCTCCTGATCTGTTGACCTATTGTTGATAGTTCACCGTCCATATATATATAAAGTATATAGAAGAAAGGAAAAATCCAATAGTCGATTTAATCGTTACACTTGTAGGGTAATGTACAACTTCAAGGTGGGTTTGTAGAATATGCTGTTACTTTAAGTAAGAGTAAAAAACCAAACATCATTGACTTTTTCTCATGTTATTCATACACTTGTCGCTACATGTCTGTGATAAAAGAAGCGGATATAACTCATGAAAAAGTAGGACAGAGTCCTGAATTAGGTTTTAGCCTACACACTTACCAGCCAGAAAGAGAATTTAGGATTAACATATCTGATCCATTTACGCATGAAGCTTCTTTTTCTGTTGTTCCTGAAGTGAATGATCAGATAACGGAAGAGAGTTACCGGCCAATTTTTGGGGAAGGCCAATCGCTTTCTCCTGGATTGTCAGTTTCCCTGTATGCCACTCTTCGGGCGTATTTGAAAAAAAATCAGCCACAACTGTTTACACAGATACAGCATCTTTTTGCCAATACTCCGAATAAAGAATACAAACTCTTGGGAGATCCGTTTATCCATGCCATTCTTCCGCTTTTGTCTCAAGAAGATCAGGAAATGCTCACGACATTGGGAAGACAAGCTTTTGAGGAGGATCTTGGGTTTTTTCCTGAGGGGATATGGTTACCTGAGACTGCGGTAAGCAAAGAGACACTGCGGGTGATACGAAAAGCCGGACATAGCTTTGTTTTGCTTCGTGATGATCAAGTAAAGTTTCCTGATGGGATTGTTCCTGATGCAAAGCACAATATTTGCTTGGTTGATTTGGAAAACGGAGAGGAGATATCTGTAGTTTTATTCAATAAAAAATTAAGCGGAGCTGTTGCGCTCGAAACCGGGATTACTGCAGATGCAAGTCAATTTATGGAAGCCCGTAGGCAAAGGGAGGCGCGAAACGGCTGGAATGGTCTAATGGCTATGGATACCGAGACATTTAATCATCATATCCCAGGGTCTGTGGGATTTTTACAATATATCTTAGAGCATATGAAGGAGTATGGTTTTGAGCCGTTTGATCTGAAAAAAGGGATGCAGAGAAGAGAAAAAACAGTTGTTGAGGTAAAAGATAATAGCAGCTGGAGCTGTGAACACGGAATTGGCAGATGGACAGGCGATCCATACTGCTCTTGTGATAACCCTTCACATAAAGCACGACAAGATAAGCGATATTTTTATGAGACTCTTAGCTTTATGAATGAAGAGATCAATAGGATACTGAATATGCAGTATCCGGATTGGAGGCAGGACTTTATGGATGTTGTCTTTCCTTTACGTGATGGTATATTTACCGGCGTCAATTTTGGTCCGGCATTTGTTGAAGCTGTGCATAATAAAGGCGGGAATGCGGAATATACCAAACTCCTTTTGGCAAAGCTTGAAGTTTTTATCGGTATGACAAGTTGCGGATGGTTTTTCGGAAGTGATGACCGTCCTGAGCGGGAAATACCCGCATCCATGATAAAGGCAGTAGAGGATCTTCTACGAATGTGAAAATCACCTTTCATGTTATAATTTTCAGGTATGAGAGACAAAAAACAAATTCACATCCATATCATCGGCCATGGGGGAACAATTGGGATGGAGGAAGTATTGTATCCGGATGGTGCAAAAGTACGTATGCCTGCTCGGGGAGCAAAAGACCTGCTGAAAAAAATAAGCAAATCAGTAAAGGAGAAGACACGCTTTACTTATACTGACTTTGAAAATGTCGATAGCTCCAATCTCAATCCTTTTCACTGGTCAAAGCTTGCACAGAAAATTGCAAAAATACAACAGGAAAAAATCACTGATGCAGTTATTGTGACGCATGGTACGGATACGATGGCATATCATACAAGCGCGATTTCTCTTGCATTTGGAAAAAACTTGACCCTTCCTGTTATATTTACCGGTTCGCAAAAACCTCAAGGCCAGGCAGGGTCGGATGCCACTCTCAACTTGGAGGAGGCGATCATGGCGGCAAAACAGGCAATAAGCCTGCGTCTTTCAAGGGTTCTTCTTGTTTTTAACAACAAAGTATTTCTCGGATCACGAGTAGTCAAGGTAAACGAATCAAGGTTTGATGCGTTTGATTCTCCTGCATTTCCGCTTCTTGGCGAGTTTGTCTCAGACGGTATAACATGGAGTCCGGTCGCTGAGGCAATGGCTCTTTCTGACAAAAAAATAAAGAAAAAGACAGAGATTATGCCGGACTTTGATTTTAATGTCGTAACCATTGAAATAACACCTGGATTAAACCCTCTTTTTCCCCGTGCAATTCTTGAAACGGGTGCTTGCATGGGTTTGATCCTGAAGTCTTTTGGAGCAGGCAATGTACCGGATACAGATTACTCTTATATAGCGCAAAAAACAAATCTGATCCCGCTTATCAGAGAGGCAACAAATAAGTACAAAATACCAGTTTTAGTAACAACACAGTTTATGAATGGAAGTACAAACATTGATCAATATGGTCCCGGAAAGGCTGCCCTTAGCGCCGGTGCGCTTGAAACAAAGGATATGACCCATACCATGGCAGCAGTCAAACTCATGTGGCTTTTGGGGCAATCCGATAATAAAACACTTGAAAGCGTCAGGCAAGGGATGTTAGAGAATGTTATAGATGAAGTCTCAGTAAAGAAAAATACCAAGTAATAAAATAGTTTTTTACACTACTGTAAAAATTCAACCCTTCTTGAAACATAAGCACGCTTATGATATACTATAGGATTATGATTGAGAAAACTCCTATTCCTGCTCATCTTAAAGAAGCTATTCAGCTTGGTCCATCAACAATAGGTGTATTTTGTTATGACGATAGTTCAAAATATGCTATTGTTCAAGAACAAGGTGGTATTCCTGTTTGCTATTTTGCAACAGCTGAAGACTTTGAAGTAAACGGTCTTCCACTTCCAAACGTTTTAAGCGATCGTGTTCTTGAGCTCGGTCCTTCAATACAAGAAGTGACAGTCCATTTTGCAGAAGCTGCAAATGTTGAAGGAGATGAGAGAGACACATATCTTGGGAAACCTGTTATTTCTGCAACCTTTACCGCACATATTGTGCATGACCAAGCTGGGGAAGCAAAAACACAGAGACAAGGGAAAATATCACTTAACGAACAGGAGTTGCTGCAGTTAATGTATGGAAAAAGACCTGGCTCATCGGATGGGATTGCTTCTTTGCACGGAGAGGGAAGAGGAAGAGAAGATATGATTGTGTTGATTGAAAGAGAAGTTAGTGAAGGGGCGGGCAGAGAAGACTATAAAAGAGCAGATATTGTTTTTTTTACATCTGATCAGGGTGAAAGTTCGATTGCAGGAGCACTCCAATTTATTAGAGCAATTACTGGAATCGTTCGGAATGTGGCAGGTAGTGATGCAAGTCTCCAGAACATGTGGGAAGTGGTTGATGTAATAAACAGCTTACCTGCCAATATTGTAAGCGGGCATTTAGTTGCAGCACATCTTATAGCAGAAGAATTGCTTATGAGGATTGGAATGGTCAAGGGCGATGATCCAAAATGGAAATTACTCAGAAGACATATCAGAAGTTTTTCAGCTAGGCTTGCACATTTTTTTGCGGAAGAACAAGCAATAAAGGCAAGAAGAGAAGATGTAGGTAGATTTGTTCAGGATACGCTTCAAACAATGATCGTCGATGATTACAGGCAAGCTTTGGAAGAACAACCAGAAATGGTTGAGGAAAGAGATGTTTTATATAGAGACAAAGAGATACTCGGGGCATATAAAAGAGGGGTACAGCTTCTTGAGGATGCAAGAGGGAGACTTGTAGGAAGAGACATTCAGACAATTCAAGAAGTAGAAGAAGCTATTCTTGAAGAGCTACTTTCATTTATACAAGCAAAAACCGCGTCAAATATCCATAAGTCAAATGATGCAGTAACCCTATCGGATATTGATGTGCTTGAAGACTGTGAACGGTTTTTTTCATGGCTTATAGGTGAACATAGAAGCTGGTGGTTGGGTAAAAAAAGCCTTTGGATCAGAGGAAAAACAAGGATTCAAATAGGAGAAGGCTATTTTTTAAATGACAGCAGTCCCCATAAGCCATACAATGAGAATCAATATACATTGACCGATAGGAGACATTTAGCAGAAGCAATTCATGCACAAATAGAGGCGCGGATCGGATCTATCCATACTGCTGTTTCAAAAAGGGATTTTAAAAGAAAATAAGATTAAGTTCTGAATATCTATAAGCTTTTATACATATACACATGATCGATATAGCAGCCATCCTGAACAATCCCGCCCGGTAAACAGCCATATTCTACAAATCCATATTTTTTATATAAACTGCGTGCAAGCGTGTTATTTGCAAAAACGCCAAGCTTTATTATCCGTAAACCTTCAAGATATTTTGAGGCTTCACAAAGGGTTATCTCTAGTAATTTCGTACCGATTCCTTTACCTCGGTATGCTTTTGCGAGCGTGATACCAAAAACACCAATATGCTTTTCAATACGCTCCTGCATTTTGAGATCGGCAACGCCGATGAGTTTTTCTCCCGAAAACACAAGAAGCTGAACCGCTTTCTTTTCTTTAAGTTTTTTTAGCTGACTATCTACATATTTTTGCTCTTCCTCAAGGCTCAAATGTTCTCCTTGATAGCTGATGAAGGTGTGCTCATCGGAAAGGGTATTGAAGTAATCCAATATGATTCTCACATCGTTTGCATGTAAATAACGTATGTAGTACTTTGTCCCGTCTTTTGTTTTTCCTTGATATATTATTTTTCCTTGTTTCATGGTAAAGTCAGTTTATCTTGAATTGCATAGTATAATTCTTTTATACCAGCCCCAGACTGTACTGAGACAAAAAAAGGAGAGTATTGACTATATTTTTCTATAAGTTCGTTTGCCCCAAAGTCTACTAATTGATCAATTTTATTAAACACATAGAAAATTGGTTTTTTCCCAATTCCAAGGTCATGTATGATCTTCTCAACCACTTTTATCTTGTCTTCCATTTGTGGATCGGCAGCATCCACAACATGAAGAAGCAGATCCGCGTGTATCGACTCCATAAGAGTTGATCTGAATGCATCAATAAGTTCGGGAGGCAGGTTTTTTATAAAACCTATGGTATCTGAGACAAGTATGGTTTTTTGATTTGTCGGATTATACAGCTTAGCTACCGATGAATCCAACGTTGCAAAAAGGACATTCTTTGCAAGCTTGCCTTTTTCAGTCAGAAGATTGAAAAGAGAGGTTTTTCCTGCATTGGTATAACCTATGATAGAGACGGTAGGTAGTCCCAGGTTATGCCTTCTTTGCACCTGCCGGTTACGGTTTTTTTCAAGCTCCTTTAGTTTATCCCTAACTTTTTTTATCTCATCCCGCCAATGTCTCTTCATAAGCTCTACATTAGTTTCTCCCAAGCCCCGCGTACCGATTCCTCCTGCTTGTTGGGAGAATGATGTACCCAGTCCATAGATACGAGGTCCCATATGACGCATCCGGGCAAGTGCAATTTGGAGCTTGGACTCAGCGGTAGTTGCATGGTTTGCAAATATATGGAGAATAAGATCAACCCTGTCCCAGACTTTGATATCAGGATTACTGTCCCAGCATAATTTTTGGATATTGTAAAGTTGTATGGGATGACAAGCGCATTTATCACAATGCCGTCAATCCGTTTTCGACCCACAAGGGACGCGATACTTAGTGCTTTGCCTGATCCAATGTATGTTTTACCGTCAGGATGTGCACGACGTTGGATAATATCGATAACATCAGCTCCGCCATAGGTAGCAACAAGGTTTTTAAGTTCTTCCAGATCCTCAATCGCATGCTTTTTTGGAGTATTAGGAGGAACAATGCTGACAAGGATAAATCTTTGTTTTTGTGCCATATATGATCATATTATAGCAGGGACTGGTGTATTACCCGAAAAGTGAATTGTTGATTACCGATTATTACTTTAAAAAGAATGATCGATTTGAAAAAAATCAATACCAGCCTTTTGTGCTGCTGCTTTGTCAGTTCTGGCATTATCACCTATAAACAGATAGTCTGATAATAAACTGTCCGGAATGTATATCTGTGCAAAGCCGTCAGGCTCTGGTTTTAGTAGGCTGACATCTGATCTGGTTATTATTTTTTGAAAAAAATCATGAAGATGCTCCTTATACAAAAAATCCTGTATGGTTTTTTTCATATTACTTGTCCAGATAAAATATATGTATTTATTCTGATATAACCGGATAAATGCAAGAAGTTCCTTATGGGCAATATAACCACTATAATGTTGAACTTCATATCTTTCAGTAAAGCCATCCAACATGCTTTTAGCTTTATTACCATGCTTTTTTATGGCAAGGTTTGACAGTTTGATTCCCATTCCGGATTGACAGGGTATCTGGTGGATGATTTCATTATCAAATGTTTTAACCAATTCCCACAATTCTTTTTGATATGTGCTCCAATCAATTTTTAGCTTTGCAAGTGTTTCATCGAGATCAAATATAATGTACTTTTTTGGATGTGTTTTTAAGTAGTCGATTAGATTGATCATTTAGTTACTAATGTATGATTGTTTTTATATCACTAATAATAACAAACCGCAACAAACTCCGAAGAGTCCAATTATTTTATTAAACGAAAAATCTTTTTTAAAGAGCAGTGCTGACATAACAGTTACAGCTGATATAAAGTTTGCGTTGATTACATTTGACCTCAAAGGTCAGCTTCGGCCTAGAAAATTGAGGTTTAGAAGACTAATATAACCCCTGAATTCTAAAGCAGATTGATTTGGTTTTTTTTTGAAAAACAAGTATAGTATGTCGTATGTTTAAAACAATTTCGGAGGGAAGTTGGAGCTTAACCGTGGACCTAAACGGCGGAAGAATCAAAGAACTTTGTTATGATAAGAAAATTATTTTGGGTTCATTTAGCCGTATTGATGGAAAAACAGGCACCACCCATCTTTGTATCCCGAATTTTGCTGACGAGGGGACGAGTGTGTATGATCTTCCTTTTCATGGTCTAGTTCGTGATGTAAGCTGGAATGTAAGAGATGACAAAAAAAATGTACTGACCATATTATGTAAGACTAGTTCAACAGATAAGTATCCTGCAGAACTATATGTAGAGCAAAAATTTGAACTTATTAAAAACTCATTTAGACAGACAGTTGTGGTCGAAAATGGAGGAGGTGCAAGTGCACCGGTAAATATAGGTATCCATAACTATTTTAATGCGGTAGAAGGATGGGAAGGGATAAAGATAAACGGAATTGATATAACAGAAAAAGCAAAATCAAATGGATTTATACTTTTGCGACACAACAACAGATTGGTATTTCCGGGTGGAATTTCGTATAAGCTGAGGGTGAAAAATTTTGATCATGCTGTTTTGTGGAGTGCAAGAAAGAGTAGCTTGTATGATATGTCATATCTCTGTATTGAGCCGGTGAAACAGTATAAGGAAGGATTTTTTGGATCAAAAGAAAGTTTTTTGGCTGTTGGCAAAACATATAGCGTGATGCAAGAAATATCCGTGTAGTTTACTTGCCATGCAGGGACCACAGATTTTTTCTGATAACAAGCAATACCATGACTGAGTTTATAAGCATGATATAAAGCGGATAGGAGAATTCTTCAACAGACCATTCTCTTATTGCACAGAGGCTAAATGCAGAGGCGCATACATCAAGGAAAAAAAAAGACCAGACTTCAGTTTCAGGGAAATGATACGTCTTGATAAGTGCAGGTATCATACCGGAAAAATCAGCAAGGATCGCAAAGTATAAAGCTATCGCCGGATTCAAGGTAATTCTCCACAAAAGGATACCGATAAGAGATATCATCAGACAGAGTAAGTCGCTCTTTGACCATCCACCCATACCATGTTTTATACTAAGAATAAAAATGAGTATGGATTGGATAGTTGAAACTCCGGCAAGCCATATGGCTACAGTATTGTGTTGTGCAAAAAGCGATGCTGTAGTCAATGATGTGATAATCAAAAGGACTAAACGGGTGGTTCTGTGAGGTTTTGCCTTACCCTTAATGATTGCATGTGAATAAATGAGGGGAGAGATAAGTGCAAGAGTAGAGCTTATGACTATATACAATCTCTGCATAAACCAATTATACTTAAAGGGAGAGGACAATATATGCAAAGCCACAAATCAATATCCAAAATAATACACAGTACAGATGGCACAGAGATTTATTATGAGGTTTTAGGGAAAGAACACAAAAGCCCCTCCCTTCTTTTTTTGCATGGATTGGGTGGTGATTTGACTGCATGGAATAAGGAAAGGAATGCTCTTTATGCACTTGGACATTCGTCTGTAGCGGTAGATTTGCGTGGTCACGGGTTATCCGGAAGGCCGGATAAAACCGATGCCTATGATTTGAAAATCATGAGCCAGGATATTGAAGAGGTTATAAGACATGAATTCAAAAAACCCCCGATTATCGTCGGGCATTGTTTTGGCGGCATGATAAGCATTTTGCTATCAGCCTTCAAGCCACATATAGCACGTGGTTTGATATTGGTTGATACGAGTTATAAACCCCCCTATAACAGCTCTTTTTTTATCCGTATCAAGACATTGCACCATTTGTTTCATCTGATTGCACGTTATGCGCCAGTTTTGCATATAAAAGGACACATTCATTTCAAAAATTTTAAAAATACATCTGACTATGATCTGAGACGAGTGATAAATGATATAGCGCATGTATCTTTGAGGACCTATCTTATGACAGTTGATAATATTCTTGAGTATAATTCGCTCTATCTTCTCAAGCGCATACGTATACCTACCTTGATTATAGAAGGCTCACAAGATACTGTTTTTCCAGCCCCTATTGCGCAAGAGCTTCATAAACGCATCATCACATCTGAGTTAAAACTCATCAAAGGAGCAAATCATATAGTGGTGTTAAATAATCCCAAAGATCTGGTTGATGCAATCTTCTCCTTTGTTTTGAAAGTATAAATACTGTAGGGCATTCTCATCTTATTATTGCTGTTCGATGCATATTTGGCAATTACTCAAAGCTGTTTCTTTAAAAGTAAATTGTTGATATAATTATTGAGTTCATCAGAATATGACATATAATAGACAACTCTATATAGAGGCTCTTAATTCACAGCTGGAGCCAAATATTGTCAAACACTGCCTTGCACTTGAGGCATGTATGGGTGGTATCTACGATTATCTTGCATCTCAAAATCAGCTTGGATCGCATGAGCCACCCAAAGACGATTGGCTTCTTGCCGGCCTTACACATGACATAGATTTTGGCGGTGAGTTTAAAGAATCGCATCCTGCAAAAACAAAAGAGGCCTTTGCCAAATACAATCTTGAGGTCTCAGATAGGGTTATGAGGATTATCAAGGCGCATGCACCGGATCTTACTCAAGTACAACCTGTTTCAAAAGCAGAGTGGGCAATATTTTGTGCGGACAGTCTGACCGGTCTTATCATCGCGGTTGCACTTATCCTTCCGTCAAAAAAAATTAGCGATGTGAAGCTTTCTTCAGTTATCAAACGCTTTTTAAAACAACCCCGGTTTGCAGCAGGAACCCGTCGGGAAGAAATAGCATTATGTAGCAAACCTGAAGGATTGAATATCCCTTTGGAAAAATTTATTGAGATATGCCTGACTTCGATGCAAAAGATTGCGCCTGAGCTTGGGCTATAATCCTATTTCTTCCTCAATATACTGTCCTGCTAAATTTTCTTCTCGTGCAACCCAAGTGATTATTGACTTGGTGTTCTTATACAAGTCATGTGCTTTTTGAATTAGCTCCTTATGTCTTGCAGTCAGGACACCTTTTTCCATTCGTTTTTGATGTTCTTTTGTCCACCCGTGTATTGTCCAATTGGCCGCAATCTTGCTGTCAGTAAATACCTGAACAGGTTTATGATTTGCAAATTCCTGCATACAGTTTGTTATACCGATAAGTTCTCCTTCGTTATTTGAATAATCACCGATCCATTTTTCAAATAGGACTTTTTTGTCAGAGTCGCATATCACAACAATAGTCTGTTGTTTGCCCTTGACGCCATTAAAGCGGGTTCCTGCATCGCAATACAGTACACGCTGCGCGTTTGTTTTCGGCTCTTTTTGTTTGTTCATATTTTTTTCTTTTTCTTTAGCAATCTGGTATGCTTTTTCATGTCCTACCTCCTTTATAAATGATTTTGAAGGTTTCCACGGCAATGCAAGGCCTTCAACATAGGGCACGGCATGAGTGCCGCAGGTTTTGCACATGACCCACAAAGCTTTTGTCTTTGAGCTTAAAAGATATGCTGCATCACAAAACGCGTGACATTTGTTACACTGCAGTTTTTTATATGTTTTGACCGGAGCGGATAATGTAAAAAGTGTTTGATTCATGAGTGAATTATAACAAAATTCAAGCGTCTCTTTGTTTTTATATTTACATTCTTGAATTTGTATGATATCTTGTATGACAAAGAGACATTTTACCCATACATGGCCAAAATTCTTGTAGTTGAAGACGGGATATACCTGAGAGATCTGTATAAGCAGATTCTTGAGGCAGAACATTACACTGTGGATGTCGCCGAGGATGGAGAAAAGGCTCTTTCCATGCTTCAAATCGGTGGATATGATCTCGTGCTTCTTGATATAAAGCTACCCAAAAAAAACGGTTTGGATATTTTGGCCGAATTGAAAAAAACTCCTGCACGGCAAATAAACGGACCAATTATCTGTCTGACCTGCGATGGCCAAGATGATACCATGCATAAGGCAAAATCACTTGGAGCCAGTAAATATATGATAAAAAGCGAGTATAACCCGGGACAGATTGTTGAGGAAATAAAAAAAATCCTTGAAGAATCACAAAAAAAAGCTTGACATCAAATACTATGGCTCCATCAAATTTTCCAGTAAGGCATAGAAGCATCCGAATCTTTGTGATTCTTTTTATTCTTTTTTCTTGTTTACTTACTTCACTAATCTATATATATACTCAACAAAAACAAAAAAATGATAGATATGCGTCCATACGGTATGTGGCAGTGGGTGATTCATATACTATCGGTCTGGGAGTAAAAGAGGAGTCACGATGGCCCAACATGCTTGTTGAAGCTTTAAATAAAACAAACAAAAATAAAAAGGTAATTCTTTTGGCAAATCTTGCTGTTTCAGGCTATACGGTAGAGGATACATTACGCTATGAACTGCCGCAACTTGCTTTGCTTAAGCCTGATTTTATGACGCTTCTAATTGGCGCCAATGATAACTTTAAACACACTGATCCTGCTATTTTCAAAAAAAATTTCATACGGTTGCTTGACGCCATGCAGAAATCCCTACCTCATCCTCAAAACATACTTGTGATTACGCTTCCGGATCATACAAAAGCTCCAGGTTGGCAGCTTCTTTCAAGCGATAAATGGAAAGATTCAGAACGAATTTTCCAATATAACACGATAATAAAATCCGAAGCGAAAAAACGGGGTTTGGCTGTTGCAGACATACATCCTATAAGTCAGGGACTGACAGATATCCGGTATTTTATTTCCGACGGCTTACACCCTTCACATGAAGGGTATAATGCGTGGACAGATGTCATTTTTAAGCAGGCTGAAACAATGACACGTAATATCCGGAAGTGAAAAAACCAACTGCCGATTGTAAATTTTTTAAGCACTAAAGCGCTATTTTAAAACTCCATTATTTAATTTGATGCAGGGTTTCATATCTGTTATAAATTTGTTTTAATATAAAGAAAAATATCAAACCTAGTATTAACCTTATTTATTTTAAATAAAAAATCCATTCATAAAATTTACACTACCACTTACTTAATATCCTATAATACTGTATAATATATAGAATGAGTAGATATGATGTAGATCAACAAGCAAAACGTTTTGATAATCAGATAAGAATTATGCACCAAGGCGCCATTGCAAGCATACCTTATGATTTAGCCTTACTTCAGCTTACTACTGGACGTTTGACTCCTTATTATGAAGAGCAGGAAGCTGTTGATTGGTCTGCTCAGAGTACATTTGAAAGATATTCTAAACAAATTGAAAGAACGTGTGGAAGTCTTCATATAGCCTTACAGCATTCATTGCAAGATGCATTTCAGTATTTACCAGATGGATGTACTATAGCTGAGTTTGGATCTGGAACAGGGACAATGCATCCATTAGCTTTTTTGCCTTCTGATGCACAACTTATAGCTATAGATCCAAACCGTGAAGCTGTAATGGAAGGAGTAACGGCAGGAAGGATACCGGAAAACGTAATAATTATGGATCAAGATAGTCCTCCTTATGAATTGCCTTATGAAAGTGGCAGACTGAACGGTTTATTTGGTATATCTTCCTTTCATGTGGTTTCACGGCCGGAACTCATAGCGATTTTGAGTTCTTTAAGTTCACATCTTAGTCCAGGCGAGGTTATTTCCCATGTCCAACATATATCTCCAACACGATCCTTTCTTCAAGGATGGGACGAAGATACATTTTCCCGAATTGATAGGCTTTTTGAAAAAAAATATGGTATTAGAACAGAAAGAATAGACTTGGGTAAAGGAAACAATGCACTGGAAAGATATATAAAAGCAGTAGTTGATCAGATAGACTTACTGAAAGGATGTATATATAGAGAAGGGTCTTGTAAAGTGGGAAATATGCCGATCAATGTAATGGAGAGTTCGCGATCAAAAAGAAACGCACTAAGTAAAATATGGTTTGGAGCAAAAAGAGAACTTAAAGATGAAATGGAGAACGAAGCGGAATTAAACAGCCATTATTCGATGTATGGAGTCAGAGCGGTTGGCAGAGCGATGGAAAACATGCTATTGGTTATGCAAAAATATCAAGGAGCTGAAGCGTTGGATTATATAGCTGCTGAGAGTATACTTAGCTTTCTACAAAACGTTTTTTTACAGGATCTTTTTGAACTATACCTAGTAGATATATTAACTGAGCTTGGTTATGATACAAGGTATCAAAAGACAGCAGTTTCTACTCACATAACAAGTAATAGACATGTGGTTGGACAGATGGAAGGTATAGATATCGTAACGCCTATAGAGCTTCCGTTTCACGGTGAGATTGCCAGTGTTCGCTCTGTCACAGGTAGGAAAACAGGTTAAGGAGCTGGATTAATCGGTTAGTAAGTATCTTTCTATGGCATTTGTTACAATAAACGCGATGTTCTTCGAAAGCAGGATAGATACGATTCAGGAAAGAGGAGAAAGAAAAGGTCCGTTTGTTGTAGAATTTGCAGGGTCTCCGTCATTTGTTACTGATAAATTCGTCAAAGTTTGGGGAGATTATCTTGAGGAATTCCATGTGAACTATAAAGGATATCAGGGTACCAGTTTTCCGGATCTTAATACAGCGGAAGATGTTTTTATGCATGTGCGTGAAAGTATTGACCGATTAAGAGTTATTGACACGTCTCCTCACCCAAGCTTTCTGCTTGGAGGAAGTATTTTTGAAGAGATGGCCTATCTTCAATACTGTTTAAAAAAGAACCTAATCACCGAACATGAAGCTGAAGTGTATCAGAATCTGTTGCGCCTGTATGCACCTCGAGTGGATTTTGTTATGCTAACCTTATTGTCTCCGAAAACATCCCTTAGTGAACATTACAGCTCAAAACTTACTCTTGAAGGGCATGATGAAGGCAATGAGCCGATTACATATGTAATGCAAGCTACAGGAGAAAAAGCTTATGCTTTTGCCCTGAGCAATCTGCATCTGTTTAATGATTGCTGTCGTGATACACTTTCCATTGAAGCTCACTTGTTTCAACGGATTCATCTAGTTGATTTTACAGATTCAACAGGATCACTTGGAGATATTGCACTCGATTTGTTCCAGGAGCAAAGGAAAGGTCTTTCACGAGTATATCCCATAAGCCCAAATCCGATAAGGTTGCGGTAAGAGGAGTGCTACCTTGATCTGACCATACCTCCTTGATACGGGCCTTTCATGGCTTTGCCTTCTACTTCTCTTCCCCTGATTATTCCTTGTGAGACTTTTCTATGCATCCTTCTTACCGTATCAAGACTCTCCCTTTCCCAGCTTCTATATACCTCATAAGAAACAAGAGTACGTGGTGGGTATTTTTCCGTAGGTCCGACTAGCACTGCAACAGCCTGTATGGAGATTTGTCCGCCAAGCTTGCGTTGATCGTCTCTTGTTACCAAAGGTTCATCAATCCAGAAATTGAATTTATTTTCAGCATAGGAAAAGGGAAGAGCCAGACTACCGTATTTTAGCGCTAACTGGACGAACTGCTGGTACGAATACACTTTGCGCTCGTATGGTTGACCTAACTGCAAATACGAGGCAATATTGGCCCATACGGAAGACTGTTGCTGTACATGCTGGTTCATTTCATCTTGAGTTAATGGTATTGGACTAAGAGCCATCCTTGATATGGGAAATCGCTGACCGTCAGGAATCTCAACTCTTACTCCATCGGGTTTGTCATCCCTAGTATTCGGACCCAATATATATGCTGCATTAGCCAGTCCAATATTATCTCCTGAGAAATGAACTCTAGAGAGAGCACTACAAATCTGCTCATTTGTTAGTACATTAAGCCTGCTTACATTTGCCAAAGAAGGAAATGCATTAAATAGTTCGTCGATGGTGACTGGTTCTCTGCACCCACCCGGTTCGGCCAATGCATAGGCTGGTCCAAGGACTTGCAAGCCTGTCTCTTTAATTGCTTCAATTAAATCGATTTGATAAGGAGGGATACGGCGATCCCTGCGAAGCTCAGACATCATGTCTGTTTTTCCGGGATTCCAGATATTTTTAACTTTAAATGGGGTAGGGGATGGATTTTCGGCTCTTGGGACCATAGACTATTATATACTATAGGTACTAATTTTTCAATTGTGTTCTCTTAAGAGGCTTGACATGTCAAAATATATCACTTTATAAGTCAGTCTTTAATTTAGTAACTTTACTCATTAAAACGTGTTGGATGCAAACATTAAGAGAAAATCAATCACCTTGGTTGATTGCGGTAGCTTGTCAGACTTTTGTAAAAAAATAGTACGGTTGTTGACATGTTTAGCCTGTTGTGATATGCTATAAGTATGAAACCAGAGTTTCCAGATACATTTGGAGCTGTTACAGGGGCTTCATATTATCCCTTAGCAGAAAGTAGATCAGCACGAACCATTCTTCACGATCCATTACTTATACCTGGATACGAAAACATTATGGGAACATTAGAGCGGTATATGGAGCCAACAAAGAATCCACACTGGGATATGTTTCCTGATATACTTCGCAATCTTTTGAAAGATGTAAATAATAGACTTGGGGTAGTAATGCATTATGATGATCTGACTGCTGATTTTTCTTTGATACCTGTTGGAGAAGAACACTATCTACTCGTACCTATATTATCTCGTCAAGAAACACCAGACCATTTTTGGTTATTAGGCAGTTCTCCAGCTGAATTATATATAAATACTGTTGGGGAACTTAGTATCAAGCAAACAAGAGCTAATGCTGATTCAGGCCAAAGAACTTCTAGTAAAATAACTCTGCTGGCTCCTAAAGATATGATTCTTGCCACAGAGATCAAAACCCCGGATGAAGAAGTAACAAGAACTACATGTTTAGGTTACAGTCATGGCGGGCAGAAGACAACTTTGGAATTAAATATGGCATATTCACATCCAAGCGGTATAGTTGGAAGAATCTCAAGAATCAGGTTTAGAGGTGATACTGGGGAAGAGGAGAGCCAGATTCAGATGGGACTTGGAGGTTTGGAATCAAACGCATCAATATCTATTCCAGGCGATCCTTCAAATACACAAATCCAAATTGCTGTTAATGGCGTAACCGGAATATGTGTTGGGATTGAAGATGGATTTCTACCATTATCCGTACCTGCAAGGGATTTCATTGCTGATCTGCGCACAAATCCTGCAGAAGGACTTCCAAGTTTATCGCAAATGCTTCATACAGCGGTTGAAACTGCAAAATTAACCTAATATTTTTTTGGACTCTTTGAGTTAAAAAATTCCATACAATCATACTGTGTTTTTTTACAATAAAACACATTTAGTACAATAAACTGATGAAACGCATTCTTAACCCGGGTATAGAACTATATCTGAAAGATGTAATACTTCCTGATCTGGATAATGGCAGACCGGATTGGGACAGGCTTCATACTGTTGCTGTTGTCCACTATGTCAGACAAATAATCAAATCGCTAGAAAAACCCCAGATAGATGAAACTGTATTGATTATTTCAGCGTACTTGCACGACTGGGGTTATACGTCGCTTTTCAGAAAAGGAAAACCAGTAAGTTACGATAGGGTGCAGAAGGCAAAAAAACTCCATGCGGTTTTGGGAAAGGAAAAAGCAGCAGGACTATTAAAAAAAGCGGTGTTTTCCAAATTGACTGAGACGCAAAAAAAAAGAATAGTACATCTGGTAGGTATTCATGATGAGCTGCACAGACTAAAAGCACAGGACGAGCTTATCCTGATGGAGGCAGATACGCTTGGTGCACTTGACTCTGATTTTGTGAAACCTACCTATGACTATGATTCACATAAGAAGTACATCAGGGAATTAAAAAAATCCAGACTTCCATTATTTGTAACCCCATACAGCAAAACTCAGGCCAGAGTGCTTCTTAAAAAAAGGATGCTTTTTTTGCTTAGATTTTAGATATTCTTACAAATCATTTACATAATCAGTATTTGATTTTTATCCTTCACCTATATCTTGGTATTGTTTGATTTTATTAATTTCACGAAAGGAGACATATGGCAGTTACTGTTTTTGGAATATTTAAAAATGAGATAGATGCTGAAGCAGCAATAAAAAAACTTGAGGCTTTAAACTATAGCCCAAAAGATCTATCTGTGGTGATGAAAGATGTAAAAAAAACAGAAGGCGATAACCCGACAGCGGTAGAATCGTTATCAAAAGGAGCGTTAGCCGGAGCTGTTGCAGGAGGAGCAGCAGTGGGGCTGGCGGGTCTTCTCGTGGGAATTGGCGCAGTGACAATACCCGGTATCGGAGGCTTGTTGGTAGCCGGACCTGTTGCGACCGCTTTTGGATTAACCGGAGCAGCTGCCGCAACTACAACCGGTGCTGTAACCGGACTTGTTGCCGGAGGCTTCGTTGGCGCATTGGTGAATCTTGGATTCTCACAAAGCGAAGCCCAACAATATGAGGAAGAAATAAGAGGCGGAGGGATTCTTCTCGCAGTACCAACGCGAGATATGCGTACCGCAGAGGTAAGAAAAATCCTAGAGGACCATAACGCATCAGGGGTAAGACAACTTGAATTACCTGCAAAAGCATAACATAGATTAGCAGTTACTAAATAAGAAAGGAGTTGATAGCCATGAAAGACGCATATGATGAAAAGTCCGATGCTCAACAAAAGCAGCTTCAAGCAAAGTTTGATGAGCTTGTTGCAAAAATTAAAGAAGCCGGAGCTGACGGAAAAATATTTATCAAAGAAAAGATTGCTGATCTGCAATCATTGATTCAGTAGTGAAAAGTTATCAAATTACCAATTAATTTGAAAGGAGTAATTATGGCAGACATATTATTGGGGATATTCACAGATAGTAAACAAGCGGGTAATGCAGTGGCTGAATTCGTTAATAAAGACCTCGCACAAGATATCACTATTGTCGCAAAGGACGATCTTGTGACAGATACCGGTACAGAACACGTAATCAAAAAAGATGTGAGCCGGGGTTCAATTGCTGGAGCAGCAACCGGAGCCGCAGTCGGAGGAATTGCAGGGTTACTTGCCGGAGCCTCTTCATTTGCTTTACCAGGGCTTGGACTGATTGCTTTAGGTCCTATTGCATCAGTATTGGCGGGAGCCGGAGGAGGAGCGACTGCAGGAGGAATTGTTGGTGCATTGGTTGATTATGGATTGCCTGATGAAAAAGCAAGACTATATCAACAAAGAGTTCAGGCAGGAGAAGTACTGGTTGGAGTTTTAACCAATAGAATCATGACAGAGGATGCAAGGGCGATAATGGAGAAACATGATGTAGATGAAACGCAAACAATTCGTATGAAGTGAAGACATTTCCTTACATATGAAAAATAAACCACCTCCGTTGGATACAGGTTATTCTTATACTCTAAATAATACGATATATAATCAATTTATAAACAAACCGAATCTGCATTAATTCATTCAGGAACATAATAAGTTACAAAGGTGATATGTCATAAGAAGTAACTTACCATATGAAGAATTTAGTTTATAACAAAAAATGGGTGACTGACGGGAGTTGAACCCGCAACATTCGCCTCCACAGGGCGACGCTCTAACCAGGTTGAGCTACAGTCACCAGTAGATACTATTTTATCATATGGCCCTCCATGTTAGAATAAGACATTGTGGAAAAAACGATCATAAAATCAATAGATGGAGATAGCAGAAAACCCTCTATCATAGGAGTTGCAGTTATTATCTTTTTATTATTGTCAGCTGTTATCGTTTCTTATGCGCAGCTGCATAAACCCAGTAAGGACATGAGGAGCCGCGAAACTGATGGAGCCCAACAGATTACAAATACGGATTTGGTTTCTGATCTTACGAATAGTGCCGGAGATGTGCTAGGTACCGTGACAGAAAAAACACAAAAACAGGTAGAAACAGTTGTGGAAGATACAAAAAGTACTATTCTTGAGTCAGCGTCAAACTCGGCAAGCACTCTAAAAGATTATGTTTGGGATAATACGGCAGGACTTATCATAAAGGAGCTGGAAAAGCTTCCCGAAGACGAACAAGACAAGATAAAAGACCAAATCTGCAATTGAAATTGAAAAATGAAATTGAATCTGTTATCTTAATTGCACTATGGAAATAAAATACCTTGGACATTCTTCATTTCTTATCAAGACAAAAGATGCGCGTATTGTTACTGACCCATATGATTCCAAAATGGTTGGTATGAAATTTCCTAAAGTAGAGGCAGACATCATAACCGTATCGCATGACCATAATGACCATAATCAGACAGGACATGTTGGAGGAGAGCCGACTGTATTTAATTGGCCGGGACAATTTGAGAAAAAGGGAGTCAGGATCTGGGGGTATAAAAGCTTCCATGACGACAAACAGGGAGGTGAAAGAGGAGAAATGGTTCTTTATAAATTTGAGTCAGAAGGTATATCCCTATTGCACTGCGGTGATCTGGGAGTGGTTCCTCCCGACAACCTACTTGATGAGATTGGCGATGTAGACATTCTTTTTGTACCCGCAGGTGACAAATATACCTTATCGCATCAGGATGCAAACGATCTAATTAAAAAAATCGAGCCGTCCATTGTTATCCCTATGCACTTTGCTTTTGAAGGATCTGCAATTGAGGGTCTTACTCCACTTTCTGAGTTTCTTAAAAAAATTGGTGTAAATACATCACAACCTATTGACAAGCTTATCGTGAAAAAGGAAGATCTTGAAGAAGAGATGAAGATAGTTGTGTTGCAGTCGTAAGTGGTGCGAAGATTTGTACCTTTGCTGTTTTATCTTTACCTTATTTTCCTATGTCTATTGCATCTGATGCCCTTAAAGTGCCGCCTCAAGATCTTGATGCGGAAAAATCCGTGCTTGGTGCTATTCTTATTGATTCATCAGCAATAAATACGGTTGCCGAATTTTTGCGTGAGGAGCATTTTTATCGGCGAGAAAATCAACTCATATATGGAGCATGCATACGGTTATTTGAAAAACAACAACCCATTGATGTTGTCACATTAAAAAATCAGCTAAAACATGAAGGGCAAATAAAAAATGTAGGTGGAGCGTCATATCTTTCCGAACTGATAAACAGCGTTCCAACTTCTGCTTATGTTGAACATTATGGAAACATAGTCAAAAACTTTTATGTCAAAAGACGGCTTATTGAACTCGGGTCAAAGACAGTGGAGCGGGCATTTGACGAGAAGGGGGATGTGAAAAAACTTCTTGATAATGCCGAGATGGAAATTTTTGCGCTTGCTCAGCAGCACTCGCATCGTGATTTTATTGAGATTAAGGAAATATTGGCAACAAGCTTTGAGAGGCTAGAGGAGTTCATGAAGCTTGGTGGTAAACTTCGCGGCATTGCCACATCATATCCTGAGCTTGATAACAAACTTGCAGGTCTGCAGGATTCAAACCTTGTTGTTCTTGCAGCACGCCCGGGAATCGGAAAAACGACATTTGCTTTGAACGTAGCTTCAAATATTGCGCTGAAATCAAAGACACCTGTTGGGTTTTTTTCCCTAGAGATGAGCAAAGAGGAGCTTGTTGACAGACTTCTTGTTGGGCAGGCGGATATTGATGCATGGAGACTTAAAACAGGGAAGCTTTCAGATGATGATTATAAACGCCTGACTGAAGCAATGGGAGATCTATCGGAGGCCCCTATTTTTATAGATGATACACCGGGTTTGTCCATCCTTGAGATGAGGACAAAAGCACGGAAGCTGAAAGTTGAACATGACATAAAGCTTATCATCGTTGATTATCTGCAGCTTGCTGATGCAGGGAGACGTTTTGATTCGCGGGTACAGGAAGTTTCATATGTTTCGCAAGGCTTAAAAAACTTGGCACGTGAGCTACATATACCGGTTATTGCCATTTCCCAGCTGTCTCGCGCGGTTGAACAGCGTGGTACCAAAAAACCACAGCTTGCGGATCTTCGCGATAGCGGTGCTATTGAGCAGGATGCGGATGTAGTGATGTTTTTATACTATGAAGATGAAAACGAAGATCTTCTGGATAAAAGCAAACGTATGATCAAGCTTTACATTGCCAAACACCGTAATGGTCCCACCGGTGAGATTGACCTCTTATTTAGGGGAGATCGGGTCAAATTCTACTCTGTCGAAAAATCACTTTAATTAACTCTACGTTCAATCTTTGTGAACATCTATTTTTTTCTTTCTATAGGCTATTATACGCTGTATGATAATATTGCTTATTATAGCACCTATAAGCCCTCCGACAGCAACATCTAATAAAAAATGACAGCCTAAGTATATACGTGAAAACGATATAATCAGTGCTATACCGTGGTAAAAATATCTGTGCTTTTTATCATAATGGGATATAAGCACCGATGATGCAAAAGCAACAGCTGCATGACCTGACGGAAAAGAAAAATCCGTCGGGCAGGAATATGGTAAGTCGCCAAGCAAACGATATCTGTCAAGTATGTCCGGCCTTACCCTCATAAATATATTCTTAAGAAACATCTCAACAAACCAGTAGGTGAACAATAGACTTGCCGAAAAAAAGATGATAAATGATTTTTTGCGTTTTTCAACAAATAGGGCAATTGCCGTGATAATCAAAAGCCAGATAAGGACAGAGCCTTCGATAAAGGAGAAAAATGAAAAAAAAATGTTAAGAAAAGATGTATGGGGCAATCTTGAAAAAAGCTCTTCAGTTAATTTTGCATCAATTGCCGTCACATGTTGCATACAGGTATAATTGTACTATAATGAAGACTTCTCTTTCTCCTAATAATCGTTCGATCATATGCACTATTCACATATTAATGATTTGGTCAATTTGCCGTATTTTGAGTTAGGTAGTCATACAAGACTTGTTCTTAAAAAAAGTGCAGTTAATTATCCGATAATCGATTCACATACTCATCTGGGATGGCACTATCTTTTTACCAAACCGCTGGATTTATGGAAAAAGTCTTGTATTCAGCACTTTTTTCCTCAGGACAATCCGTTTGAACTGGATAGCTATGCATCCGTAAATTTTACCACAAAGGCAAAGCGCGTATGTCGTTTTGAGATGATGCGGAGCGTCTATAATACAGATGGGTATTCTTCAACCCACACCATCCCTAATATCATGCAGGAAATGGATGATTTACAGATATCGCGCTCCGTACTTCTGGCTCTTGATTTTCCTGTTTTCTCCAAAAACAGTCAAGAGATGCTTAATAGTGTAAATCGGACCAAAGAAAGTAAGAAAAGACTCTCTGTATACATATCTGTGCATCCTTTTACACTCAATAAGGAAAAACTCATACAGAAATGGATAGAGGAAGGAGCTGTTGGTATCAAACTTCATACCCAATTACAGTTTTTTAGGGCGAGCGATCGAGGCGCATTTGAGATATATGCTTTAGCTCAAAAATATAACCTTCCCATACTGTTTCATACCGGTTTAAGTCCTGTTGCTCCGCGTTGGCAGGCATGGTTTGTACAGATAAAGGATTATGAAATTGCGATCAAGACATTTCCCAAGGTGATCTTTATTCTAGGTCATGCAGGAGGGATTGAGGGACATACAGATGCGGTGAGATTGGTGAATACTTATGATAATACGCATATTGAGACAAGCAGTCAGTCTTATACGGTTCTAAAATATCTGATACGTAAAGTTGATACGCGTAAAATTATTTACGGTTCTGACTGGCCGTTTTATCCGATGGCCATATCACTTGCCAAGATATTGATCGCAACAGAGCATAACCGTGCAGTACGTAAAGATATCCTCTTTAAAAATCCGATGAGACTTTTGGAAAGAAAGAATACCCATATTATATAATCATATATGCGTAAAAAAAATTTTTTATTTGATTTTGACGGTACTGTTGCCGACTCAGTACCATGGATTGTCAAGACTCTAAATTATCTTGCTCCTGACTTTGGATTTCAACCCATATCAGACAAAGAGTATGAGGAATGCCGATCATATACAATCCATGGTTTGATAAAAAAATTCAATGTCCCGCTCTATAAGCTGCCGTTTTACATTGTTAGGACAAGAAAAGAGCTTACGGACGTGATTCCCAAAATGGGTTTATGCATTGGAATAAGATCAGTTTTATATAAGCTGAAAAAGGATGGGATGAGGTTGGCTATTGTTTCTTCAAGTCCAAAAGCACATATTGAGGCGTTTCTTGAAAATCATAAGCTTGATGTTTTTGAGTTTGTTCATAGCGAACTCAATATATTCGGTAAAGCCGCAGCTTTGAATCAGGTCATACAAAAGTACAGGATGAAGCGGGAGGAGACCGTGTATGCAGGTGACGAAATACGGGATATCATGGCATGCAAGCGAGCCGGTCTTGATATGATTGCGGTTTCGTGGGGATTTAACAATGAAAAGATATTACGTAAAAAGGGAGCAATACAAATTGCCCATAAACCCTTGGATTTTCTCGAAATACTCCAAAAAAATTATTCGTAAAAATATATATTATGTATTCCCGCGAGCATCTTTTCTTTTTGTTTGAGACTTTTTATCGGATAATAATATGATACTAATTGACAAGCGGGAATCTGTTTTTGGATTGGTTTTATTGCCTTTTCAATCAACCACGGAGATATGTACAGATAGAAAGTTATAATCGGTTTTAATCGAGCTAAATCAGTTGAGATCTGTTTCTTGTAGTCGATTACAAACATATCGCCCCATACGATGCTGATTTGTTTTTTATTCGGGTGAAAAAACCACCGGAAATAGAGTATGACAATCAAAACAGGATTTATTTCAAGCGCTATAAACCGGGTGCTCAGTCCTTGTGATTTGCTTACTTTTGCAGCTTCAAAAACAACCGCTCCGTCACCTGCACCCAGATCAATAATAATTTGATCATTTCTCATGTTTAGTGCTTTCAGGATAAGCTTTTTGTCCTTCATGTTTGAAGGATAGTAGGGGATGGGTGAGAATTGGGGGAATGAGAAGAGGATAATAAGAAAAAAAATGAAAAGTATGATTGCAAGGTAGACTAAGCCCATCATAATGTATTATAGCATTGGTCAAGGCAAAGGTGGATTCTTCCAATACCTGTCTACAGCGCTAAAAGCATAAGGTGTTTTTACAGTTACTGCAGGTTGATGCGCATCATACGAGCTTTGTTGATATATCGCATAATCCCAATATTGATCACCTTCATCTTCTCTTCTTTCTCTATTATATGCTTCAAGGTCAAGTTGTGGAAGTCCAGGTAAAGGATAAGATATCGCCAGTACGCGAGCTCTTTGTCTTTCTGTATATCTTTTGGGTGACCCGTCATCTCTTCGAGGGAGAAGAATAAGATGACCAACATGTTGTCTTAAAACTTTTCGGGTCATACGTACCGCTTCAGGCAATGGTGTTTCTTCAGGAATACTTGCTAGAATGACACAATCTTCGGTTTGTTGCTCAGGTTGTTGAGGATTTGGACATAAGCAAGCAAGTTGTGCAAGAGGTGATAAAATCAGATATTCTAACCAAATCGAAGAAGGATCACTTCGATCAAAAGGAATACCGTTTATTGATTCGACAAAAGGAGGTTTTTCCGTTATTGCAATTTGTGCATATAGTTTTGTTTTACCAAGGGATATGGTTGCTTGTGAGCCTGTACGGTCATAATGAACAGAGTCAATACGGGTTTCAAAGGGTAGCTGTCCTTTGGTAAATTTTACTGTCATTCCTCCCATGAGTATTCCTTTTGTTGGGCTTTGCAATCTTGTTTTAACCGTATTCAGATCATTCTGTATGTCTAAAATTGCATCAACTGTAAATTCGGGTGTTAAAAGGCGTCTTATGAAAGCGCTCGTCTCAGGTGTAATCATGGCTGATTGTTTTTTTATGTAGCTATATAATGGGACACGTAAGCTATTCCATATTTTTCTAGTCCATTTTTGACGAACACCGTCTGGTAGTTCGATAAAGAGTCCTGATTGATATAAAATTCTATTGTCAGACGTTATTCGTAGAAGGATATCATGTGCACCAATTCGTAGTCGTATAGGAAGAGCTTTTTGATCTAATATATTGACCATATCTTGTCGTAGTGAGACTTCGCTACATAATGCATCAGGCAGTAACGTGAGAACATCCTGTATTGCATGCGGATTTGAAACGGTAGTTTCACCAAGAGACGACTGCCAAGCTGTTGATAGTACATCTACAGCGATACTTGAGTTATCTGCAGGTGGAGGTTGAGCAATGTGTCTGAAAATTCCATTTGGAAGCGTAATCGGAACATGAGGAGAAGTGTCCTGTGCTCTATTTTTGTTCATATATTGAGAAAACAAATATAAAGTATCAAGATTGTTACCACACACTTGTTGATCTAGACTTGAACCATGATCAAGGTAATATGAAACTGGATAATGCTCTTGTTGAAAGAATACCTCGTTATAACTTCCGCTGGGACCAGTATATGCTTCAAGGTCAGCTGTTCGTTCTGGGTGCTGAGAACCAAGAAGTCCTATCACTTGTGTTGTGATTACACCCCGATGAGCGTCTCTCATGTATTGATAATATCTTTCTAAAGTACCAGTTTGATGGGCAATCTGAGGCAGCATCAGTTGTATTTGCAGAGCTTTAGCACGTACGATATCATCTAGAGAGTACGCACCGCTTACTAAAAGCGCACGCTGAGGAGAATCTGGAGGAAAATATGCCGAGAACAAGGGACTGTTTGTTAATAAAGAGTATGCAAATGCTATGGCATCTCTGTTTTGTGTCAATAAAGCTCCGGTCAAGAGCGTATGTGAGAAATCTATAACAGCTTGTAGGTTTCGCCTCTGAACATCAGGAGTTATTGGAACAACGAGAATACCTCTACTACCTACTGGTGTTTCTTCAGAACTATGATGTATTGTAGAATCATAAAGCCTCGTTATAATCTTTCCTATAAGATTAGTATTTCGATAATCAGCAGAATTCCGGCCGGCACCCGAGCTTAACCTTTCTATTACTTGTCTGTTGGATAAATAATCCATCCATATAGCGAAGTGATAAGGACTTTGAATTAATCTATCGCATCTCTCTTGTGACAATTCAGCCATAATCTGTTCATCTACATCATCAAAAAAAACCCCGATCTGTCTTTCTGGATAAATAATCGGATCTTTGCTTTTTTTTCTCTCTTCAACATGCTCATGAAGTCTTATAAGCATGTTTGGATCATCTAAACATACTAATGCGATATCTTGAATTAAATCTACTCTTCTATCCGGGTAAGTGCTCCATTCGTAAAATGCATCTGTGGGGTATAACGCAGAAACCAATGCTGTTTTATCGGTCATACGTCGTATACCAAACCGGTCGGTTTCAACATATACAGAAATTGGTTCATGATATCTTCTTTCCCCGGGATATACCGAGGCTCCATGTAATTGTCGTTTTTCTAAATGCCCCATAGTATATTATAATAAATAACCTTTAAGTATTCAATTCAGACAATATTCTTGTGATGGGGAAGCATTTCTCCATTATAATAATATATATCCAGATGTATACAAAACTTAAAAGTGTATTTTTATTTGCGGTTTTAACGTATTTGTTTGTTTTTAAAACGACAACTATTTCTGCAGAAAGTATTACTAAGTTCAACACATTGGTTTCAGTAAATAAAGACGGTAGTATTAAAGTAGTCGAACAGATATATTATGATTTGGGATTTGAAAGAAAGCATGGTATATACCGTGATATACTTACTATCAGAAAAAACAATGAAGGAAAAAAATACCGGATAGATATTTTCATAGATTCAGTTACAAACCTCTCCGGAGCTAAATATAACTATACCACCTCATCAATTACGGATAATAAGTTACGGATCAAAATTGGGGATCCGAACACTTATGTTACGGGAGAGAACGTATATGTTATTTCGTATACTGCAAAAGGAGCGCTAACATATTTTTCAGATCATGATGAACTGTATTGGAATATGACCGGAAACGATTGGGATGTACCGATTAATCAAGCGTCATTTACGGTCAATTTGCCATCAAATATTCCCAGCACAAAGATACAAAAAGCCTGTTTTACCGGCTCAATAGGAAGCGCTGTTCAAAATTGTACCGTTGAATCAGAAAACAATCATATTATTGGTAAAACCACCGTAAGTCTTTTTCCGAAAGAAGGACTTACAGGAGTAATTGGATTTCCCATAGGATATGTTGCTATTCTTGAAGCTAAGGAAGTGGTGAGTTTTACAGATACACTTATAGGAAAAGTTCTACTGCTTCTTTTGGGTATTATGGCTCTTGTATGGTATGTATTACTTCCGGGAGCTGTCCCCATTTGGTGGTATATGAAAGGACGCGATCCGAGAGGCGACATTGGAGAGGTGCGTGCGTGGTTTGATCCGCCTCAAACAAAAGACGGGCGTCTACTCACGCCTTCTGAAACCGGGATGTTGGTTGATGAAAGTGTTGATATGAGGGATATTTTTGCATGTGTTATAGATATGGCGCGTCGAGGATATTACAAAATAATCGAAAAGAAAAAAGGTGATTTTTATTTTGTCCGTAACGGCAAGAGTGATGGTGCTTTGCAACCATTTGAGAAGGAAATATATGATGGGTTGTTTAAATCTACAAAAACCGAAATAAGACTCAAAGACACTAAACTGGTGGCATATATTGAAAAAGCACAGGGTCTGATATATGAGAGTATGACAAAAAATGGTTTTTTTCCGAAAAATCCCAATACCGTACGGACCATATGGTATGCTCTTGGATTTGTTGCCCTTATAACCAGTAATTTTTTTCTTGGAATAGTTTCATTTGTTTTTGCACGTGTTATGCCGAGAAAAACCGTCTTTGGAGCAGGACAGGCAAATATCGGAAAGTCCCTAAAGAATTTTCTAGGCTCGCAAAAACGACAACTTGAGTTCCAGGCAAAAAACCTGCCTGTCGGCAGGCAAGGTCAGATGTTTTTTGAAAAACTTCTTCCGTATGCAGTTGCATTTGGAGTGGAAAAAGTATGGGCAGAACGGTTTAAGGATATTGATCTAAGGCAGCCGGATTGGTATCAAGGATATGACAATCGTGCCTTTACTACAGCATATTTGGTAAATAGTATGCATTCGTCATTTACGAACTTTCGGTCATCTGCAACACCGGTCCGCTCTTCTACCGGACACTCATCAGGTTTTGGTGGGGGAGGATTTTCCGGCGGCGGAGGCGGGGGAGGAGGGGGAGGAAGTTGGTAGTTTGTGGGCGAAGAGGGAGTCGAACCCTCACGAGATTGCTCTCATAGGTTTTTGAGACCTACGCGTCTGCCATTCCGCCACTCGCCCATAACATACCACATTTAGTTCTCCAATCAAATTATATCAAACCTTAGCTCCGAGTATATCCACCATGACTTAATTTATCAATTAATTAAGTCAAAAAATATAAATGACACAGTAAAGTATTGATTTTACATATTAAATATATATTGCTTAATTTGTGATATAACTTACAATTTTAATAAGGACACTTTATGGATATAAACCAATATATTTTTATTTTTTTAACAGGTATATAGTCTGAAAAACAACCCCGCTAAGCGGGGTTTTCTTGTTATGAGTTTTTAATTTTTGTGGCAATAGCTGAAAACTGTTCGCGGATTGAATTTGTGTCTTCTCTTCCAGAGGATTTGTATCCGTATCACCCTGATTCCAAAGGACGTACTCCGGCACTACTAACAAACGGCAGTTTCGGTAAAGTGCCTTTTGCTGAGCATATCGGGCTCAGATGTATTCAGAATCCATTGATTAAGCAAGTAACAAGCGCTGCTGAGGATCTATTTCAGAAAGAGAATAACCAAGACGGTGTCACAGGTGACGTATATCATGAATCCGGTATACCTATGGTTTTGGCTTTGGCTGCAATAAAACTTGAGGCAGGAGCTGCGATTTTGGAACAAGATGGTACAACTGAACCCTTTTTTACGACAGACACGACATACCGACTTCGCAACCATGACGGAAGGCTTGATTTATTAATCCATAAACCAAAAACCGAAGAAGATATTGCAACACTTGCTCAGATTCTTTATGAGGCCAGCTTATCAGATGATGTAGATCTCTCCAGTATCACGGGGATTGCGCGATTGGATGAAGGAACAAATGCGGTTGAACTCTATAGTGTTGAGAGTCAACTCGGAGCCATCAAGCCTTTTGATATGTCTGTATTTATCAACAGATTAAGGGAAAATCAGCATATAAGCATGGGACATAAGACATTTGAAGCAGTAGGAACTCTGGTTGCGAAGCGTGATTACATACCAACTCATGTTGTTAGATATTCGGGGGGGCGGATGACGCCGGGGGGAATAATATATGATGAAGCTATCCATAAATTAAATGAAAGGACTATTGAGATGTCAGGACAAGATCCGATATGGATGCAACTTGCAGGTAATGGGTTTATTCCAAGATAACGACAATTACTTTGACACTTCGGCGCTTATTTTGCTGCTTGTGACTCCTTTTTGGTTTCGGTACTTTGCTGTTTCTTGTTTGTAGTAGGGTACTTCTGCCGGACTTGTCAATTTTTCAAATGAGAGTGCACAGACCCGTAAACCCGGATAAAGCGCAACCGGGATCTGAGAGAGGTTGCTTAGTTCAAGCACTATTCTTCCCTTCATGCCCGCATGGATCAAAGCTGCGGTTGAGTGGACAATGATGCCCAATCTTCCAAGGGAGGACCTTCCTTCAAGCCGTCCGGCAATATCGTCCGGCAGCTCTATCCACTCATAGGTTGAGGCAAGTGCAAACTCTCCCGGTTGAAGGATAAATGATTTATCATGGTCAACGGTAATCCGTTTGGTGACATGGATATCGTCCATATGTTTCAGATCAAAATAAGGGATAGTCGTGTGTTCAAATACTTCAAATTCATTATGGAGCTTAAGATCTATAGCACAGGCAGAAAGCGCTACATCAAAATCAGGAAGGGGGTCAATAATAATGGATTTTGCATCGAGCGCTTTTTTGATATCGCGATCAGATAGAATCATATTAGTTGTCAGTATAACAAAAAAAGGATGGATAAGTAAAGATCATGGATTTTTTTTCTTTATTGTCGGTATTGCCTGCAGTATTTTCAGATGGATTATATCAGGTGGAAGGAGAGTGCCGTTTTCCATACAATCAATCCGCATCCAATGTTTGTATTTTTTTGCCAAATCAAGGTACATTTCTTCTGATGCCTTTCTATGGTTGAGGTCTTTTTCAGCAATATCCTGTTTTTTACCGCCCAGATATCCGCGGCTATCCTTGTGCTTTGTAAGTTCAAGCCCTGTTTGCCATGGTACGTATAGATAGATTACCTGGTTCTCACGTGGTATCTTGTGAACCTTGTATTCAAGATCGTATTGCCACTTAAGGAATTCTTTCCGTTCTTGCTCATTAGTAAATTTGGCGCCTTGATGAGCCATACTCGATGTTGCATAACGGTTGGCGATGATATATCCTCCCCGTCCTAAAAAATCCTCAATTTCCTTTTTGACTGAGGCACGATCAAGTGCATATGCCAGCGAAATAAGATAAGGTGAAACATCCTCCATTTTACCCAGCTCTCCTCTTAAGAATTTAGCAACGACTTTCCCGTGAAATGAATGGTAATATTGGGGAAAATCAATATATTTAACCGGTATTTTTTCCCTTTTAAGATATGCGACAAGCAATTTGGCTTGGGTTGTTTTTCCTGATCCGTCCCCTCCGTCTATCACGATAAGCTTTCCCCGTCGTTTTTGCACTTTTTGGATATAGGAGACAAATTCGTTGAGTTTAAACTTTAAGTTGCTTTCATTATAAAATTCCGTATACAGATTGTCAGATGGATTTCCGGTAAGCATAGGGGATATGATATCTTCGTACTTGGTATTTATCAGGGCCAGGACAGGCTTGTTTTGAGTCAAGGCATATACGATTTCACCACCTACACCAAGGGAAGGTTTGGATGTCTCGGCCACGACAATATCAGCCTGGTCAATAGATCTCATCTCACGTTCAAATATCTCCTTTGATGATAGTTTTGCATCTTCCTTCAGCAGTTTGTTGCTTGTAATCTGTTCACCTGATGTTATGACCAATCTATGCTGCTTAATCAGCAGGACAATTTTTTTATAAATTGGCATTAACTCTCCGTTACCGCTTGTTGATGCTGTGAAGTATACTTTCATACAAAACTATAATACCAAAAAAAATCTAATAATAATGCCATTTATAGCATCACTGTTTCTCCTTCTTTTGCAGAGCCCGAAAGAATAAGTTTGGCAATTTTGTCTTCCAGATCCTGCGTTATGACGCGTTCAAGATTACGTGCGCCATATGCGGGATTATAACCCTTGCTTGCCAATGATTTTAAGGTTTCATCGGAAACAGTTATGCGGATCTTATATAGTTTATAGATGGTATTTTGAATACTGCAGATCATTTTTTTTGTCAGGATTTCGATTGATTCTTCGCTTATTGGGTGATATGTCACAACACCGTCAAATCTGTTCAAAAATTCGGGTGAAAAAAGATGACTTACAACAAGATGGTTGATAAAATCGTTTTGTTGTGAATCAAAATCTTTTTTTAATTCTTCTTCTTGAGATTCGTATGGCAAATCTGGAGGAATTGCATCTTTCAGTTTGTTCATTAGGTTTTGTTGTTTGAAGATATAATCAGCCCCAGCGTTTGATGTTGCAATGACAATAAGATTTTTACAATCCACACGTTTACCGAATCCGTCAGTAAAATATCCCTCATCAATCAGAGTAAGGAAAATATTAAGAAGGTCCTTATCTGCTTTTTCAATTTCATCCAAAAGGAGTACGGCATAGGGATTTTCCCGTATAGATTTACTGAGGAGGCCGGGAATACCTGACTCAATAGAACCGATAAGAGTCTTGATGTCTTCGGTTGTTTGGTATAAAGACATGTCAAAGCGAAGCAGATATCTGTCACTTCCAAAAAATACATCTGAAAGAGCTTTTGCAGTTTCGGTCTTTCCCACACCGGTTGGTCCCAAAAAAAGAAAGCTAGCAAGCGGTTTTTTCCGTTTGCCTAAAAGGATAAACGACCGTCTCATGGCTGATGAAAGCTTTGAAAGCGCTTCATCCTGATATATTACACGCACGGCGAGAGTTTTTTCAAGGTTAATAAGCTTTTGTTTCATCGACTCGGTCAATTTTGTCGGGATATGGGTTTTTTCCGAAAGTACCACGTCAATAATATCCGGTGTGATAAGCGGTTTTGTTTTTTCCCTAGTATTTACATCGCGCCTTTGGTTGACATAAGCGCAAGCCATATCCAAGAGATTAAAAGCCTTTTCAGGAAAGGGAATGTGCGTAATATAAAACTCGCTTTTATCAATGGTGTTTTCAATAGTTTCATATGGAATAATAACGTTATTGCGTTCTTCAAAAAGGTAAAAGACTTCAAGGAGTGTTTTTCGCGCTTCCTCGGGTGTGATTTCCGAAACATCAACCTTTGTGAAAATCCTGCTTATTTTTTCATTCGTAAAGATAAAGCGTTGGTAAAAAAATGGTGAAGTTATACCAATAAACTGTACATGGCTTGTTTTGCCGTATTTTTCCATTGATACGGACAAGTCAATTCGGCCTTGGCTGTATGATACATACTTATCAAGGTTTTCAATAAGAAGAATGATATTTTTTGCTTCAGTTGCTTCAAAAAAAAGATCTTCAAGAAAATTTTCGCGTTGCTTCTGATCAGTATAGGTTGTAAGGATTCGTTCAAGGTTCAATTTCAGTATGCGTTTGTATGCCAGAAGCGGATGTGTCTGACCTTCATAAATTTTTTTTGCCAAAGCATCCACAATGGTGTGTTTTCCAACCCCTTCTTCTCCAACAATCAGTGTGTTGGCTTCCTCATTTTGTATCAGTATCTGTTGCAGCTGTTGAATTTCTTTTTCTCTTCCGACAACCGTTTTCATATGCTCCTGATAGGTAATTGAAGTAAGGTCTTCAGTATATTCATCTAAAATGGGCGTGTAACCGTATGCCCAATCCCGGGCAAGCGGAGGATACAGGAATAAATTTTGCAGTTTCCACCACTTTTTTTTATGTATGTGTTTTTGATAATGCATTTCAAACCAATTTTCGACATGTTCGGTATTTTCCTTCTTTAAAAGACGCGAGGTAAGAAATGTGTGTTTTGCTATTGCTTTCTGCTCTTCTTCTGTTTTTTCAAAACGCTTGATAATGACAATAAAAGGAAGTAAAAGAAGAAAAATGATGATAATAAAAGGAAGCAATATCACATATGTTGACTGGAGAAGTATATAAAAAAAGATAATCGATAATCGCATCATACTGCCTATGACACGTGATATGAGATTAAAAAAAAGCCTATTGAGCCACTCGGTAAATGAAAACCCGTGCTCTGTCTTTCGGGTTATGATATTTTTCCATGGTAATAAGAGAGTTTTAAACAAGGCCGAAACCGAAAAAAAATAGGGGAAAAAAAGAAAAAGATTAAAAATTGCCTCAAAAAATTCAGAGAGATATGTTTTGAGGTCGTAAGCATAAGTTTTTCTCATTTCTTATTCCATTATAGAGAGCTTTCTGGTAGTTGGCAACGAGAAAAGTGGTCGCTGAGGGACTTGAACCCCCAACATCTTCGATGTAAACGAAGCGCTCTGCCATTGAGCTAAGCGACCTTGAAACGTCGGATTTAAAAACTCCGGTGGGTACGGATGGAATCGAACCATCGCTCTGTTCTTTATCAGAGAACTGTTTTACCATTAAACTACGTACCCATGAAAAATCGGTACAACAATTTTACATTATAACATAGGCACAATCATTGTTAATCGTTTAATTTTCAGGTTGCGGTGAGTCTGGCTTGTTGTGATAACCTTCTAAATCGGCAACACATTGGAGCAAAACTTCATATGCGTGGCGTATCTTATCGGGATCTAAGGTGTCTTGAGCTGTCTGACGAAGCGTTTTGTTTAAAAATACTTGAAGTGTTTCCGCACTTTGTATACCGTTTTTTTGTAAGAGGGTAGAACCGCACGTTTCCTCAGTTAAAAGTATGTCGTAAGTATAATTCAGGATTTCCTGATAGGAAGCCAAACTCGAATTTCCGTGTGCGAGTGTATCCCAGGCTTGGATCAGTTTTGTCATATGTCTTAAGGTAGAATGTGTTTGATATCCGTCCCGGCGATCAATGGGAAACCATCCGAGTATGGCGGCTCTTAAACCAACTTGGGCTTGCGAAGGAAATTTCCTGCATGTTGTTACTGCGACTCCGTTTCTTCCTTCTTGATTGTATCCGATAACACCGAGGCTTGGTTTTGGATCTTCAAGATCAATATCACTTGTTTTAGGTGAATAAACAGTTGAATGAGCTGTTGTGAAGCGATTGGTTTCACCTTCTTGCTTCGGATCAAATATCGAGGAAAATAATCCTCCGGATTGATTGAGCATCTCAGTACCAACAGGATGGAGAAGCGAAGAGAGTGCACCTAAAGGATCGGCACGTGTTCCGGTAACTGCCGAAATGGTTGCGACAGCCCCTCCACCAGTTTTACCTTTACCATTGGATATTGAGAGTTGTTCCATCCACTGAAGAAATCGCGTCTCAGTTGACGGGGGGTTAGGTAGAGGAAACAATCTGTTTATCCGGTGCCGTAATGTCGGCGTTAGGCTGCGTGAAGAAAACGGCCGAGATAATCCTTTTTTTTCCATATGATCATTTAATATCCTGCGTAGCGCGTCTATTCCGACAACAATAGGCTGAATGTTATTATGAGTCGGGTTTATTCTGGAATAATCAGGAGGAAGAGGTGCGTTATGGAGGTTGTGCAGATGATCTATATCATTTGCTAGTCCCATGACGATTGCCCGTACATCGGTAGGAGAAAGAGTAATAGTGTGACCGTCAGCTAACCGAAATGAAAGCTTTTGATATGGGAAACTATCGGTTAGCATACCGACTCCTTCAGGTATGGGGTATGGCCCCGAATATTCACCATCCTGATTCAGGATATCCTGGAGAGTTAAATAAGAATCATTACTCTCACCACACGTCGTAGGTTGCGATTGCAAAGAATCAGAAAAAGATCCTGCAATAGCACGCAGTGCTTTTTTAGCGGGAATCCCATCATATGAGCGATGATTGAAAATGGCGGTAAGATTGGGATCATCTCCCAGATGAAGTGAAAATGCAGCCTTATGAAGCCCTACATGAAAAACACTTTGAGGATTCATACGGTCTGGCATTTGAGAAGTTGTTGAGATGTGTATCAGATAATCACCGGGTGTTTTTTTATCTAACCCGTGGCCATATAATTCTCTGAACATCTTATTATTCCAACGCTTAGATCCTGGTTGATAACCCAAAAAGGTCAGTTCTGCTCGCTCTTGAGGTGTTAATTTAATTTTTTCTCTTTTAGCATTTTGTAGGGAATCTCTTATTTGGTCTTCCGTGCTTCTGGGATTCAAATGTACTTGCAGCAATGTATGTTCATTAAAAACTACTGTAAAAAGTATGGGTTTTGCGCCATCTTGGGGAAAGTCCAATCTGTTTTTTTCAAGTATTCTTTGTACAAGCAGCGGGAGGGCAACATCCGGATCATAATCAGTTGCCTGAAGTCGGAGTTTTTCCGTATATTCAAAACCAGCCGCCTCTGATCTGAGTACACGATCGTATAGATGATTTTGATAATGACCGAAATCAGCAGGTTTTGCATAGAGAGGGGGGTGTTGTTTGATAAAATACGCTATATCACGGTTATTTCGCAATTGCCAAAACAGTTTGCGTAAATCGTTTGAGGTTGCAACTTTATTGGTTACCAGATTTGCAAGAGTCCGTGTATTATGTAGGAGCTCCAAAATAAGAGGTGGAATGCGTGATAAATATCCTTTTCGTTCATCCGGGGTCAGGTAATCGATATATCCAAAAGCCTGCCGCAGATCCTCAATATAGGCTTTTGCTGTTTCCCGCTTTGAAAAATGAGGTCCCTTCTCATGTTGTGACTCAGATTCACAAAGGGTTACTGCAGTTCTCTCAGCTAAACCAAGAAGCGCTGTTTCCAGGTTAGGTGACAAATGAGCCTGTTCGATTTTGCGAACAATTGTTTCTATTTGACATGAAGAATTTGCAAAACTGATTTTTTCGGCAAGGGAATAATACTGTCTTACTGTATCAATACCGAATTCTTTTATCTCTGCCATAACTTGTCTGGCATGTTGCGCCTGAAGCGGAGTATCACTGTCTGTTGGGTCCGGAAGATTTGGTGAAAGTGAAGTCTCATCCGAGCGGACAGCTATGGCAGTATCAATAATACGCGCAACATATATGCATAAAAGGTTGTGTTCCATCTCAGTTATTACTTTTGCGGGTTGTTGACCTGGTAGCTTTGCTAATAGATGTCTTACTTCAGAAACAAAGTCGGTTGCGGATGGAACATTTGATGTTATCGGGTCAATGACTTCATCTTCAATATTGATATGACGAGGTTTTCTTGCAAAGCTCTTTGGTGTGCTTGTAATTTTATATGTTTTTGATACTGAATCTGCAACAATTCCTAAATCACGCGCAATGTCGTGTCTCAGGTAAGAACGAGGAATTTTATCCGCTTCACATATGGTAAGAAGCCAATCATGAGTAGCTGTTTGGGCATTTATATTAAGATCCAATACTTGTTGATAATGACCGCTCAGTTCAAGAGGAGCTCTAACTTTTTCCTGTGATTTGAAAGCTATACTTGTATCCATTGATAAATGGGTATCCATATAGTTTTAAGTATATCTTTTTTTTGAAGTCATTTACTGTATCGTTTTAGAGTGGTTTTTATCAAATTGCTCAGTAATTTATCATATTCGATACCAGCTGCTCGTGCAGCAAGCGGTAGATATGAGGTTGTATAATATTCAGGCGGTGTACAGCCGGGTGGAGAGTTCACTTCAAGAACATACGGATTTTCTTTTTTATCACATCTGATATCTATCCTACACCAATCCAGTATGCCTATGGCATTCCACAATGCAAGGCAGATTCGTTCGATTTTTTTCTTCAAAGCAGAAGATAAACGTGCAGGACACACGAGATGTTCTCCATTTGTTTCATACTCATAAAACCACTTAACCTCAAAAGAATCAAAAGGCATATATTTTTTCGGAAGCATTCTATGATCTGATTCGATAATGGGTAGAATTTTTGGTGGATTTCCAAGCATTGCTACGGAAAATTCCCTTCCTTCAAGATACGGCTCGACTAATGCTTTTTCATGAAAAATCCTATGGACAAATGCAATACGTTTTCGCAGTTGTTTATCGTTATAAACAACACTTTGATTGGAAACCCCGGCAGATGATCCTTCTGAAACAGGTTTTACAATGAGGGGAAACTTGAATGATTTTGGTATGGAGTAAGGCTTTTTTCCCAATAATAAAAATTGAAGAGTGGGTATATTATTTGCAATAAGAACTTCTTTTGCTTTTGCTTTATCAAGCATAAGAGCTTGAGCTAGAGGAGGGGAGCCGGTATATGGTATTTGTAACATTTCAAGCATTGCAGGAAGTTGGCATTCACGGTCTTTTCCATGTACTCCCTCTGATAAGTTTAATGCGAGATCTATTTCTTTCCTGTGTTTATACAGTGTTAAATATGCTTTTTCATTAGCCTCAATAGGGATTATCTTATACCCCAGTTTTTTCAGATACTTGATTTGCAGTTTTGTCATCTCAGGATCGTCATAATCTGCATGCCGGTGGCTTTGAGGGTCTTTTAAATTCGGGTTGATTCGACGTACATTAAAAAGCAGTGCTATGGTTTCTTTCGTTTTTTTCATGTTGAGTTATCTCAGGTCAGACAGAAGATCTTTCATTTTTTCCTCAATATCAAATGCTCTCCTCTTGGTATTACCAAAAACAATATATATCACTTGTTTATGTTTTAATGTATTTTCCGAACTTATTACAACACCTTCTTTTGTTCTATGTGAAAATAGGACCGGCTCAACTGCGGTTAGTATCTTATTAAAAGAGGGCGGTCTTTTGACTTTAAGCTCAAGCCGGTTACGGCTTAATACATAAGAATCCGAGAAAAAATCTTCACCGATAAGCTTCCGGGCAGTTTTATAAACATCGGTTCCACCCGTATTTCTTGTATTTGATTCACATACATAGATATGATTATTCTTTGCCGCAATCATATCAATATCAAAATGACCGCGATAGCCGGAAGCTGCATATTGCTCCGCAATAAAATAACCGGTATCGATGATACGCGCTGCTGTTCGTTCATTGATAACATCTTCATGCATATCCAGTCCATAATACGCCCCTTCCTTGGTCACCATCATGATGCAATAATAAAGCATCTCGATTTTTCCGTTTTTGTGTATTTTAAATTCGATATTGGGAAACCCTCCGCCGACTGCATAATTTACATTTATGAGGTCTTCTATGATAATGGGAAAGCGTTCCCAATAATCATTTTGATTGAGAAGCTCGTAGAGCTTACGTTCACATAGTTTATATTCTTTAGGCAGTTCACCATTACGGAATATCATGACCCCATTTCCGCCGCTTCCTTTATTTGTTTTGAGTACGACCCCTTTTTGTTTTATATATTTGTTTGCTGCGATTTTTGCCGCATCAAGTTTTCCGACGCATATAAGTCCTTCAGGCATGATAAAATCCGGCTCAACTGCACGACTCTGTTGAGCAAGCTGTCGTATACCGGCTTTGCTACCGAAGAAATTGACAGTCCACGCGCAGTCGACTTCAGGCGCCTCCGGTGCATAGACATTAACGCCTTTTTCTGTCAAACGTTCTTTCAAATCCAGAAATTGCGGTGATGTAGCATAGCTTACCAAGACCATTTTTTTGTAGCGGCGTGCTTTTTTGACAAGCGCATTAAACGCTGTTTTATCATTAAACAAATCCCGGCAAATATGACCTGTTTTCTTTTCCGGAGAGGGCACCAATATCTCTATTTTTTTTGCACCAACAAGGTTCTGGAAGTATTTTTTAAAACTTGCCGATACTTTTTTAGGAGACACATAGATAAATTCATCCTCATCCGAATTGGCAAACAAATAACACTCTGCAGTACTATTACAGTTTTCCACTTCATACAATCTTTTTTGTTTATCAGTTATTGCGGATAAGTAGGTTGCCCATTCATCTTCGACTACGTTATAGATATATACTAAGAGTTCGTTTTTCTTTTTGTGGTTATTGTGATGTTTGTTTTTATTGGGTGGTTTTTTTTCCTTTTCACTTTTCATGTTAAAGAGTTACTACATTATTACTATTTTTTTCCAAATGTCAAGACCTATATTATATGAGAAACTACATGTCCTTTTGTATTACCACAAATTATTATGACTGTAGAGAAGCGGTGGAACATTGCCTTTCGCAAGAATCCAATTAAAGCGGTTACCTGACCATCTATCATGAAGCAATTCCAATTCTCTACGTTTAGCGTCTGATAGTAAACCTGTAAAATCTTCTGGAATCGATTGAGCGATCTCCACTTGAGTAGTCATTGGTCTATCAAGCGCAGCATCAATAAAATGTCCCATACGGGTTAATGTTTGGATTGTCATCCCATTGTATGCTGCCCATGTTAGTAATCTTGGGTCTACATCCACAGTTAAAACACCTTTTCTTGTTGCTGCTGCAGTATATAAACTTGATAGACCTGTGGGTGGTTCGTAAAAGCGAATACCTTGGTGAGGTATATTTGTTTTTGATTTAAACATCGTACAATAATCACCACCTAAAAAATATCCAGTAAAATCACTACTGCAGATTGCTGAAAGTAATGATAAAAAACCAACATTAAGAGGCACATCGGAAGTTTCACCCATTTTGTTACTGGTAGCAATGTGTACATATTCAGGAAATACCTTTGTCCATTCACGCCATAGTTTTTGTAGATATGGGTCTTTTGCATATCTGTACATGCCTAAAATATTTGGTCCATATATTTCAAGACCTCTTTCAAAAATATCTGTATCGCTTCGAGTTATTAAAGGTGAGGGGAAGTCATCAACCAGTTCTTCTCCGGCAATAATTACTCCTCTTGGATTGCGAAATCTATTTATTACAGTATGAAGACTTCGTGCATCTTGGTGTATTGAGGTAACTTTAAGACCTGCTGCAATACCATAGGTTGTTTGTATATCAAGTAGTCTTTGCGAGGCATCAACTATAATAATATGTAAACCTTCAGGATCAATGCCATCACTGAGTAAGGCATGGACAATCTCGTTGGTAATTCTTCCGTTACCATCCCCAACAACAAAAACAGTAAAAGGGCTATCTTTTGTAAACTTTTTTTTATCACCTAAAGCTTCATATGCTTTTCGGCACATTTTGCCATAACTTTGCGAATACTCCGGATCCAACTCCAATGGTGTTGTAAAGGCTGATGAGATCTTTCCAACACCATGTTTTAAATTGTAATAACCATATGTTGGATGTAAGTTTGAAAATGCCATTAATTGACCAACTGTTACAAAACCTCTACCATTATCGTTATAACCGTTGCTTAATAGTGCAACCCGCAAAAGTTCTTCGGCTCTATCAGCACGAACTTCATATGATTCAGTTTGATTTCGCTCAAAAACAGCAATTGCTCCATGTTGCATATAGTGGGATACTGCTTTATTCAACCTGAATAAGGATTCTGGTTTTGAAGCTACTTCTGTAAGATTAGCATATGGATCGTATTGAATACCGAAGCGAAGACTATCAATTAATCCTTCTTGTTGCGCCTTTGGTGAAGTATCTAGATGTTCTGACATAATCCTGTTGTTATTGTATAATACTATAAGATAAATTTCAATTCTTATGACTATACTTGGATTAGTTGCCATGCCAAAAGCAGGAAAAGGGGTAGTAGTTGAAGCGCTGAAGGCGGAAGGCTGGACCCATATCAGTATGTCAGGAGTTTTACTGAAACATATGATACAAGACGGTCCTTCACTATCATGGCTTTATACAGAAGGTGAGGATCCGCAAAGACCATCACGTCTTAGTTACTTTAATTTCTCCTCTTATTATCGCCAAAATTATGGTCCAGGTATTTTGTCCCAGTGGTGTATGGAAGAAATTTCCCAATTACCCGAATATAAAAGAGAAAAAATAATCATAGACGGTCTTCGTCATCCGGGGGAGATGGATTATTTGAAGCATAACACGGGGTCTTCCAATGTATATTTTTGGGGTATTCGCGCACATGAAAACGATGAAGAAGATTATGCAATCCGTTTGCAACGTTTTCAAGACAATCCACATCAAAGAGGTGAGGCTTATGAAACAATTGAAGCTTTTAATCGTATAGAACAACTTGAAAATACGTCCTTTCCAACATCCCAAACCTGTATTGGTGAATGTTTCAAGCTTTTAAAACAATATGAAGAAGAAAATAGAGAAAGAATAAGATTTCTCATAAATGACGGCACGACACCTGAAGAAAAAATACACTGGCAATACGAAGTTCGTAAATATGCAAGGGAAATTACCGGGGTATCACACCACCTTGAAGCTATCTATTAATCTTGCCAGAGATACATAATTTCAGTATAGTTACTATATGCGGTTTATAAAAATCAATGCAAAGGATCATTATGAGGCTGGCTACAAGCTTGGTAAACTGACCACCAAACTCCAAAAAGCATTTTTAAAAGAATACATTTTACCGATGTCGTGGGACATCTTGATACGCAAATCCAGAGGCTTATTAAAAGCAACAAAAAAAATTTTTCCTCAATATATTGATGAAATACATGGTTTGGCAAATGGTGCAGATATTTCTTTTGAGAAATTATGGGTACTTCATTGCATTGATGAGATTGTGCATAAACAATGTATTGAGAAATGTTCTTCGATATTTGTACGGACAGATACGGGATATCTTATTGGCCATAATGAAGACTGGGAGAGTTGGACCAAAGAATATCACTTCATGCAGGAGCGGACAATAAACGGGAAGACGGTTCTTGAGTTGAACCTGGCAGGAGCAATCTGCGGCGGTACAGTCAGTATCAACTCATATGGTTTAGTCCAGACTATCAATACGCTTTATCATACAGACTTTCAGATAGGAGTACCTAAGAGTATCATTGCGCGTTGGTTGTCGGGCATGAGTACGCTTGAGAATGTGAAAAATGAGTTTCCATCTTATGTGCGGGCTGCCGGATATTGTTATAACTTGGCGTTACAAAATAAAGTTCTTTCCATCGAGTCGTCAGCACACTTGCATGAATTTATTGAGACACACTCAAGCTATATACACACAAATCATTATACCGGCACTCTGACAAAAGTAGAGAATGAAAGCACCAAGGAAACACCGAGTTTTGTCAGATATAATCTAATAAAATCAATGCTGGGTACAATTCAAAACACGTTGGCCTTGCAAAAAACACTGCTTCATACAACCGAGCCTCCCAATAGTATGGCATCAATTTATCGAAGTACTGAAGTTTCAACAATTGCCTCTCTTATTTTCGATATTCCGCATGGTTGTCTCTGGGTTACTCAGGAAAATAAGGGAATTGATACAAAGTGGTATTGCATCTCACTTGATTTTCTGAAACCATAAGCACTTATTTTGCCTGCGAATACACTTGACACTTTTAGTCACGAAGGTTAACATATCTGTACGATATGATTTATATAGGAAAAACTGCATTTCCAGCAAAGGGTGACACGCTGATTTTCTTCATTTTTGAGGGTCCGGATTTAAAAGATCCATATATGGATTCCATAAATAATGCGACTAATAAAAAGTTGGAGCAAAAAATAAAAAAACACGAGTTTACAGGAAAAAAAGATGAATCATTGGTTTTGGAGGGAGGAGAGTTATTTGAACATGTCATACTGTACGGTTTGGGTAAGAAGAAAGAGTATGTTTCTGTTGATTTGCGGGATGCTACCGCCAATGTTGTTCGTCTTTCACAAAAAACAAAAAGCAAATCCATACACATCTACTTACCATCCATTCTAACAAAGGACTATGTCGAGTCGGGGAAAAATATTACGCTTGGATTCAAAGCGGCAGATTACCGGTTTGACCGGTACAAAAGCGAAAAAAATCAGAAAGAAAACCATAGTGTTTCGGATATGTATATATATTGTGAAAGTAAATACCATTTGTCATTACAACAAGGCATTATGCAAGGAGAGGCTATTGCAAACGGTATTTATTTGACGCGTGATCTGGTTAATGAACCGGCATCATCCGTACATCCCGAGACGCTTGTTAAAGAAGCGTTTAAAATAAAAGATTCTTCCAAAGGGATGATAACAGTTGAAGTTCTAGATGAAGCTAGGTGTCTTGAGTTGGGGATGGGTGCTTTTTTAGGAGTAGCGCAGGGAAGTCATAAAAAACCAAAATTCATTATTTTAAGATATAAAAGCTCCGCAAAACAAAAAGAAAAACCGGTACAAATATGTTTGATCGGCAAATCTATTACATTTGATTCAGGCGGATTATCGCTCAAGCCGTCAAAAGCAATGGAAGATATGAAGATAGATATGGCAGGCGGTGCAACGGTACTAGGGATATTTAAAGCTTTACCGGATATAAATATGGGGCCATGTGAGATATGGGGAATACTACCCGCATGCGAAAATATGCCTTCAGGAAACGCTTTAAGGCCCGGAGATATAGTACGTGCTTTAAACGGAAAGACAATTGAAGTCTTAAACACAGATGCCGAAGGAAGGCTTATCCTGGCTGACGCGGTTTCATATGCTGAGTCATACATAAAACCTGATATTATCATAGATTTTGCAACACTCACAGGTGCGTGTATGGTTGCACTCGGAGAAGACATTGCCAGTGTTTTTGGAAACAATAGACAAAAAGTAAAGGAGTTAATAACAGTTGCTGATTCAGAACATGAAAGTGCATGGGAGCTTCCGCTTTATAAAAAATACAGCAAAGATATAAAAAGCATGGTTGCAGACCTTAAAAATGTTACGGGGCGCGGATATGGAGGAGCAATAACAGGCGCGCTTTTTATCAGCGAGTTTGTGGATAAAACTGACTGGATTCATATCGATATTGCAGGTCCTGCTTATAATTCGCGTGAGCCATATGGGATATTTGGAAAAGGGGGAACGGGATGGGGGATCATAAGCATTATCAGTTATATTGTAAGAATTCTTTCTCATGAAACTTCATAATATTCTGCAAACCGAAGATATTATTACCGTAGGCCCGCATAACACATTGTCCTATGCATTGAACAAATTATCGAGCTCTCATGACGCTGCTTTTGTTTTCTCAGAAGACAACAAATACATGGGCGTCATCAATCCCTATTATTGTGTCATCAAAACATCTTCTCCGTCAAACGCAAAGATAGAGCACGCCCTTTATCATGCACCCCGGATAAGGTTGAATTATCCAATATCCAAAATAGCACAGCTTATGATTGAGTCTAAAATACATCATCTTCCGGTATTTGACGATAAGGAACATTTCAAAGGTATTATTACGGCTCGTCGTTTACTTCGGGCACTTGAGAACCTTGATATTTTTACATCAAAAATCGGAGCAGCCCTATCTCACAAAAAAATTTCGGTTATTACCGTGAATGAAAACGATTCGCTTGCGTATGCGATCCAGAAACTCAAGCAATATAAAATTTCAAAGCTTGTAGCCGTGAATAAGGAAAAGCGATTACGGGGTATTTTGAGCTACTACGATCTTATATCGTATTTGACCACTCCGAAAAAAAGAAACAGGCAGGATAAATCAAGTGACAAAGTAGCCCTTCACAGCAAGACGGTAAGACACTTCATTAAGACATTCGTTCTTACGTTAAACGAAGATGATTATCTGCGTGACGCACTGCATCTTATCTTGGAGAAAAAAATCGGAAGTGTTGTGATTATCGATTCCCAAAACCGGCCGGTAAACCTGCTGACGACCATGGATCTTTTATCCTTATTTGTACGGGAGAGTACTAAAAAAAAGATTGAGATAACAAGCAAAAACCTGTCTAAAGAAAGCCGTAGGATTTTGAACGGTTTTTTTGAACAACTCCGAACAACACTGAAAAAAAAGCCAGATGTCGAAAAAGCGAATCTGGTAATAAAAGAAGAAAAACAAGGGGGCCTGTTTAAGGTGGTTTTATCTCTTATCAGAAAAAAAGGTAAGACACAGATTATACATGAGGAAGGAAAGAATCTTACCAATGTATTGAATAAAGTAAAGAAGAAAGAAGAAAGATAAAATCATTCATACGGTTTATGGATAAAAAGAGACTTTTTTTTATACTCATTTTTTTGGTTGCTGTTTTCTTCCGTTTCCAGAACATTAACTGGGACAGTAATTTTCATCTGCATCCTGATGAACGTTTTTTGACCATGGTCGGTACTGCCATGAGCATACCTGAAAGTATAGACGGATACTTTTCTCCTGCAACTTCCCCCCTCAATCCGACAAATATTGGATACCCTTTTTTTGTATACGGGATTTTTCCTTTGGTTTTGAATAAAATTATCGCTGTTTTTCTGAATAACGACACTTATAATGCTTTTGCAATTCAGGGAAGGATTCTCTCAGGTTTTTTTGACTTGACAACACTTCTATTTGTATACAAGATCGTCAAACTGTTTGAAATAAGGCACAGACTTCCATCCGCTATAAAACTATATGCAATTTTCTTTTATGCAATTTCGGTTTATCCGATACAAATATCCCATTTTTTTGCGGTTGATACGTTTTTAAGTGCATTTCTTATCATCGGTTTGTACTATAGTCTTCGGTTTTTTTATCAGGAAAAAACAATTTTATTGTTGGTAAGCAGTATAGCCATGGGTTTTGTTCTTGCAACAAAGATAAGCGGTTTATATATGCTGCCTCTTATTATGATGCTGTTATTTGCTAATATGTTGAGAAAAAAAAGATTTATTGATCTTGTTTTATATACATCACTTTTTTTACTCGTTACCTATACTGTAGTTCGGTTTGTTAATCCTTACTACTTTGAAACTGGGGATTTTTTGGACGTCATGCTTAACAAACAGTTCGTACAAAATATTACTGAGCTGAAAAACATGTCAAGTGGCAGCATCTGGTATCCACCTGCTGTGCAATGGTATAGTAAAACTCCGGTTTTATTCAGCTTATTTAATCTTGCATGGCTTGGTTTGGGTATTCCATATTTCTTAGCAGTAATATATGGCTCCTTTTATCTGTTGAAAAAAACAAAAAAAGGTGAGTTTCATTTTATTATGATATCTATGCTTCTTTGGACTTATGGTTATTTTCTCTATACATCTGTCCAGTTTGTTAAGTCACTTCGTTATCTTATATTTTTATTTCCTTTTTTTTCAATATATGCAGCGTTCGGAACACATGGGTTTTTTCAGATAGTTCACAGAAAGATACGAAAACAATATATCTTAGTCCTATATATAGTATGCATTGCGTTATATATGACTTGGCCAGTTGTATTCTCATCCATATATGTTCAAAAACATACGCGGGTTCTTGCCTCCGAATGGATTTATAAGCACATCAAAGACAAATCTGTGATTTTGAGTGAATACTGGGACGATGCTTTGCCTTTACCTATAGAAAGTACTTACAACAAAACATTTGATATACGGTCAATAGCGGTTTTTGATCTTGATACCAATGATAAATGGAGGGACCTAGACGTGCAGCTTCGGATGGCGGATTATTATATCCTTTCCTCCAATCGGGGATGGGGAAGTATTCCGACGGTTCCTGATAAATACCCGCGCATGAGCAGATTTTATAAGGATTTGTTTGAAGGAAAAACCGAGTATAAATTGGTCAAGAAAATAGTTCCATGGTATCAGACCTGCTTTCCGTTTAGTCCCAACTCATGGATAAATAATTGGATGGAGGAGGTCTTTACTGTTTATGATCATCCATCAGTATTTATTTTTCAGAGACGATGACATGATACAATCGGGAATTGATATACAACAGAGGTACTTTGATAAAAGACATAATCAATACGATCCTCGATTGCTCTTACAACCACAGAAACATGTAAAAATTGAAACCGATATTATCCTCAATCAACTTCGTACAATAAAAACGGGCATTGTAGATTTTGGAGCAGGAACTGGGCGATTAACAATCCCTCTTATTCAATCCCACAGACATGTTGTTGCTGTTGATACAAGTAAAAAATCACTATTAGTACTGCAGAGACTTGCAACAAAGATGCATAAAGCAAGATATCTGAAAACAGCACATAACATTAGAGAAATTACCAGCCTCAATGCAATTGTCGGTTGCGATATATTACATCATATAGATCTAAACAAATATATGACAGTCTGGTATTCATGTTTAAAACCGGGCGGAAAAATAATTTTTTCTGAACCGAACCCATGGAATTTATCTTGGTTGATTTATATTTCACTATATTCGAATTGGGTTATCGAAAAGGGGATTTTTCATTGCAATGCACCAACTCTGATATCAATTCTAAGAAAAGCGGGCTACAACAGTATTTCTATTAGAGGGCTTGGTTTATTACCTTTGCCTTTGTTTAATTCTTTTCCCTTTTTTCAAAGACTAAACCTGTTTCTTGGGGATCTTCCGTTCATAAGGTATTTTGCGTACCGATTGATAATAGAAGCGGTGAAATAATCATTTCTGAAGTACAAAAAAAAGAGCTGCCGTAAGCTTATCCTTTCCGGATAGTGATTTTTTTACCATATCTTCAATTTTCATGATTTTCAGAAGTTTTGGAAATACTACCCATTTATTGAAAAAATGATATGTAATAAGAGAGGGTATGGAAAGGTAATGCCAGATATCAAGCGCTTCAGAACTTTTTTTATTAAGATAACCGTTTTTTTTGACAATAGTAAAATTTTTATTTCGAAATAGGTTGCTCCATTGTGTTGCTGATAAAAGACTATAATGTTTTTGCAATTTATTCATATAAGACGAATAAAGCTTTCCAAAAATTCGTTTTCCAAAAAGATTTTCACTCCACTGCGATGTCATGACAGATCCAACAAAAAAACCCCCTGGTTTGAGAATACGGTAAATTTCTGCAACAGTGCTTTCAATATCACTTATATGTTCTAGAACACAGTTTGATATTACGGTTTGTATGGACCCAGTTTTTAACGGAATAATTTTTCCGTCATACAACAATATCTTTTTATAGACTTTATTTTTTACTGCTCTTTCAATTCTTGGGTTGTTTATAAGATCAAGACCCACATCAATAATTCTTTTTCCAAAAACAGTCTGCGTAAAAAATCCGTCACCGCATCCGAAATCGACAACAGGCCGTTTGATATAGCGACTGTTTTGCGTAAAAAGCATTGCTTCCTGCGTGCGGATAACCGACATAAAAGGAGGCGCATTGCTTAGATATGAACGAATAAAATATGTATTTGTTTTTTTCATTTTTGATATAAATCAAAGATAGTTTTATATGTGTGAAAAACGTTTTTTTCATCAAACATTTTTTTTGCTTGTTCAATTGAAGATTTCTGGGTATAAATAGCTTGATTATTCAAAATTTTTTTTATTGCCTCAGCTAATTTAGTTGCATTTTTCGGAGGAACCAATAAGCCCATTTTCGTTTTTTGTACAGGAACTCTGACTCCGGGAAGGTTTGATGCTACAACAGGTCTTCCAGCCAACATTGCTTCAACCTGTACCATTCCGAACGCTTCTGTTCTATTTGTCGAAGGTAAGGCAAGCAGGTCAATAGATTTATATAAAGCTCCCAATTGTCCACGGCTTAGATTATGATAGAATAGATGTGGGATATGATATTGTTTCAACTGCTTTACGACATCGTGAAAATATTTTTTTTCTCCTGCTGTATTTTCCGGATTCGGTCCTCCGAAAACTAAAACAATGTTTTTAATTTCTTCTTTTAAAATAACCAAGGCTTGAATAAGGAATGTAAGTCCCTTTTCCCTTGCAATTCGTCCAATATATCCAACCCACATCTGTGTTTTTTTTCTCTTCATCATTTTTGTAAACTCCTTCTTATCCGGAACAAGATGTGTTATAGGGGGGTATGAATAAATGCACTTATTTTTAAAATAATCAGGAAAGGGTAATCCAAGAATATAATCTTTGTTCGTAATGATTTTATCACTGAGTGCAAGTTGAATATATGTTGATATACGAAGAAAATGTTCAATTAATCTTTCAAAAAAAGAACCTGGTAGTTTTACATCACAAATATACTGCGCAACTATTTTTTTTCTCATAAAAAAACCAAAAAAGACAAGAAATATTCCCTCAACACTTGGAAGATTGATAAATATTAAATCGTTTCTAAGAGTTTCCTTAATAAAAAAAAAGATTGATTGAGAAGAGATATATCCTTTGGAAATACGGAAAAGATATGGCATTCTTAAGACTTTCAAACCTGACAGATATTCTTTTTTCTTCAAATGCTCTTCATGAGGAAACGTCAGTACTGTTATGCAAAAATCTTTACTAAGATGGGTAAGAATGCGGTAGGGTAGGAGAGATAAACCAGAAACGTATGGAAAGAAATAAGGAGAAAAAAAAAGGATTTTCATCATTTTTTTTTATCATTATGTTCGCGGATATATGTTACTGCTTTTTGCAAATAGGGCATTTTATATGGGTAATGTATACCGCGATCAAATAGATTGTAAATCCATACAGCCTTTGCCTTTGTGCTTTTGCCGATATGTTGCACTATATCATAATTATCTTCGACAAAAAAGTCCAGCTTCAGTTTTTTTATCATACGCTCTTTAAATATATGAGGTTGATCATCATGTTTGTTGTAATACAGTTCGGAAAAAATGAGATCAAGTTCATTTTTTTTGAACCATGCAACAAGTTCTTTTCCCATAAAACCGTAGCGGGCAGTGACAATATATGCCTTAATTTTTTTTCTTTTAACGAGCTGTTTTATATCGTTTAATCCCGGAGCGATAAATATACTTGACTTATGGACAAGCTTCCATATCGTTTTTTCAAATGAGCTGTGCGGATAGTAGAACTTCAGTACCTTTTTTTTAAAAAAAAACTTCTTATAAAATGCAATGAGAGGGCGTACGATTCTTGCGGGATTATACAGGATAACACCGTCCAGATCGAATCCAACGCGTATTGGTTGTTTTTTCATAATGGGTAAATTATACTAAATCATTATGCTTCCTGTATTGTTAGATCTGAAGTTTGTCAAAATCTACACGATGGGTTTATTTCTTGTCCTTGCATTTTTTTGGGCAAGCTTTATTCTTTGGAGGCTAATCCGATTGAGCTCATTTAAAGAAGAAGACGTATTTGATGCTCTTTTTAACAGCCTGTTTGCAGGATTGATTATGGGCAGGTTTGTATATGTGCTTCTGCATTTTAAGGAGTTTGGATTTAATATTCTTAAATTTATACTGATAAACGGATACCCCGGACTCTCCCTTTATGGTACGTATTTGGGTATAGGTTTGGGTCTATATTTGTGGTCATACTTAAAGAAAATCCGATTTAGTGAATTTATTGATTATTATGCGCCTTCGGCATTACTTGCAATGGGTATAGGAAAATTGGGAAGCTTTTTTTCAGGAAGTGAGGTCGGTATAAAAACCGATTTTTTACTGTCTGTAAAATATGCAAACATGGATGGCATGAGGCATCTTACTCCCTTGTACGAAAGTATGGCCTTTTTTTTAGCAGCATATATTGCATACAGGTTTTTATTTGAAATTCGGAAAGAAAAAATAAAGAAAGGTTTTAATCTATTTTTTGTTTTGTGGGTTCAGGGACTTGTTTATTTTCTATTTGACAATATGAAGGAGCATCGTTTATACTTCATGAATTATAGTTTTAACAAGGTAGTGTCAGGCGTCTTGCTCTTGACATTTAGTTTTTACTTTGTGTATTATTTCAGAAACCTGTTAAGAGGAAAAATAAGGGGATTAACATATTTAACTATTCACCATGTCAAAAGGACTTTCAAAAGCATTCATCACAAAACAAAAAAAAGTAATTGAAGAGGAAAAGAAAAAAATACTTCTTCAGATTGAACAACTAAAGAAAGATGATCCGTTCGCTGATCCGGATCATGCTTCAGATAATGCAGCTGTTGATACAGATGTTCGGGAGCAGGTCGGGCATGAAACGGTTGTTGCTGAGATAAAAGATTTGGAAAAAAGACTTAAAGACCTGAGCTCTTCCATTTCTCGTATCCAAAAAGGAAGATACGGTGTATGTGAGAAATGCAACAAAACTATACCCACTATAAGATTGGAGCTTGTGCCTGAAGCATTTCGATGTATCGACTGCGAAAAAAGACTTATGAGATAATGTCCCGCAAATACCCATCGCGGTAATCGAGCTGGTATACTGGAATGTATATGAATGACGTGTCTTCAGCCCTGCTATTAAATATATCGCTTTTTCTCTTAATTCCATTTTTATTTACTTTAATTCTTAAAAAGTTTGGGATCTCTTCCATTGTTGGATGTGTGGTGGGGGGGTTATTTCTGGGTAATCTCTTTAGCGGATTCATCTCTCGGGATATCATTGCCAATTTTGCTTATATTGGCATAGTTCTTCTTATGTTTACTGTGGGACTTGAAATCCAGTTCAGTCGTATGATGTCTTTGAAAAAGTATATTGTAATGGGCGGATTTTTTCAGATGTCTTTGACTATTGTTGCAACCATGCTTATAAGCCTTTTTTCTGGATTTTCATTTATTCAATCTCTTCTTATCGGTATTGCTCTTTCCTCATCATCAATTTCACTCATGGCAAAGATTATTCAAGAAAGGGGAGAGGAGGGTTCGTTTCATGGAGAGCTGGCAATGGGTATACTTATGTTTCAGAATCTTGCCTTTATTCCTTTTTTAATCTTTTTTAATTCAATCACTCAGGGTACAACATCAATTGTAGATATTTCAGGAAAAATTTTCATTGATATAATTGTATCCGGAACGATTATTGGCTCTACGTATTATTTTGGCAACAAGGCAGCGTCTTTTATATTCAGTAGGGTTGCCAACATCTCCCGGGAACTATTGAACCTTTGTATCATACTGATTATTTTTCTAATTGCTTACATTTTTACAATTTTTCATATTCATATACTTGTAAGTGCATTTGTGGCCGGAATAGCAGTGTCACAAACACTGAAACACTATCATATTTTTTCGCAAATCCGTCCTATGAGAAATGTTCTTTCACTGCTTTTTACTATATATATTGGGATCAATATACAGATTGGAGTAATATTTCAACTTTTGCCTAAGATTCTTATCTTTGCATGTGCCATCATCGTAATCAAGGCCGTTATTATACTTATTACATCATTATCAATGAGGCTGCACTCAAGGCTGTCTTTATATCTGTCGTTATTTTTGTTTCAAATTGATGAAGGTGCGTTTATTCTTATTTCTTTGGCTTATTTCAACAAAATGTTTACAGAAGAACATTATTATTTTCTCTTAGCGACAATTGTTGTTAGTATATTTGTAACTGCTTTTTTAGTCGGGAGGAAAGAATTGATATATAATATTATCAGGAAAGCTATAAGAAAGTATATTCCCTTTCTTCATCTTTTTATCAGTCGTCGTATTGACAGAAATCATGCCTTTATTGATCTTTTAAATATAAAAAATCATATAGTAATATGCGGATATGGGCGCATCGGTTCTTATGTGGGGCGCGCTCTCATGCTGTCTAATATTCCATTTATTGCGATAGATTACAATTTTGAGATTGTTGAAAAAGCGAAAAAAGAAGGCGTTACTATCATATATGGAGATCCTACTGATATTGACATCTTAGATTATGCGCAGGTTAAGGATGGTGCAGCACTAGTTACAGCTCTTCCTGACAGATTTTCGCAGGAAACCATCATATTAAACGCACGAAAACTCAATAAAGACATAATCATTATAGGTCGTGCGCATAAACCACATGATCATAAACGGATGCGGGATATGGGTGTGAAGGTCGTGATACAGCCGGAGTTTGAGGCCTCATTATCAATAATCAAAAAATTACTTCTGATGAAAAAAATTAATAGACAGGAAATAATCGAAAAAATTCATTACTTCAAGTTGGAGCAAGAGGGAATATGAAGAAATCTATAAAGGCAAAAAAACAAATCCTCAAGGCAAGTAATAAAAGGTGGTTGTCAATTCTTTCCTTACCGCTAATTTTTACTTTATTCTTTATTATTTTCCGCCAACTACAGGCATCGCTTTTTTTCCAAAACAAAGACAGGATAAACTTAGTGTTTTACGGTAAAAACACGACATACTATTCACTCGGAAAAAGTGACAGTATTCATTATTTTATTTCATTTTATCCCGATGTGAAGATAAAAGTACCCGGAGGCTATGGAAACTACCGTATTGGAGCATTAGGGAAACTTGTAAACCTTGAACACAATAATGATTTGTTCAGAAAAGCTTTTTCTGTTACAACCGCTTCGTCCTTAGATAGGTTTTTTTATCAAAATAAAACGGAAATATTTTATGGAAAAGATCAAATTGAGGTTGATTCTCTACATTTTCCTTCGGCAGGAGATATTTTTTTTTCATCTTCAAACAGTAATATATTTGACAGGATATATATTTTTATCCGTTTTTTTGGAAAAAGGAGTAGGCAGTTTGCTCAAATAGACTTCAAAAGAGACATGGGGTTGGATGAAGAGTTTTTTCAGGATAAGGATTTTGCCAAAAAATATCAAGGCATTTTGTATAACAGGATTTACCGGGAGGAACAAAAGACCGTACAGATAATATATCATTCAAGTTATAAGACAGCGCTTTTTCTGTCTAAAATCATTGAAGGTGACGGAATTCGTGTTGTCGATATATCACAAGGTAAGAGTGAGAAAGGGGATTGCGAGATAGTGGAAAACGGAGAAAACTTTTCTGTAAGCGCGAAGGATCTGGCTTCATTTTACGGATGTACTTTAAAAAACGGCCAAACCGACAGTTCTGATATAATTATCAAGCTGGGTTTATTGGAAAAAGAATGGGAAATACTATGATATATATATTCATTTTCATTTTTATGTTGTCACTGCTTCTAGCTTTTTTTTCAATGAAGGATATGGATGTTCCAAATGAGATAAAAAAACTTCTGCCAATGCGTAAGCTAAAGGGAAGTATTGTTTTTTTCAAGAATAAAGTAAAGCATTATTCTTCCTCATCCGAATCATCAGACTGAATATCGATAAGAAGTTCCTTATCATCGCTGACCGGTGTTTCCTGAGCCATTTTTTCCCATGCATCCATATGTTCTTCCTGTTCTTCTGATTCGATCTCCTCCTTATCATCGGTTGGTAAGATAGTGTCATCAAGTTTTTTTTGTATGTTTTGCGGGAATGAAATTTGGTGGTATACAGCCTTGCCTTTTTTTTCTTCTTTGATAAATACGATTACCCGAGTAAGAGTTGATTCTTTGATATACGTAACATATATGCTCTTAGCCTTGATGAAAAACATAAGTCTTTTGGAAAGGTCATCCGGCAATGTACCGATATAATCACCATTTACAGTTCTTACCTCAACTCGTCGTTTTTTTACTTTGAGTTCCACCGGTTCACCTATTGTCAGTCTGGCCAATATGTCTTTTTGGCCGAGATTGGTCAAACCAACGACTTTCGTTTTACCGGCCATCTCCAGGAAAAGGTCCGGATCAAAAGAGATTATTGCATCACCGGGTTTGCGCATCTTTGCTTTTTCAAGAACTTTTATCCTTTCCAAATTGGATATGGCAACACTGTTACGCGGTTGTAATTTTAAGGCTTTGGAGTAATATTTTTTTGCCTTTACGATATCTTTCTGCTGAAGATAAACAAAGCCAAGTCTCAAATTTGCTGATTCGTTTTTAGCATCAAGCTTGATGATTTGGTTATTGAGGTCAATTGCCTGTTTCCACTGGAGATTCATTGCAGCATCAATTGCCTGCTGTTCAAGATGTTCAATATCATACATAGGTATAGTTTATCAGTATATTTCATTTTATGTGAATGTCAAGTATAATAGATATTGGCTATGTCAGGTCATTCAAAGTGGGCAAACATAAAAAGAAAAAAGGCAGCAAATGATAAAGTAAAGGGAGCAACCTTTGCAAAGTTGTCACGGATCATTACTTTGGCTGTTGTTGAAGGAGGAGGGCTGCCGGATCCCAATCATAATTTTAAACTGAGGCTTGCCATAGACAAGGCCCGTTCATACAACATGCCTCGGGATAATATCCAGCGAGCAATTGACAGGGCAAGCGGACCCGAGAAGAACCAGCTGAAAGAAGTGATATATGAAGGATTTGCACCATACGGAGTTGCTTTATTACTGCAGGCTACGACAGATAATGCAAATCGGACGGTCAACGAAATTAAAAATCATTTGGAAAAACATGGTGGCAAATTGGGTAGCCAAGGCTCTGTATCATATATTTTTCGAAAATGCGGTTTGATTATCTTTGAAAAACTACAGAGTGAGGAAGACACTATTTTTGCTTTTGCTGAAGCCATGGATGCCATTGATATCGATACTGTGGAGTCATCATATTATGTATATATCCCGTTTGAGTTTTTTGGAAAAATCAATAATCATCTGGGTTCGCTCAAGCCACACGTAACTGAGATTGATTATAAACCGACAAATTTGGTATCAGTAGCTACACATGAGCAAGTAAAGCAAATTTTAAGCCTTGTTGATAGTCTTGAGGCACTTGATGACGTTCATAAGGTTTTCTCGAATCTTGAGATACCTGACTCACTTGAATTTTCTACGGAATAATATATGTACAAGGCTTTTTACGCGACATTAGCAGGTATAGAAAAAAGAGTACGGTTTATTATAAGTGTCATACTTCTATCGAGTTTGGTTCTTATATCAACCTTTTTTTATTTTGACGCCTCTTGGATATTTATCCCCGTATTTATCATAGCTTCCTATATCTGTACATATTTTTCTCTCCTTGAAGGTATAGAAAAGCTCGAATGGGTATCATTATTTCTTATGCCGGTTCTGGTAACGGTATCTTTTTATCTATTTTACTTTCTGTTTCCTGTCAGATGGCTAACGCGAATACCTTTTATTATATTTTATGCAGTTTCTATTTATGCTATGTTTCTGGTTTCCAATATCTTTAATGTTGGAGTAGAGAAGAGTCTGCAACTTTATAGAGCCGCATTTTCAGTAAACTATTTTTATCAGACGCTTATTGTCTTCCTTTTTGCCAATTTGATTTATTCATTAAAAATAAATGTGGTGTTTAGTAGCTTGCTTCTTCTGATACTTGGTGTTATTATAGCAATTCATCTTCTCTGGAGTATAAAGCTGGAGCTTTATCTTGAAAGATCAGTGTTGTTGTTTGGTGCTCTTATCGGATTTGTTTTATGGCAAGTTGCCCTTATCGTATCGTTCGTTCCTTTGCAGACGACTGTTTTTGCTCTTTTGATATCAGCCTTATTTTACAGCATCGGAGGATTAACATATCTTTATCTTGATCAGCGGCTTTTTAAGGAAACAATACGTGAATATATTTTTGTATTGATATTTGTAATTCTTATTATCATGCTTACCATCTCTTGGTAAAAAATAGTGTGATACATCCGAGTAGAGGAGAGGGGAGGAGAAAGTAGTACGAACGTGAATAATTTATCCTATAGTAAAGTATCCTATAATAAAATAACTATAGGGCTATATTACATACGTTCGTTAAAGTTTTAAAACGAATAATTGATCAAGTTATCATATAAATTAAACTTTGACTACAGTATATTAGCCTCAAAAATAACGTCTTAGCTTATTCCTACGCCCCTTCTTGTATACGTATGCATGTGGATAAGTCTTCATATTTAGCCTTAAAAATGCACTTCTAGATTGTTATAACAGTCTATTTGGTGTATCAGCTTCTGACAGCGTTACAAGTACACAGGCACAAATATGAGAGAATAGCCTGTAAAGACAATCTAAATAAATAATTATTAATTGCAAAACTGCTATTAAATCAGCCTCAAATTTGAACGTTTATACTATTATGACGCTCTATATCATAGGTATACGATACGTATACACAATGCAATTCTTAACTTTTTAGCCTCAAAAATGTAAGTTTAGATTATTAAAACAATCTAAAACAAAGATATCTCAAGTGGAGGATGATAATTACGGAGAAGATGTTTATGTAGAGCAAGATAAAGAAATAAACCGGATAAAGTCATATGGTATCTAAGCGATTACGTATTGGAAAGAGTGGACCTGGTTGATTTTCCTCCCCCCTGAAGGAGAGGCACCATATTTGCAACAAGGACTTTTGGATAAAATCGACACATGGTTATATGAGGGAATAAAGACATACAACATCGTAAATTGTATCTTTTACGACGTCAATCAGCTTCAACAGAAGAGGAGTAGTGATTTGGTTATAAAAAATAAAAAATAAAATAAGACATAATTATTATTTATTATTTTATTTTTAAAGAATTTATACTCATATTTACTATCTATTTCTCCTAAAATGACCTATGCTCCTAAATACGGATTTTTTGATTGTTTAGACCGTCAAATCAATATATGTGCTTTATTAGCTTCCCTATTCCCTGATTTTCTATGGAGAACAGAATAAAAAGCCTTAATCATGACAACTTATTTTTTTATGAGGGAGATGATTTCTCTCAGATTTTCCGGATGACAGACAAGAACGCCGTAATACGGTTTTTGTACGGTGTCGTAGTCTAGATTTAGAGTAAGGCCTTCAAGATTTGTCATAACACCGCCTGATTCCGTAATAATGAGCTTTACACCGGCAATATCCCATATAGATGGATGCGCATGTAAGACAATATTGATATTATTGGCATTTTCTGAAAAATAAGCCATATCAAGGCTGCATGCACCGAAGATGCGTAGTCCTCGTGAGGCTGCACTTAATCTGAGAAGTGACGGAAGGATAAGGGATCTGGCGTATTTGTCAGTGCTGAGGTAGGATACTACAAGTGAATCTTTTATCAGGCAATGTTTGATATGCAGGCGCTTAATATGGTTTGCGTGTCTTTTAAAAGCTCCTTTATCCTTTTGAGCGTAAAAATACGTACCACTTGGCGGATGATATACCAAACCTGCCATAAGCATACCGTTTAATACATATCCTATTGAAATACTGAAGTGCTCATAGCCTGATGCAAAATTTGCTGTACCGTCCAGTGGATCGATAATAAACATGTGTTTTCCTCGTGTTTCCAGCTTTTCTTCACCGACAAATCCAAGATCATTGCTGTTACAGCCTTTTTTCACCATCAGTTTGGTAATTGCAGCCTTTAACACATTCTGGCTCTCCAGGTCTGCCTGAGTGACAAGATTTTGATGTGATGTTTTTTCCGATAGGGTAAACTCTTTCTGAAAATAGGTAAGTAGTCTGTCCCCTGCCTCCTTTGCGGCTGTTTGAAGGATGTCAATCATCATAAATTAATTATAACAGATTATGATGACAGGCTTTTTGTTATAATGAATAAATGAACGTACTGCAGGTTGATGAGCTTACCAAGAAATTCGGTGATTTTACCGCGGTTGATGCGGTATCATTTTCTTTAGGTGAAGGCGAGATACTTGGATTTTTAGGCAGAAACGGCGCAGGAAAGACAACTACCATACAAATGCTTCTTGGAGTGTTGACACCCACATCAGGGGCGGTTAACTACTTTGGTAAGGACCTTAGTAGCCATCATGAAGAGATAATGGAACAGGTTAACTTTTCCTCTACATATACCAACCTTCCTTGGGATTTATCGGTTCAGGAAAATCTTACGTTTATCAGCTATCTTTTTGATATACCAAATCGTAAAAAGCGGATTGCAAAGATTGCGCATATTTTTAAAATAGAAAGGCTTCTTAAAGAGAAAATGGCAAATTTATCAGCAGGACAGTTGACACGGGTCAATCTGGCAAAGTCATTTATCAACTATCCGAGGGTTCTTCTTTTGGATGAGCCGACCGCATCCCTTGACCCGGAGGTTGCAACCTATATACGATCTTTTCTGATTGAGGAGCGTAAGAATTTCCAGGTGTCAATACTTCTTACTTCGCATAATATGCGGGAAGTCGAGGAAGTTTGCGATCGGGTGATATTTATAGATCACGGCAAAGTAGTGGCAGACGATACGCCGTATTCGCTAGCTAGGACTGTTGAAACATCGCACATTGATTTTCTTATAAAGGATGGTTTAAAACGGCTTGAAGAGTATGTGAAAAAGATACAGGTATCATATGAGATAAGAGGCCGTTATATCAAGGTGTCCATGAAGGAAAAAGAGATTGGGATGCTTCTTAAAGAGATGGCAACACTCGGGATTGAATACGACGAGATATCAATTGACAAACCTGACCTTGAAGATTATTTTCTTGAAAAGTTAAAGGAACATAAAACAGCATGAAAATACACAGAATTTATGCCATATTGTTGCGCTATACGTATTTGTTCAGGCACAGTCTTGACAGGTTAAGCGATGCATTTTATTGGCCCACAATTGACATGCTTATGTGGGGGTTAACGAGTCTATATTTCCAAAGGTATATGCCCAACTCCTCCATGGTCATCAAAATGATCATGTCGGGTCTTTTATTGTGGCTTATCGTATGGAGAGGACAATACGAGATAACGGTCAATTTGCTTGAAGATCTTTGGAACAAGAATCTTATCAATATTTTTGTATCACCCCTGAAGTTTTCAGAATGGGTAGTGTCATTTTTTATCATCGGTCTTGCAAAAGCAGTCATAAGCCTGACATTTGCTGCAACTCTTGCTTTTTTCCTCTACAAATTCAACTTCATGATATATGGTTTTTATCTGTTGCCATTTTTTTTCCTGCTTATCGTAACCGGCTGGTGGGTGGGATGTTTTGTGTCCGGATTTATTCTCCGGTATGGCACACGGGTTCAAACCCTTGCATGGACAGTTGTTGCACTCATCTCTCCTTTTTCGGCGATTTATTATCCGCTTTCCATTCTTCCGTACTGGGCCCAGGTGGTTGCAAAATTTGTGCCAACAAGCTATATTTTTGAAGGAGCACGTGAAGTACTGACAAAAGGCCATATTGATATCAGCAAGATCCTGATGAGCGCTGTTTTGAATCTTGTGTATCTAATCCTATCGCTTGTGTATTTGAAGATGAGTTTTAAGAAGATCCTGAACAAAGGTCTGGTTAAGCTTTATTAATCACTCAGGCTTTCTTTGTATTTGATTAGCTGATTTTCTAATAACTCCATAGCTTCAGGTATCTGGTCGATCGGTAAACCAAAACAAAGACGTGCCCTACGTATGCCCTGTTTTGAATCAGTATAAAAGCTTCCCGCATCTGTTGTGATGGGTACAAATGTTACCGCCTCTTTCAACGATTCAAGAGACCATTTCAAGAAATCAAACGCGGTCCAATCAAATTCTACCATCTCATAAATTCCTCCATCTGGAGGAGAGCTTTGTACATGAAGAAGTCTTTTTTCCTGCATTCTGCATAATGCTTCATGAACCAAATCCCTTTTTTTTCTATAAAGTGCCTTCTGTTCATTGAGAATTTCAAAATCATTTTCTCTCATCTTTCTAAGAACCATTTCTGAAGCTCTCTGGTTTATTCCGCAAACCGAACCGCGCGCTGAAGCATGTTTAATAACCTCTGCTCGAAGTGTGTTGTCGGGTATTATTGCCCATCCAATACGTAGATCAGCTAAACCTGCAAGTTTAGACATGCTATCAAAAAAAACCGATCTCCGAAGAGCTTCTTCTCGTTCAGCTTCATCCATATCCTTAAGCACCTCAAGAGCAGATGATGGACTATCTGAATAATTAAAAGCAGAATATACACTATCCCAGAGAGCGACCTTGCCCAACTCGTAAGTTCTGCGGATCTCATCTCTGGTTAAAACAGTTCCTGTAGGATTGTTTGGACTGCATTGATATATTGCTTTTATAGAATTATCAGTTCTGGTAAGATTTTCTGCAACTTCCAAATCAGGATGATAATTATATTCCGGTGATGTAGGAATGGGAACCCACTGAATACCCTGTTCTGCAGCTATAATGTCAAAATTCGCATAGTGAGGATCAGGCGTTGCAACAGAGTCGCCCTGTCTTAGCAATGCTTTTAAAACTAGTGAGAAACACTCAGATCCACCCATTCCAACAACAACCCATGAAGGATCTATTTCAACACCAAACCGTTCAGTTGTAAATCTTGCGATTTCTTCTCGAAATGCAGCTAATCCCTCAGTTGGTTTATATCCGGCAACTACAATCTCCTGAACTGCGGTTTGGAGCGCTGCTCTTGCATAGTCTGTTATTGGTTCCTGCAACATACCAATATCTGCTCTGATTAGTTTTTTATGCTGATATAGTGCATTTTGAATTAGTCCTTCTACAGCACCTCGTGTTGGCGTTGCTGGAGTAATTGGTCCTCGGGTGCACAATGAAGAGACTTGAGATTCTATAGCAACCATAGTTAGCCTATTATAACAATCTTTTTTTATGAAGTCAAACTCCGCGTTTCCACTTCAGGTAGAGTTCGTACAGATAGGTTAGGTAGTATTTGGAAGTTATTATATAGTCATGTGTGGGAACGTAGTCTCTTTGAAACCCACCGAATCCCTGCTTGAAAAGACTAAGACCTCCCCAGCTTTTGGGTGTACGACCCTGCTGCAGTGTCCCCCAAAAGTTATAATGGGTACACCCTCTTTTTTTTGCTTCCTGGATTGCTCTCCATTGCATAAGGTAAGCTACCGGGATCTTACTATGGAGTGAGGCACCCTGATGATAAAAAGCGGTTGACGGGGTGAACACTATAAGGGCTCCTGCTTCGTATCTCTTGTCTTTGTCCGTTTTGCCGAGGAAAAAAAGCGCATTTCCAGTTTTAAAAAATTCCTCAAACTCATGACGTATAAATGATTGTGAAAATGGGGTGAAGTGCTCCCTTGACGCTGTTTTTCCGTATATATCCCAGAAATCATCTAGTGCCTGCAAATCTGTTCGCACCTCAATGACAACTCCTTCCTTTTCAGCTTTCCGTATCAAATAACGGGTGGTTTTTCTCATGTCTGCCAAAAGATTATCTTCGGATTTCGTTATATCAAGAATCCAGACACGTTCTGCGTGCATATAAATAGGTGAGATATGCAGCTCAAGTTCTTTAAAGATTTGCCTATGCTTTCCTTTGTCTTCAAAAACTGGAGCTATGCGTATAAAATCATAGTTTTCCCGCTTGGCAATTTTTTTCAAATAGTCAAGAAGCAATTCTATGAAAGTTTTGAGGTTTGATGTTTGAGATTTGAGATTAATGATAGGTCCATGAGGTACAAAAAGCATGTTTCCCCGCTTTGCTATTATTTTGATAACCTGTGCTATCCCGACTAGTTTTTTTCCATCATATATACCGAGTCTTTCTATTTTATAGCCAAGTTTTTTTTGAACTTCTCCCCACTCCCATGATTGGAGAAAAGACGGAGCTTCATTTTCTTTGAAAAAAAGCTCCCATACAATATGTGAAGAAATTGAATTAATAGTCATAGGTGTGAGTTGCATCAATTATTAGAAGAGCGTCTTTTTCAGATATCAGTATCGGCAGATTTACGATATGGCAACATATATGTTCTGCCACAGGACAAGAACCTTTTCTATACCCTACTTTTTCAAGCGGAAGAGGAGCTGGAGCAACAGGTTGGGAGTACCAATTCCCTAAAAAAATATTTTTTTTTGACAGACGTTTAAGTAAAGAAGTCTTATTTTGCACTAACAAAGGAAAACGCGAAAGATAGGCAATTGCCTCTTTTGGAAGCGAATTGATCAGGCGCGATCCGTATATCTTGGCTATTTTGTTTCTTTGTTTCTGTGTTTTTTTATATTTATTAAGTTGATTCAAAAGAAGCTTTGCAAGGCAGTTAGGATATTTTTTTTCAAGATATATATCATATGATCCTGATTTTTCCTTTGGAGATATCTCGGCTGCGATAAGCCCCATTTTTTTTGAGATTAAGTGTAAAAATTTCCCAAACCCAATACAGTTATAGGTTTTCTTAATAAAAAAAGAAAGTGGTTTATAGCATAATAGTTTGATCATAAGACCATATCCTGGATCCGGTAGTGCAGTTTCACGTTCCTTGAGTTTCCGTATAATAGTCTTGTTGGTGCTAATTATCGCTCCACCAAATACTGAGGATAAAGCTTTGGATCTTCCAAAGGATAAAAGCAGTGCTTGATTGTCACTTAATTTCTGGGTTTGCCAGAATGAAGGTGAAAAACCATGAGCCATATCTTCAATGACAAGTATCTTTTTTTGTTTGGCATACTGCAAGACCTTATCTCTATTGAGAGGTGTCATGCCAAAGCTATGTTGGAGGATAATGGCTCGGGTACTCTTGGAAGTTTTGCTTATCACGTCTTTTATATCAGCAGAAAAAGTAATTGGTTCTATGTCAACATATACCGGTTTAAGATTGTTTTCAATAACAGGCAGCACTACAGCCTCGCAGGTAAAACCTTGCACAATGATTTCCGAATTTTCAGGAAGTTGCATATCCGACAATAGCAGTGAGAGTGCCGAGCGGCCGGATAGAAAAAAAACAGATTCACTCATTGGAAAATATGACTCAAGTTTTTTCCTAACCTGAGTCTTCTCTCTTCCCTCCTTCCATGTCCAAGGCATCGCAAGAGTTATAAGGCTTGTCAGAGCGTCTTCAACAAACTCATTTACGGCAAAATCAGTTGAGATCATTGTTTTTTTAAGAATTGAATATATTTTTTGTCAAACCTTCCTTCAAAAGCAATCACTGTGTTTTTTCCTGCTTTCTCCATTATAGCTTTTAAAAGCATTTTTTCTGAGCGAAAATACCTGACGTTTTGTTTTTGATTGTTTTTAAAATTGACGTCCGTGGTGTATAGAATAACCTTGGATTTACCAAGATTGTTTAATATGCGTGCATATGAGTTTTTCTTTTCACGCCCAAGTTCAATTATCCCACGGTTAACCATGATTTTGTTATTTTCAGAATGCTTTGCCAGTACATGTAACATATGAATGAAAGATTCGACACTTGTATTATATGAGTTATCGATTATTTTGGTTTGTTTCCAGCCGACTACCGATGATAGACCCGATTTTTTCTCATAGATGTTTTTTATAGCTTGCTCTACCTTTCTTTCAGGGACTTTTAACTCACGTGCCAGCATAATACACGGTACGAGGTTGAGTCGGATGACAGAGAGGTTTTCGTGTAATGAGAGCCCGATAAGATCGTGTTTTGAATAAAAAATCGGTCTAATTTTTAAGTTGCTTGATATAGCATTTTTTATTATTCCCTGGCTATTTATATATGCCTTTCCTTTTGAAGGAAGGGCATGGAGAAGTTCTTTTTTTGCGTTTATCAGTTTTTCTTTTGAACCAAAAAGTCCCAGATGCTGGTTTCCTATACCGGGAATAATGGCATATAGGGGTCGGGTTATCCTGCAGATATCTGCAATCTCGCCTTGCCGATAAGCGCCCATCTCCGCGATGAAAAAATCCGTATCTTTCTTGATGTTTTTTATAATAGATAAAGCCACACCTATATCGGTATTAAAGTTGCCTTCTGTTTTTGCAACGTTGTAATGGGTTGAAAGTATTTCATATAAATATTCCTTTGTAGTTGTTTTGCCATAAGAACCGGTGATACCTATTGTTATGACATCGGATTTGTTTATGAGTCTTTTAGCGCGTGTAATAATAAGGTTCTTTTTTATGGACGAGACAATTTCTGTTACCAGGATAAAGCTATAGACAACGGAAAAACTATATATAGGAAACAAAAAGAGCGATAGAATAACAAGTATGTCACTTCCTCTTATTATAAATGCCCAGAGACCCGTAACAATAAACGAAAAAAAACTTATGAGAATATTTCTAATAGTTTTTGCAGGAAGTTTACCTTTTGTTAATAAAATTTGTACGATTTCTTCATCATAAATTGACTGGACAAACCGATCAAATCTATATTCCTTTATCTGAAATCGATAAACCAGATCAATTATCTTGAGGGCAGACAAGATAAAGAATAATATTGATAAAACTATATTCATAGAAGAAATCTGTCAATTTCCTTAAAGACGCCATTTGGTTCAATAAGCGGAAGAGCATGACCTTTATCTTTAAATAGTACCAGCTGTGAATTTTTTATTTTTTTTTCAAGCTCATATGCAAGCGGTAACGGTGTCTCATTGTCTTTGTCTCCCCAAAGAATAAGGGTAGGCGTTTGTATTTTTGGTAAACATGAGCTGAGGTCTTGAGAAATTATCTTGCGGAAATTACTTTCAAGATTTGGATACTTTAAACTGTCTGATCCGGGAAAGAATAATCTATAGATTAAGCGGCGTATCAGCAACTTAATGTTGTCTGGAAGGGCAAGCTGATGAAAGAGATTGGCTGCCGGTATTTTTTTTTGTGAAGCACGTTTATATGAGCTACTGCATAAAATAAGCTTTGCAATGTAGGTTGGATATGTTGATGCAAGATATATTCCCAATGATCCGCCAAATGAATGTCCAAAATAATCAGTTTTTGAGATTTTGAAAGCAGAACAAGTCTTAAGAATAATTTGCGCATACTCCTCTACTCCCCAGTCTTGATCCGGTCGATCGCTTTTCCCGAATCCCGGCAAATCTATGACAATCACTTTTCTAGTTTTGGCTATCTTTTCCGCAACGCGGATAAGACTTGAGGATGATCCTCCCCACCCATGGACAAAAAGTACAGGGGCTCCCTTTCCTTTGACTATACAATGAATTTTCTTTTTGGCAACATACACAAACATAGGATAATTATAGCACAAGGGTAAAGAGCGTTTGTATTGTTTTTATGCTCCAGATTAACTAATCAAGGTCTTTCAACACATCAAGCAATTGTTGGGGATTTTGAATTTCAAGCTTTTGTCCGTCAAGAAAAAAAGTTGGGGTAGCGTTTATACCCATTTGTTCTCCTCCTGCAAGATCAGCTTGTACCTTTGCCTGAATGTCAGGATTTTCCATATCCTTGAGAAATTGTTCGGTGTCAAGACCGATGCTTCGTGCTTTTTCCGTCAGAAACATGCGAGTATTTGAAGCGTTTGTCAATTGTCGTTGATCGGCAAACAAGGAAGAAATCATGTCAAAAAACTTTCCCTGTTTACCGGCCGCTTCAGCCGCATACGCAATTTCAAAAGCGTTTTCGTGGTTTTGGTAAAGCGGAAAATGTCTAAATACAAGTGTTACTTTTTTAGTGATTTCATGATGCGCGCTTCCTGTCGCTTCATAGGTGGATAGGGATTCATGAAAAACCGCACAAGCCGGACATTGCAAGTCGCTGTATTCATATAACACATGTTTCTGATCAAGAGACCATTTCACATGGTCCTGTTTTGATACTTTTAGTATCTCCGAATAATCAGGCGTTTTATTTATAAGTAAATAAACAGCAAATAAAAAAACAAAAATAACAGCGAGACTTATGATTGTAACAAGGACAGACTTTTGATTCATATGTGGCAATTTTAGAGAGTTTTTTTGAAAAAAGCAAGAAAAAGTATGCGCGTAAAAACTCCATGTATTATAGATTGCTACATCAAGCCAGAATCAAACAGTAGTCCTGTTAGCAGATATCATGCTAGGCTGATAAGCCATTTTTGACAAAAAATATATACCAAATATGTAGAATTCCTTAAAACCGTTTTTTATCCGTCTACTGTTAGAATAAATGATTTAACAGCTTTTGTAAAGGAGAAAAAACTTTTTTGTCAAAATGAAGATCGGTTTACAATCTGTCAGATTTTAAAAAGAAGCGATTCTTTGTGTTGTTCGATATCTATAAAATCATCGGCAATCTCAATAAGCTCATGGTTTGCTGTCTTTCGAAACGCTACAACTTCCACAAGACACCCGAGCGACTGTTGAAGATAATTGACCACCGGTTTGAAATCACCATCTCCTGAGACCAGAATAATCGAGTCGACCTTATGCCCCAAGCGTATAGCATCCATAGCAATTCCCAAATCCCAATCCCCTTTTTTTGCTCCTCCATAAAATGTCTGAAGAAGTTTTTCTTTTACTTCAAATCCCGCGGAATTTACTGCATCAAAAAATTCATTTTCTTTTTCGCGCGCATCTGCTTTGATAACATAGGCAATTGCCCGGACAAGCAAGCGTTTTTGGGTTACCAGTGTCAAGAGATTTTTAAAATTAATCCTGGATTTATACAGGTTTTTTGCAGAGTAATACAGATTTTGTACATCAACCAAAACAGCAACTCTTTGATCTTTGTTTCGGACAATCATGGTTACATTATACACAATTTTATCAAATAAAACAGTAGATATATCCTATAATATATGGTATACTTATATCCATGTCAATTCCTATCAAACTGATCATAGCCGCACTCTTAGGAGCAGCAATTGGATTGGAGCGTGAAGCATATGAGAGAAAAGTAGATAAAACAAGACGATCAGGAATCGGAAGCCTTGGGATACGCAGCTTTTCTCTTATATCTCTTGTCGGTTCAATTGCAGGTCTAAGTTTGAATGGGTTTACACCTTTATTCAATATCATATCACTTGCATTTGTTGCACTGCTCACTATATATTATGTTCTTGGCAGCAGGCAAACAAAAGATATAGGTATGACGACCGAGCTTGCGATCCTTATCTGTTATGTCATAGGAGTGCTTATCGGATTGGACTTTTTTCCGATACAAGTGACTGTTGCTTTGACAGTAGTTCTTATCCTTATTCTTTCGCTTAAAGAGGAGATCAAATCGTTTATTTCCAATATAAAAGAATATGAGATCGATGCTTTTTTAAGCTACGCCATAATTGCTCTTGTGATTCTTCCGTTTTTGCCCGATGTATCGTATACAATTGCTGACATACTCGGGATGGGTGCTTTTTTAGGAGAAAAGCTTAAGTCATTAAGTACAATTGAGCTTCTCAATCCTTTTAATCTTTGGAGAGTTGTTGCGATTATTACCGGTATTGAAGTTGTAGGTTATTTTCTTGAAAAAACAATCGGTCAAAAAGGAGGATGGTTCCTTACTGCATTTGCAGGTGGATTTATTTCTTCAACTTCAACCACTCAGTCTCTCGCGATAAAAAGTAAGAAAACAAAGACGACCCACCGTCTTGTTTCGGCTGCGCTTTTATCAAATATTGCAAGCTTTCTGCAGCATTTTCTACTTATCGCATCAATAAATATCGTGCTTCTTCTGAATGCATCGGCTATGATCGGTGCATTAGTTTTTTCGGGTATTATAGTAGTTCTGTTTTTTATTAGGAAAAAAGATAAGGTGAGCAAGAAGCAACTTCTTGATACCAGGAAGCGTCTGGATAAGGATACTATTTTTTCTTTAAAACCGGCTCTTCAGTTTGCCGTGCTTTTTTTGGTGATCAAATTCTTATCCAAAGCATCCCTGGTACTTTTCGGAAGTAGTGCTTTTTTTGTCACAGTCATATTTTCTTCGCTTGCCGGTATAGATGCCATAAGCATAAACATAGCTGAGCTTGCCGGAAAATCTATACAGTATTCGACCGCTGTTTTGGCACTCATGCTTGCTCATACAGCTAATCTTTTGGCGAAGTCTGTATATTCATTTATCCTGGGAAGCCGTACATTTGCCTGGTACTTTCTGATAAGCATGCTTATTATTATAAGCGCGGGTTTTGCAGCTCTTATCCCCTTTCTTATCTGACCATTTATTCCCTTACTTCAATAGTGTCAATCAGATAGGATCCCTTGTGCAATACTCCACAATATCCTTTTGAAAAAGTGGGGTCGTATGTTGTTAAAAGCGGGATATATTTATTGCCGCCCATATGTACGGAAACACCGATTTTCTTTTTGGTTTTTTGGACCCGCAGCGAAACATAGGCTTCTTTTTCAAATATGTTTTTCTCAAAAGTTCCTTTGATAAGAGTTGTTTCAACTCCGTTTATTTTTTTATAAAGACGATAAGAATCCATATCTTGTCCCTCAGCTGAAAAGAAGTATCCGTTATGCGCGGATTCATCGGTTTGAAAAGAAATGACGAACTGGCCCAACTTTAGTGGTGCAAAAGTGACCGTATACATGAATTCGTTTTTTTGAATTGGTTTCTGGAGTCTTGTATGTGTAAGGACCGGAGAAGCAATATGCAAGAATGTTTTTTTACCAACGGTTTTCATACTCATGTATCCGTTTGCGTCTGACAAAAGATCTCTTTTATTTGGTATAGGCTGCTGAGTCCAGATCCGGTCAAATGTAACCTGGGGAGTTTGGTCGGCAACCGGTGTAAGATCAATTGAGACCCTGCGTATGCTTTGCCAGTTAATGGACTGATCCGAAAAATCCTTTTTCTCCATGGATGCAAGATTCCATCCGGTATTGAATTTGAATACCGTGAAATATGACGTTTTTTCACCTGAAGTAAATCCGATCCGGAGTTTATCTATCGTATCTACTGTCTCTTCTTTATCAATATAAAAATACGCAAATATTGTTTTATAGTTATTGAGATTTAAGGGTTTATCCAGAGTGATACTGTTTGTTTTTTTTGAAGAAAAAATATTTATTGCGCTTATTCCATCAAGCGTTCTTATGCTGTCGTGGGTATAATCGCCTCTCCAGTTTTCTCCCTGATCAAATCCGGCAATCTCAACAGTAGGGAGATCTTTATATATGTCGGTGAATAAGATACTTTGACTGATGCGCAACTCATTTGGTTGTAAAAATCTTAACATTAAAAAAAGAAGGAGTATGAAAAGCGTAACCGAAATATATGGGAGATATTGTTTATAAAGCAATTTCTCCTTTTTTGAATGATTGTGTGTCACAATACATTATTATATAATCATCAGTTATGATTTGACAATGAGATCAAATTTATCTACTATTTAAGAAATTGTATGGGAAACAGTAAATCACAAACTTATCTTATCGCCTTTATTCTTTTTGTTCTTTTTGCCTCAATTGTCGCATATTTTCTGTTTACCAACCGGTCTCCTTTATCCATCATTCCTTCACAAGAATCAAATAGTAAGAAAGAGAAAATGCTTAAGGGTGATATAAACCACGACGGGGCGGTTGATACATTTGATGCAGATCTTATCCAGAACTCCACACCCTGTAACCACGTTGATCCTTGCTGGAATAAAGTAGTAGGAAAAACACGTGACGGAGATAATCCGATTTACACATCTGATCTTGATCTTAATCACGATGATAATGTAAATGAACTTGATGTAAGCGCAATGAGCTCCGAGTAACTTCAACAAACCTGTTTTTTACACAAATGTCAGTGCGGTTCCAGTTTTGTTTGCCCGACCGGTCCTGCCAATACGGTGGATATAATCTTCGTATGTTGCCGGTACATCATAGTTTATGACATGAGTGATATTACCGATATCAAGACCGCGTGCTGCAACATCGGTTGCTACAAGTACCCGTACGACATCCTCCTTAAACATGCGGATTGCCTGTTGACGCTTGATCTGCGGTTTGTCACCATGGATTGAAGTTACTTTAAATCCTTTTTGAAAAAGATCCCGTCCAAGACGCTCAACACCGAATTTAGTCCTTCCAAAAACAAGTACTTTCTTAAATTCGTCTTTTCTCAGAAGTTCGTCCAGCATATCAATTTTTGTTTTTCCCGGGTTAATGCGTACCACATCTTGTTTGATATGGGCGACTGTTTCCTGGGTTTTGACTGATATGGTTTCAGGATTTGTTACAAATGTGGCAATAATCCTGTTAATTTCCTTTGATACGGTTGCCGAAAAAAAGAGTGATTGGCGCTTTGACGGTAAAAAGGAAATAATATGTTTTACATCCTGTGAAAAACCCATATCAAGCATCTGATCAACTTCATCCAATACAATCATTTTGAAAAGGCTTAAATTAAGAACTCTCCGTTCGATGAGATCTTTAAGGCGTCCCGGTGTCCCGATTACCACGTGTGGAGATCTACGAAGCTCATATATTTGGTTGCGCATTGACGATTGTCCGATACAAAACGTGCTATAAAGGCGTATTCCCTGGGTAAACCTGCGAAGCTCCTCCTGTATCTGAAGCGCGAGTTCGCGGGTCGGTGTAATAATAAGGCTGCGGTATGAAGGATTTTTCATGACGTTTTCTATGATAGGTATAAGGAAGGCGGCTGTTTTTCCTGTTCCTGTATTGGCAATCCCAATCACATCTTTTCCTTGAAGTACTGCAGGAATTACTTTTTCCTGGATAGGCATGAGCAGTGTATATCCGCGTGACAGGATATTGGATTTAATACGTTCATTTATTTCCAGTTTTTCTATATTGACCGAAGGAGTTTGAACGTCACATTGCGGTGCCTGGACTGTTGCTTTTTGAATAAATGAATGGATTGGGACAGATGCAGGGGTCCGGTTTCCATATCTGCCGTTACCTGAAAATCTGCGAAATGTACCATATGATTTACGACTGTTGCGAAAACTTGAAGAGTGAAAAGAACGACGGTTATTAAACATACATAAAAAATAAAATAATAAATTAAGAAAGAAGAACCTGACTTGAGGCTCTTTAGATAAAAGGCAAGAGCCTGAATATCTTTTTATGAAAGATATTATGCATGATACAAAACAGAATCTTACAATCTGTAACTATTATACCATAAATTTGGTTAGATATCATTCTTAAAAAAAGATAAAATGAGAAATGCCAAAAAAAATAATCTTTACGAAAGACGGGTATGACGAACTTTTAAAAGAAAAGCTTAATTTACAGAAACAAAGAGTCTTGGCAGTTGCTGAGCTTCAGCGCAGTCGTGAACTGGGAGATTTATCTGAAAATGCCGCTTATAAGGTTGCCCGCTCTAAATTGACAAGTATTGATGTGAGATTACGGAGGTTGGATAAGATATGCAGATCAGTTGAAGTTCTTGAGTCTCCTTCAAAAGATTTTGCAGATATCGGTTCACGTGTTTCACTCCAAAGTAAGACCGAAACAAAGGAAATAGTTCTTGTTGGAGGATATGAATCAGATATAACAAAAGGAAAGATATCAATTTACTCTCCAGTAGGCAAGGCAGTTCGGGGCAAAAAGCAAGGAGATACTGTAAAAGTCAGCATACCGCATGGTGTAGTATCCTATACGGTATTGAAAATCGGTTAAGGGCTAGTGTCTTTAACCATATATTTTTGTCTTTTTGCTTTGTCAAACCTTTCAATTGCATACCGAAGCATTGTCCGGGGCATTATTTTATAATGAATTTTTAAAAATTTTTCCTCCTCTTCTTGATTACGTTTTCCTATCTCCCGCAGCATCCAACCGACTGCCTTATGGATAAGGTCATGTTTATCGTGAAGTAATATCTCCGCTATACCAAATGCATCTTCAAAAAAGTTATCTCTTATAAAAAAGAAACAGGAAATCATTGCAATACGCCGTTCCCAAAGATATGATGAGCGGGCAAATTTGTATAGGATGGTTTTATCTTTGTTGGCAAGATATTGCCCGACTATATGTGGAGCGGAAAGGTCAACAAGGTCCCAGTTATTGATATATTTCGTGTTATGGCAATATAAGTCAAAGATTGTTTTTTTTACTTCCGTTTCGCCGCTGTTAAACTGTCCGATAAGGATAAGCAGAGCTACAAGACGATGTTCATGAAATTTTGAGTGCAGAAGATTTTTGACTTCATGAAGCGGTAGATTTTTAAATTGTTTTGCGATCTTTCGCTGCTTCGGGACAGTCACTCCGAGAAAAACATCAGCTTCTCCGTATTCTCCCCTCCCTGTTTTGAAAAACCGTGAATACAATGCTGCCTTAGAGGGATTTGTTATTTTTTCTAAAGCTTGTGCGACCGGATGCATATGTTATTATACAAAAAATCTCATGCAACCTTCTAAATCTGCCTATATCTTATGATTGACGACACCGATTAAACTATGTGTATTAACCAGGTTATCCTGAAGGAAGACTAAAAAAAATATATGCTTATAATCCCCTTCGTTTTAAAAGAAATGAAATGCTTTAATAATTTTAATTATGAAGCCGTTCAATAAGCAGGTCCAGAAAGTTCCATGCGTATGTAATAGTATAACACAGACTCATCCATAATACAAATGTGTTTTTATTATTTAATTTTTAAAGGGAGCTTAAAACTAAACGTAGACCCTTTACCTTCTTGTGATTTTACCGAGATTTGTCCCTTATGAAGTGCAACTATCTGCTTTGTGATATATAAACCTAAGCCAGTTCCCGAAGCAGTACCTGTTTTGATGTACGAAGCTCCCAACATCCCGAATTTTTGGAAAAGTTTTCCTAAATTTTCTTGGGATATACCTGGTCCGGTATCTGCGATACTTGTCTCTACAAAGCGCGGTGTTATCTGTGTATTAATGGTGATCTTTCCTCCGGACAAGGTGAATTTCAATGCGTTCCCGAGCAGATTCTGGACAACCTCCCGTAATTTTTCTTTGTCACCTTGTATAGTTATACGTTTGGGATTGTCGTAGACCATTTGTATATTGCTCTCATCGGCTTTAATCTTAAGCTCATTATATACTTCGCAGATAACCTCATCCAGTCGTACATCTTCTTTGGTAAGCTTAAGGCGTTTCCCTTCGATTCTTGACACAGTAAGCATATTCTGGACAAGCTTTATCATACGTTCGACTGACGAGTAGGTAATCGTGAGATACTCTTTGAGTTTCGGGTCAAGCTTGCCTTTTGATTTGTGAAGCGCCAGCCATACATAACTTTTGATTGCTGTCATTGGGGTGCGCAGTTCATGTGATGCAATCGAAACGAACTCAGTTTTAAGACGGTCAAGTTCCTTGAGTCGTTCGTTATTATCTTGTATTGTTTTATACAAAAGTGCGTTATCAAGTGCGATTGCAACGATTCCTGGTAGTCGATCAACCAGTCCTTTTCTTGATTCAAGTGTGTTTTTGTCGTTTTTTCCTGTGACAAGAGTCAGTGTACCCATAACCTCATCCCGAACTATCAGAGGATATGTGAGGAATAATTTCATTCCAAGGGTTTTCTGCGCCATATGGCAATAGTTCAGGTCAAGACTTGGCATGTAAAGAAAATACAGTTGGGATGTTTTCTGGATTTGTTTTGATGTTACTGCTTTTATAAGGAGTCCTTCACGGTGGTGAAACGGAATTTTTGTCCGGTTGAATGTATCGGTATATGATTTATCCTCAAGCTTACTCAGGTCCTCAACTGATATTGTCAGAGGTATAAGAGCAGTTTTTGTGTGGTTGAGCATATGAAGGAATACTGCTTTAAATCCAGCATCCCGTATCACTGTATTGGCAACCTGACGGGCGGTTTTATCTATATCAGTCACCGCGCTCAACACAATCTCCTCGATTTGCCGTAAAAGTGAGAGCGTCTTATTTCTCTCTGCCAGTTCAAGATTTTTCTTATACATCTCCTGCGTAATGTGTTCAAGCTCGCGCGTGAGTGATGAAGAGTACTTCATGTATTCATTATACTATGATTGCTTACTTCATATATATAAGGTCATTAGCGAAGCAAAGCCGGTCTTTCTTTGGCAGGAAGATCAGATAGGAGGTTTTTTACTGCATTTTTGCAGACTTCAACTGAAACCTGGCCAAAAAAATCACGATATTTCTCTATCAGATTTTCAACTATTTTTATTTCGTTTCCAGTAAATGAAACATCATGATGTTTCCAGTTGACGGTAAGGCCGTTTACTCGACCTGCCTGTTCGACCGCGATAGGTCCGATAATGATCTCTTGCTCGCGGATGATATTGATTGCCATTTGCCGATAAACATCAGTGCTCATAGGATGATATTTAGTTTGAGTTTGTGCGTAACTCCTTATAAACCGTACATAATTGTAACAGTCCCAGTGCCATAATAAAGTAACCGAAAAAATACATGAAGTCGTTTATTCCACCTGCAAGCCAGGTGCCCGTGTTTGCCTGATAAAGGAATACAAAATCAGCACAGTACTGCACACAAAGTGCCAGAAGTATCAGGATTACCCTTTTTTTCATCTTACCTCCAAGAATGCTGCGTGACAACAAGTAGGTAAGAAGAGCGAACGCAATATATATGGATTGACCAAGCGGATAACCAAAATCCAATAGTACGGTGAGTGGGTTGGACCAATCCACAGTATAGTCTTTGAGAAATATGAGGTAAGTAACGATAAGAATGAGGGCCGGTAAAACAAGCGCTGCTATCTGATTCCTGAAAGAGCGTAGTGAAATACTTATTCCTGACGCATGAGCAAGATATGATATCCCTGCAATGTATAAGGGAATACTTCCAAAATAACCAAGGTCCCCTATTGAAGGATAAGGTACTTCAATCTGTTTTATCATCACATAATATGAATAGGCAAGTTGACCAAATGCCTGAGCAAAGAGACCGAAGGAAAAAAAGATAATCGCTTTACCCATGATGCTTTTGTATCCTCCCCATTTTTGTGCTATTTTTATTCCCCAAAATCCTCCCCAAATAGCCATGATGCAGTATGTACTTGCAAAGTAATCAAAATTAGGACTTTCTATGTTGCGGCTTAATTGGAGGCTTAACCACCAGATAGTAAATACAAGAAAAATTAGAAAAGCGAGCTTAGCCTGCCACTCTCGAAAGAGCGTCTTAATCATATTTTCAGTGTAAGGAAAACATTATTGATTGTCAAGTTAAAAGTCAAGTATAATACAATCTATGTGGATTATTATGGCGCTCCTTTCACCTGCCGTCTTCACCGTCTCAAATTTCATTGATAAATACCTTCTCTCAAAATCGTTTAAAGACTATCGCGCTTTACCGATATTTACCGCATTGGTCGGGTTTTTTTTTGGTTCTTTTTTCTGGATCTTGTCAGGCTTTCCTCTTCTGTCGTTTTGGGATGGATTTTTAGTTCTTGTAACCGGGATCCTTACGATTTGGTCTTTGATTATATATTTCAAGGCACTTGATCATGAAGAGACAAGCATAGTCATATTTTTATTTCAGATAATTCCGATTTTAAGCCTGGTCCTTGCCCTCATTTTCTTGGATGAACGGCTTAATCTCAAGCAATCAATCGGATTTATCCTTGTTATCGTATCGACAATGCTGATTGCTGCAAAAAAAGGAAAAAAAAAGTTCAGAATTTCAAGGTCTTTTTTCCTTATTCTTTTGTATGATCTCATATGGGCAGTAATAGCTATTCTCATGAAATTTATTATGCATACTGTTTCTTTTTCCCATGTAGTCTCTTATGAATCTTTTGGTATCGGTGCAGGAGGAATAATGATATATGTTATGTTGCCTGCAGTGAGATACGCGTTTCACAAATCCCTCAAAAACATACGCAAAAAAACCATCGGGATAATAATCATCAATGAGATAGTTTTTATCATCGCCAAATCGGTCAATTATTACGCATTTTTTCTCGGACCCGTTGCCTTGGTTAGCGTTATTGGAAATACACAAGTTTTTTTTGGCATAGCTTTTGGTACTGTCTTGACAATATTCTTCCCTCGTATTTTTCGGGAGAACATTAGCAAAGAAGGATTGAAAATAAAACTGATAGGAGCCCTTTTATTATTCATCGGCCTCTTTTTCCTTATATGATCCCAATTTTTCCAAAATTTTCAAAGCTTAAATTAAATCATAGAAAAGACATATTAGATCTTACCTCACAGTACCATCCGTATTCCGATTTCAACTTCACGAGCTTATGGACATACAATACCGATGATTCTATAGAAGTTTCATTGTTGCATAATAACTTGGTTGTAAGATTCTGTGACTATCTAACATTAAAACCGTTTTATTCGTTTATAGGTACAAATTTTGTAAAAAAAACAATTCACATCCTTATTACGCATGCACAAAAAATGCAGATCGAACCATATCTTAAATTGATTCCAGACATTGTAGTGCAATCATGCAAAGAACTTTCTTTGGATTATGATATCTGTGAAGATGCAGATAATCATGATTATATTGTTTCTGTTAAAGACATTGTTAACCTTCCTTCAGAAAAATACCGACGTAAAAAACATCTTGTGGACTGTTTTAAGAAAAAATATTCTGGGTATAGGGTTGAGTTTCTCAATTTGCAAAACAAAGATAAGGAAGTGGAGATATATAATCTTTTTTCCCTTTGGGAGAAACGATCATGCAAAAATCACAAAGAAACAGAAAATGAACTTATAGCAATAAAACGACTTATATCTTCACACAAGGACCTTGATGTTTTTGTTTTAGGTATTTATTACCAGAACAAATTAATAGCCTTTAACATATATGAGGTTTCCCATAAAAAAATGGGTATATCTGCCTTTCAAAAAGCTGACAAGAAGTATACGGGTATTTATGCCGCATTGAGTCATGAGGCTGCAAAGCATCTGCATATTCTTGGATGTACTCACGTAAATTATGAACAGGATTTGGGGATTGAAGGATTGCGCTTATCAAAATCCCTTTGGAAACCAGTGCAATATCTGAAAAAATATATTATAAAACCCAAAACTACATAATGGATAAGTTCCATGGCTCGCTTTTGTAGACAGCAGCAACAAGGACTGAACTGGCAAGCTCGGTTATTTTGCTTACACTGGATTTCATATGAGCTTTTTGACGGTTAAACGGAATATTTCTGAGACGGCACAGGTCGGACAATGAATTCATGATTTCGATATTCAGATTTGAGACTACAGCCTCTTCGCTTTCACCTGTTGTTTTATGTTCTACAAAGACACCACGACCGTCTTCAATCTGGTACCAACCTATTGCTGCACCTATGCATTTATTATGTTCGCGGCTTCGATTTTCTGACATTACCACATAGAGACGATGTCCGTATTCCTGAGGATTTGACTTATACTTTTTTTCTTTAATAATGCTTCCAGGCGGGATAATGGATGAAAGAACTATAAGGTTATAGTTATGTATTCCCGCATTAAAAAGCGCATTGTCAAATGCTGAAAGGGGTGTTTTACCCGTTCCTTTTCCCGATGAGATATAGATATCCATATCTTATTTTTGTGAAGTTAAAATACCTTTTATTTTTTTGACAAACTCTTCCGGATTCAGATCGCTTTTTATGATATAAGTATATCCAAGGGTTTTAATTTTCTCAACAATCTCATTTTTATCTAAATTGGTCAGGAAAATAATACGTTGCTTCAAAGCATCAGGATATTCTTTTTTCAGTTTCAAAACGATTTCGATTCCGTCAAGATACGGAAGAATGATGTCCAGAAGTATAAGGTCCCACATACCGTCCTTTATTTTGGCATAGGCTTCGTTTCCATCGGATGCATGAGAGACTGTGTAGTGTTCTTTTGAAAGAATATCAGTATACAGGGTTCGAAGAAACTCATCATCCTCAACAACAAGAATCTTTTTTTTCTTATCCATAGAACTGATTATAGCATATATAGCCATTCAAACAAAAACCCCGCCGGGCTGGCGGGATTTTTGTATTAATGGGTTTAGACTTATCGGGTTACTGATATTTCTTCGTTGTTGTCAGTTGTCGGTGCCGCAACAGTTACTCTGTTTTGAGCATCTTTTGATACGGTATATCCGGTGTCATAGGCAACCGAACAATCCGTTATATTATCTGTATTTAATGATGGGTCAACAGGAAGAGCAGGAATGTAGTTTGACATAAGATCATTACAAAGATCAAGTCCGGTGCTTGCTAAAGGAACGGGTGTAAGCGGTACTTGAGTCAAAAGCGGTGCCGGCAAGTTTCCTTTATTCTCTGCTACATATTGGTGTATGGCATTGAGGACCTGTAGCGTGTCGCTGCGTCTTCGAGTATTATTTGCCTGACCAAACTGGCGTGCAGGGTTTATGGCAATCAATGTAATTGCTAAAAGGATAGCCAATATCCCGATAACAACGAGAAGCTCAATTAAGGTAAAACCCTTTTTGAGATGTTTCATATAAAAAATTAACTGATAAAAACTATGGTAATTAATATCAGAGTAACGCATATTTTGAGGTTTGTCAAGCGTTCTGCCAAGTTTTTTTTTACTGTATATTTCTTCGAAGAATAATATTGATGTAAGGCTCTTTCCGATCAGATTCCTGAACTATAAAATCCGGATCAATTTCTTTTACGGCTAAATTCATTGTATCTTTGACCGGTTGTGTAGTTGCAGCTGAAAAGATAACAAGGGTTTTTGGTGTTTCAATAGGTGTAGTATCTATTTCAATAAGCATAAATCCGGCTTTTTTCAAAGACTGCAAAACCATATCTGTACGCGAATTTAAATCGGCCCCTCCGCTTATACGGACTGGAACATCCTTTAGGTTTTGTAATATTGAGGCTGATTCTGAAGAGACGGATGTCGGAACAAGAGACCTGTTAAGCACTGAGGACGTAGAAGCTGGAACAATCTTTTTGGGCACAGGTTTTTGGGATTGGAAATATATGATTATAAGAAGTACAACAAGTATTGCCATAATAACAAGGAGATAAGGAAGAGTTGATTTCTTGTTTTGGTCCTGGGGTGTGGTCGGTTGCAAATAGGAAAGTTCCTGCTGTTTAAGTATTTGAAACCCCTGCTGCTTTATTGCATTTTTATTCTTGATGATATATTGCACTATATCAGGTGTGAGTTCTTCTTGTCCCTGAAGAGTTTTATCAAGACACAAGAGAGGGATTATGGCATCTATATGTGAGCCGGATGAAACAATCGCCTTATTGAAAGAGTGGTACATGTCAGCGTTTGATATGATGATGCGCTGTCCCTTTTCAAGGGGAATCTTTTTTGAATATATATTTTCAAATGGTGCATATTCCAGATACGTATTAATCTGTTTTTCCACTTCACCTTCAGGGAGTGCTGCAAAATCTTTTACTATCATATTTCCCTTTGCCAGGATCAAGGTGAAGCTTGCAGGTGGAATTTTATTTGTGCTAAAAAAAACATGGATATGTTCATTAAGCATTGTCTCATCAATAATTTCCATATCTGTCAAGGTGTTGGAATCAATAGAAAAAGAAAGTATCTGTGGCATACCTTCAACAAAGACTGCAAGATTTGATCCCCGAAGCCACAAAATGCCAGGTTGTTTTTTTTGAATTACATCATTTTTCATGGATATAGCTCCCTCCATGACACAACAGTCATGATATTATCAGTATAATCGATAACCGATTCGATGGTACGGGTAAAATCGCCGTTTTTTCCGACTGATTTTATAGTATAGATATAAGGACCACCAGTCACGGATATAACTGCAGTATCATCACCGATCATGAGTGTTTCACCGGTATACGCGGGATTTCTCAAAAGTTGCAACGCTGCGTTTTCAATACCGCTTTCCGCTGCATAATATGCAGTAAAACCCTGCTTTATTGTATGTGTGTTTTGTACATTACTGATAATAACTGCAACCGAGGTTGCCGCAATGGTTATTGCAACAACCATAAATATGAGAAGGGTTATGAGACTGTTGCCTTTGATGCTTTTGTATTTATTATTTTTCACGTATTGCTTGAGTTGTGGAAAACTGACTAACTTCATATGCTCCTTGTTTTTTGACCTTACTCTGTAGAGTAAACTCAATATGCAACACATCCCCTTCATTACCGTCACCGAGTCGCTCAACCATGATATTTACTATTGATGTATCATAACTATTTATCTGTTCCGAGGTTGATTCATGTGTTATGACCAGATTGCCGTTACTTACCGAAAAATCATATGGTACAGACTGAATATTGAGACGGAAGGTATCGGCGGTTGCTCCGGGAGTTGTGGGAAAATCGATATGCGATGCATTTTGAAAATCATGGCTTAACCTGGATAAAATATATGCTCCGTCTTGCTGCACACTTGATAAGCTTTCTGTTTCAAGCTGTCTTTGGACCATCGTCCCAAATAGATCGACAAATAATACCAGTAAAACCGATAGGATACCCATGTAAAGGACAAGCTCAACAAGGGTTACTCCTTTGATATTATTTAGATGTTTTTTTTTCATGGTGCGTAATTTATCGTAAAATCCGTAAGTAAGGGTGTAGATGTAACGTCTGAGGTTGTCATATAAACTTTGTAGCGAAAGCACCTACCCGGATTTGAAAATGTTTGGTATTGTTTTGTTGGCACAGTACCGCTTATGGTTGTTGCAACTGGAGTAAAATAAGAGGTCTCCGGATTGGTAGTGTCCGGCCCGATATAAGTATACTGTGCGGTACTGCAATTACCGTCCAGCGGATCAGCAACCGCAATCTGTATTTTTACTTCGGTTTGGACAGGTTGAGAAACTGATGCGGTAAATCTGTTGAACATAGTTGTATAACCTGCATCAATTATCGGTGAAATATACGTGCCTCCGGTTGAATACTGACCGCCTGGTCCTCCTTCAATTATGCGCAGTTCTGCTGATGATGCGCGGGTTATTATGTATGAGTATGCATCGCCGTCTGCTTCAAGTAGCGCCGATATTCCGTTGATTCCTTCATTTACCTGTTTACCTCCACAACGGATCGGGTTGGATTCCTCTGCAATATTTATTACCTGATATTCTTCAGCATCGCCTCCAGCGTTTAAACCTACAATGATCGCCCGGTTGCCTGTTGCTAAAGCAACTCCCTTTGGATCCATTCCATTTGTCTCATAGCTTCCGAGAACAGGACGGGTGCCTGTTTTTGAGGTGATGTCAATGATAAAAAATTCCCGCTGAGTTGAAGAAACACCCGTTGCTATATATGCCCTTGTTCCGGATGAATTTACAACGATATCTTTTCCTGCCTGTCCATTTACATCGGCTTTACCGACAACACCAAGAGTTGCCCCTCCGTTTGATACCTGTATAATCTGCATCTCATTTGTTGAAGATCCGGAAATAGATACATATGCATAGTTATCAAGAACATATACTTCAGTTCCTGTTCCGGCAAGTGAGACTACACCCAACTGGGTGCGTAAACCGGTTTTTGCTGTTAAATCAAATGTATATAGTTGATTTGATACTAAAGCATAACCGATTAATCCCGAAACAAATATTTTATTGCCATCCGTATTTCCAGGAGCATCAAAATAACCGACATTTGTATATTTTTTTGTTATGGGATTCAGCTGTTCAAGATCAAGGATGATAAATTCTCCATCATTGGTATCTGTTGCCAGATAGGCATAGTGTCCATCAACAAAAACACCGTTTGTTTTATATCCGTCAAATGTTCCTTCAATTACTGATACAGGAGGATTGTCGTTTGACAAGAGTACATTCGCATAAGATATCCCTGATGCGTTATCTCCGGTAACAGCAGAAATCTTTCCTTCGATTGCTGAGATATCGTTTGCCACTCCGCTTTTTGGCAGATCAACAGACACAGAGAGAAGGTCCGGACTACACCAATTTCCTCTTCCGCCTGACCCCAGTATGATCTCAGCATCCTCCGGAATCAAAGAGCCTGTTGTCTCAACAATTGCTGTACCGCTTGGTGTTCCTGATGTAAAGTCATCAAGGGTTGTGTGGGTAAGGGCGACATTTTCCCGAAAACGCGTATAGTAATGGGTGTTTGATACAGATGATGCTTGAGGTGTTTCCCAGCTAACACTGACAGTCACTTTTTTTGTGGATGGGTCGGTTTGACCGCCAGATTGTACTATCATACCAAGTTCATCCCGATATACACTTTGGATATCAACAGCTATCTCAAAATTGTCATCAGTGAATTCTCCGGCAACAAGCATCCATTTATTTGACTGGATTTCCGGATGATATATGCCATCAACAGCAAATGTTTTCCAGTCACGGTCTTTGATGTGTTTGACCGCCTCCTGTATCTCTTTGAGCTTGAATGTCGCATCCTGTCTTCTGATTTGTTGTGCTTTGCCCTCCCGGGAAAATGTAAGACTTGCAAGAAGTACAGGAAGAAGTATTGCACTAAGGCTAAATACCACGAGAAGTTCAATAATTGATTGGCCTTTGGTATGAATATATTGCTTCATGTTAGTCGATAGTTATTGGTACTCCAAGTCTATTGAACTGTATGGTTTTTTGTTCGTTTGTTGCAGTGTTTCTGATATGAACCGCGCTCATATCCGAGTTAAAAGATACTATCTCACCGCTTCCTGTTGCAAATATGATTTCTGAAGAAGGGAAAGAGGATGTTATCTCAAGAAGATTATCAAAGGAAACGGTTCTGTTTGTTGAGTCTGACTCTTGGTAGGTTAATCCTTTAAACAATGTATATGAATTTCCGTTTACAGATATGCCGTATGCATGACCCGCCTCATCCTCTTCACTACCTAAGCAGGACATTGCTTTTATCTGTTGCTGTCTTGTATCAGATATGAAAACCGTGATAGCTGATGAAAGGTCTGCTTTGTGCTTTGTACGGAATAAACTACTTGATGAGATGAGAAACAGTATTGCAACAACTCCCATAGCAGTAACTACCTCGATAAACGTAAATCCTTTTTTTTTGCGCAGTAAAACATTCATTGTTATTGCGAACCTACCTGACTTATGAGTCCATAAATAGGTGAAATAATCGCAAGCATCATGCCTCCTACCAGAACACCGACCGCAACAAGCATGATCGGCTCAAGCATGGCTGTTGCTATCTTCAGCATAGATGATACTTCATAGTCCAAATATTCGGAAATATCATGTAATGACTTGTCAAGGGTTCCGCTTTTTTCACCTGCCTCAACGATTTTTATCACAATTGTCGGAATAATCCCCTTTCCTTTTTTCAGCCCGTCTGAGAATTTTTTTCCTTCCATGATCATAGTACGAGTATTTTTTATGATACTCGATACTTCCTTTTTGCTCACAATGTCTTGAGTCAGCTCAAGTGCGGTTGTTATCGAAATCCCCGAATTTAAAAGGAGATGAAGGTTGTAGGTAAATCGTGTAACGTCAATTTCCCGAACGAGGGGTGAAATGACCGGAAGCGAATAAAAAGGCTGCAGGATAAGATCACGGTTTTTTTTGTAAATAAAAAACACACCAAAACAAAATCCGGCAATTGTTGCAACAACAGGGACAGTATGATTCATAAGGAGATTGGATGAGAAAATAAGGATTTTAGTCGGAAGAGGAAGGTCTAATTTCAGTTGGATGAAAACACCTGCAATTTTTGGAATGACCACAATGAGGATCATGGTCAGAACACCGATAAAAACGAATATAATGATAACCGGATACATAAGGGCGGATTTGATCCTATCGGAAAATTCCATTTCTTTTCTGATATTATCTTTAATATCTTTTAATACGATATCAAGTGTTCCTGCTTCTTCAGCAGCACGGATGATATTAACCGTCACTTTATCAAAAATTTTTGGAAATTTTGCAAAAACCGAATATACATGTTTTCCCTGTGATATGTCATCGTGAAGCTCAGTAAGAAGAATTTTTTGGTTACCTTTTGCATCTTCAAGAAGCGAATCAACAGCACTCAGGATGGATATACCTGCATTTATCATAGTGGACAGGTTCATGATAAGCTGTATTTTTTCACTACCTGAAAGACTGATATTTTTAGTTTTCATAATGACTCGACTTTGGTAACACGCAGAACCTCTTCAATGGATGTCAAACCCTTGACGACCTTATCCAATCCATCCTCAAGCATGGTTGTCATACCTTCAGCCGACGCCTGTTTTGCAATGACGTCCGAATCCGCTTTTTCAGTTATAAGTTTTTTTATCTCCTTTGATATTTCCATGACCTCAAATACACCGATGCGTCCGGAGAATCCAGTCATGTGGCATATTTTACATCCGGCACCTTTATAAACGTGTATTTCCTTACTCTGACCAAAATATTTATTTAAAATTTCGGTGGGTATCTGATTGGAAAGCTCCTCATAAGACATTGTTATGCTGGTCCGGCACATTTCACAGATACGGCGAATCAATCTTTGAGCAACAATGACGTTTACTGTTGAGGCAACAAGAAACGGTTCTATTTTCATATCAATGAGTCTGGGAAGCGCTGTTGCTGCGTCATTTGTGTGAAGTGTTGAGAGCACAAGATGACCGGTGAGTGCGGCATTGACTGCAATTCCTGCTGTCTCCATATCCCGGATCTCGCCTACAAATACCACATTAGGATCTTGTCGGAGAATGGAACGGAGTCCGGCAGCAAAGGTAAGATTTGCCTTAGCATTGACTTGAATCTGATTTATTCCCTTGATGCGGTATTCAACAGGGTCCTCTATTGTTGTGATGTTTTTTTCCCGTGTATTGAGCAGTTTGAGTATTGAATAGATACTTGTTGATTTGCCGGAGCCTGTAGGACCCGTCGAAAGAATCATACCGTATGATTTACTGAATGCGTTGGTAACAGTACGAAGATCGGTTTCACCCATGCCCAGGTTCAGCAGTGAATATTGGCGGGAACGTGTTGAAAAAAGCCGGAGAACCACTTTTTCTCCATCGACTATCGGTAAAATGGATACGCGTACATCCAGGTCTTCCTCATTCATGCGGATTTTGAGTTTTCCGTCCTGTGACGCCATATGTTCGTCAGTCCGAAGGGATGCAAGCACTTTTATGCGGGTAATTATTCTGTCATGCATATTTTTCGGGAGGACAAGGATGTCATGGAGTACGCCGTCAATACGGAACCGTACAAGTACATTTTTTTCTTCAGGTTCAATATGGATATCAGATGCTTTGTCCTGGTATGCATAGATAATCAGAAGGTCTACCATTCTTGCAATTGGTGCTTCGTTTTCGACTCTCCCCTGCCCTTCAATCTCCCTGGTAATGATGTCCTTAAAGACCAGTTGAAGATCTCTGCGGTAAATGCGTAGTGCATTATCAATATCACGGGGTGTTGAGAGGTATGTGGCGACTTTTTGTCCGGTTTTTTGCGAGATCATCTCCGGAATATGAGTCTCTTTGGGGTTTGCCATGGCAAGCCGTATTTCGTCCTTGGTTCGCTCAAAGGGAATAACCTTATATTTACGTGCAAGTCGCTCGGGTACAATATGACGGAGATTTTCGGATAATGTGGTTTTGGAAAGGATTAAAAATGGAAGCTTGAGATAATTGGCAATAAGGATACCCAGTTTTTCATCCGATAGGATATTTTTCTCGATTATGGCATCATAAATGCGTATATCGCAGTTTTCTGCATAATCAACAACATTATTCCATCCCTTCTCGTCAAGGATTTTTGTTTCAATAAGCAGTTTGTGTATCTCAGCCTCGGTTACTATCATATGGTGGTTTTATCTCCACTACTCAATTTTTTTATTTTGGAAAGCAGTGTGTCAAAATCAAAAAAAGTTTTATTGACATAATCGCGCGCACCAAGATCAAGAGCTTTTTGTACATCTTTTTCCTGACCAAGCGTCGAAAAAACCAGAACAGGAAGAGCCGGAATAATCTGACGGGCATTCAATATCTCAAGCACCTCAAATCCTGTTTTTTTCGGCATGATAATATCAAGCAAGATCAGATCTGGTTTTCTTTTGTCAACTTTTTCTAATGCCTCATCTCCATTGACGGCCAAGTCAACCTCAAATCCTTCCTCAGCAAGCTTTTTTGAGTAAAATTTCTGGAAAAATTCGTCATCATCTGCAAGTAAGATATACATAGTTATGTTTTGAAATGAGTTGTAATTTTTTGAAGTATTTCTTGACTCTGTTTCATATCTTTCTGAGCAAGATTTCGTTCTATATTATCTAGATTTTGACGAAAAGCAGAAATAACAATATTAAGGTCGGTAATCGTTTCAGGCTCAACAGATTTTTTTGCATCAAGTAAAGCACGAAAAACCTGGCTCATCATATGTGATGTTTGAGATAATTCGGTAAAATTCATAAAATGAGCTTGCCCCATAAGGGAGTGGGATAATCGATACAGTTCACCGAGCGCCTTGAAATCTGTTTTATCACGCAGCAAGGCTTTATATTGCGCATCCATTTCTTCAACAAGTTTGCGGGTTGTTTGCACGAAAAATGGAAGGTAGGTTTTAAGATCAACGCTCATAATTTCATAATACAGAGTTTACAAAACGGAATCAACTGAAAGGAATGGCTCGTATTATCTTAGGTTAAAGATAGTTTTTTGAGACATATGCGACCATGACAATGGCAGCTATCATGATGAAGATAACGGCAAACTGGATTACCGGACTCATCGGGTCTTTTTTATAACTGACCGCTTTTTTTGCCTTTACGGCTTTACGTTTTTTCATGTATCACAATGTATGAATTTATATATAATTTCAGCATAAGAAAAAACAAAGCCAATGTCAAGAGGTTGAATATATTGTTACAACGTTATTTCAAATTCCTGTACATATTTTTGAGGTATGTGCGCGATACCAAAGATACTATGAAGCAGATCGACCACCTCTTCCTTTCCGATAAGTATGACTCCCGCCGACTGTAATTTCTTCTGTATGAGGTGACTGTCAAATCTACCTGAAACAAGAGAACGCCTGAGTATGTCAACAATGGTATGCACAGAGTCATCGGCACTGCATCTATTTTTATGAATTTTTCCGCACTTTACACATTCATATACGACCATCGGTTCTTTACAATTATTTTTAAACGTCATACCGATTGGTCTCATAGCTCCAAAACATCTTGATTTTCTGTCTCCGGGTTTGTCCTCATCCAGATGAAGCGAGAAAAGACAAAGTGGACAATGGTCTCTATGCTGTGTTCCGATAACGCGATTTGCATCGGGTATAAGAGCCCGGCAGTTGATACACCTGAATCCCGAACTACGTTGTTTATGTGTTTGGGCTTTGTTTCTCAGAGATGAAGTTTTTAGATTTTCCACAGTGTTTATTCTGTGACTGCGCCTATTTCAACAATCATAAATTCGCTTCTTTTAATTGCAGGAAGGACGGGTTTTTGGGTCTCTTCATTTTTATACCCGACATAAAAATGATATCTATAGGTTGATTGCGGTTTTTCAGATACTTGGATCGGTAGTTTTTCGTCCACTTCTTGTTGCGGTATAAGCCCGATGAATAAATTTGTGGATTGGATGTTTGATGCTGCGTTTGATATCTCAAACTTCAACCTTTCTTTTTCCTTGGCTGTTAGCTGCAACTCTTTTGCGCGGCTCTCTACAAAAGATGTGATATCATTTTTGGCTATGTTCCATCCGGTTGTTGGGCGCGAGAACTCAATTGGACGGTACTCATAATAAATAAAATCCCTTTGCATATTGTTTATAGTAAGTTTATTGTTTTTTCCGATCGTTACATACCAGCCAGTGTTTGTCACTGCAGGATCCGCATATGTCAATGGATGTCTTATGGAGACAGATATCTTTTGTCCTTCTTTGCCATAGATAAAAAGACTGGGAGATGGTCCGGTTATGCGCAGAGGACAAACCCCGCCTCCCCTTCCTTCAAATTCCATAAGAACCATTACTATTCTTCTGAATTCACTGCTTTCAACATTTACAACAGACTGAAGATTTGCCTTTATCGTCTCATACTCTGCTTCAAGCTGGCTTTTGGTAAGACTGGGAGGTGGTACAAAAAACCAAAAACCCAAAGGCATTCCCGGTACGTCCGGATTGCCGCCTGCAGGTCTTGTTGGAAGTTGCAGTTGTGTTGGTAATATACCTCCTACTATACCATTGTATCTATACACAGGCCTTTTGGTACTCCATCCAAATTTCATCCCATTAACTACATGAATCGGGTCAAGATCAGCTTCAGACGGAACACATTCTTCATCAGAGGTCGAAGATGAGGATGAAGATGATGAAGATGAACCTGCACTTGGAGTGGATGTAGGTGTATTAAAAAAGTCTACATTTCCTTGCTTTTGTGTTGGATCATCTCCTGCGACTGCCCCAGCTACCTGCCCGCCTCCATCCTGGATAAATGCTTGGGGCATGTTTGAGGCTGAAGCAAAGACTGCCGCTACAAAGTTGGTCCGGTATCCTGATGCAAGATCCGCATATCCGCGAAAAAGATAATAAGGTTCAAGTACGGTTTGTGATGCAGGAGAGGGTTTTTCAAGAAAAGCAATGGTTGACTCGGTTACCACGGCTTCGTTTGCCCGGGCAATATGCTGCGGATATACTTTATCAAATGAAGTCTGTCCGTCACCGGACGGAGTGGTGAGAAATAGCTGATAATTGCCTTTTTTCAGTTTTTCATAAGCGTCTTCATAGGCAAGCGGTTGATTGGTGTTTGATGGAGTTGAGCTAAATACGCGAATATTTGAGACAACAGACAGTATTTTATTATCACTTTCCTTTATTGCAAGTGTCAGGGTGTTAAAATCATCCTGGCGAATAAAGCCGTCTTTATAGTCGGATGTTGCATAGATATCCTGATCCGAGGGCAAGTTGGATATAGATGATTTCAATGATAAGGTGGCAAAGGGTTGAGTTTCAGGTATATTTAATAGTCCAATCGGATTAAGGATAGCGCCGCCCACTGCATCCCAGTCACGATGAACCTCTACAAACAAAACTCCGGGTTCGGTCTTTTTTTTATAGGTAGCTGAAACTTTAAGCGTACTGTCATATATGTTTAATTTTTTTAAAAATGCATAAACGTTTTCATCGAGAGAACCTTTGTCTGATGTTCCCTCAAAAAGCGGCAACCCTTTGGCCGTGGCAAAAGAAAATTTACCGGTAATTGTCTCAAAAATAAGAATGGCTACATTTGTTTTATTTTGATCATATGCCAAAACAGTGTCTCCATCTTGTTTAACGGTGCTTGTAATACCAAGTTTTTGTGCAAATGTTTTAACCTCATTTGTGGTGTAATTCTGTTTTAGAGTATATGTTTTAAGCGATAGTGAAAAGGGCTTGCTAGGTGATTTATTTACCCAGCTTTTAAAATCCGGCTCCGGAAGAGGTGATGTATCGACTACGGTTTTTTTTGTGTTGCCTGTTAAAGATTCAAAAGATCTATCGTTTTTGTCAGATACTATTGGAGTAGGCTTATTTGTGATACCTGTTTTTTTAAAAGAAAAAAAATAAAAAACCGCTGCGATACTTATGAGGATTAGGCCAAGGCCGATTCCGGCTATGACAAATAAAGTTTTTTGAGGGGACTTATCAGATGTTTGTGTTGTTAAACCTGTATCCATGAATATAATTATCGTAGATGAATTCAGATCATAAGTCAAGTAGTGGAGCGATCACAGGATCATCTTGAGTTGAAATTGTTACGATAGAATTCTATAGAATCCTGTACTGTCTGCAACCATGAAGAGGGTAGCATATTGTGGTCTGCAGGATAAGTCTTATATTGTATATCTATATCATATTCCTGAAGTGAGGATACAAGCTCATCAGACCACCAGACCGGGACTTCCTGATCAAGAGTCCCTTGGTGAATGGAGAGAGGTGCTTTGATCCATGAATAATAGGCAGCCGGAGAAAACAAGGACGCATCATACTCTGCTTCAAAAACAGAAAGAGCCTTTCTCAAAGCTTTTCCTTGGTCATCCGACTCATCAGTGTAATACAATATCGAATACGGAAAAGATTTGGAGACAGGCGCCCATAGGACTGAAGGATACTGCTTTCTTGATATAGCAAGAACAGACAGGGCTATCTGACCTCCATTGCTATGACCCCACAATCCTATTTTTGACACATCGGCTTGCAGATTTGGCGAGTGACTTGCGGCAATTGCAGAAGACAAGGTTTGAAGTGATGATAGGAGCGTAAGGGTCGTTGTATAAGTTTGAAATCGTGCTTCAAATGAGTCTTTTGAAGGTGGAGATGACTCTCCATACCCGAAAAAATCAGGGGCGAGTGTAATAAATCCGTTTTGTGCAAATGCCTCAGCTGCCCTTTTTGTGCCTATTCCGGTTTCGTATATTTCAAGAGGTACATATCCGCGGATCATGACGATGACAGGGTAAATACCTGCCTTTGTAGGAAACGTGATTTGACCGCTAACCCTCCCCTTCTCGATCGCACCGGGTTTGATGGGGTTTTCAAAATAAAACATTTGATGTATAAAATCAGATGATTCCTGATTTATTTTTCCAAGCGTGATTTGTTGCGAATCAAAAACCGTTTTACTCAATTTTGGAAAACTGTATGCTTCCAGAGGTTTTTCCAGGACAGCGATACGAGTCAGAGGAGTTACCAGGCGCTGGCTTTGACGGGTCAGGAAAAAAGCGCTGAAAAAAAAGACAACCGCCAAAGTCAATAGTATGGCAACATTTTTCATAAGGACTGAGTTAATATGCATATTTTATCAAACCATAGGCCTCTATCATGTACGTGTAGGATTAAGTGTCTAGTCCAAGCTCAAAATATATTCGGTTATTGTTTTCCAATCACTGGAATGAAAGACCGAACCGGGATGTGGGTTCAAAGAAAAAAAAATACTGTTACATCCGATATTTTGGGCAAGCAGTACGTCTGATTCCCGGTCGCCTACTGTATATGATTTTTCCATGTCTATCTTGTTTTTTTTCAGATATGCATCAATCAGACCCGTCCTTGGTTTCATGCAGGCACATTTATCTTCCCTGAAATGAGGACAGAAACAAGTTTGCTCAAATACCACGTCATTATCATGAAAAATCTTCATGAGCTCATTCTGCGGGATAATGAAATCCTGATAAGGAAATTTTACGGTTCCCAAACCCGGCTGATTACTAACCATGACAAACTTATAACCGACTGATCGGAGCTTCTGCAATGAAGAAATAATATGAGGATTGAGGGAAAGCTTTTTTATTGAGTCAATATAACCACCCCTTGGTTCGTTTATGAGTGTCCCGTCACGGTCCAAAAAAAGTATTTTCACAAAACTATTCAACTATTAGTATTTGTATTCCCCATATCCATATCTACCTTCCATGAACCATTGGTCTGTTTGGACCAAATGTTAAGATATTTTCCTTGGGTGATGTTTCCGGATGCAGTTTTAAGTGTATACAATCCCCATGTATATCCTAATTCTCCGGACTCTGCCACTCTCCCCCCTTTTGGTACCCATGATAAAACGTCTTTAGGGTCGGATAAACTCATTGATTCAAATATTGCCTTTATCCCATATACAGGATTGCTGTTTTGAGGAAGCATGATGGCCTGATTTGTCAAAAACCTCTTGAAAGCTTTTGCACTGCCATAAGCTACGGAATAATCTGAAAATGATTTATCTGTCTGTATCAGTTTTTTCAGACTGGTATTCATTAGGCATATTGTATCAAACTCTGTAAGTTGTAGTAAAACACCGAAGTCAGCTTATTTTTTCTGAGACCGTTTAAATTTTTGTTCTAAAAAATCAAGGGTTTTTCCTTTATCAATATCAAAGCGGTTAAGGTAGAAAATATATATGATTTCAAGAAAACCCAAAGTATTCATAAACAGGATAAGAATAAACCATATAAGTTGTTTTTTATTTGCGGATTTCCAGAGCGCCCATCCTTTCCAGAAGAAACTCCAGATCAAAAAGGGAATAAAAAATTCGGGTTTGTTGAATGCTGAAATGATATTGTTCATATCTTATATTGTACCAAAAAGCAGTTTAACAAGAATTAATCATCAATCTTACCTTGCACTGGGAGCTTGCCGAACCATGCCGGCTCTTTGGTTTGATTTTCGAACCGTTGATTGGATTCAAATCGTTTCGTATTCAGAATTAGCATATATAAATACCTGCAATTTTAAAAAAATTGACAAAATACTTGACTTCTATTTTAACTAATATATAATTTTGGTATGACAGAAACAAAAGGAGAGGGTCATAAGGAATTAGAACCCGAAGAAGTAGTAGATTATATTGCGCGACTTGGAGATGATATAGCAAGATATGCACGAACTGCTCAAGACCTAATGGCAATTGCTAGAGAAAGAGGCATTCCGTTTGATCTTGGTGAAACTCTTAAGCCATTTCAACCTACAGAACGACATGAGCTTGATTTAACTAATCTACGATTAGCTACGATGGGTATAAGCACGAGTCTATTACACCAAGGAGTTGTGGTTAGTCCCGAAGAGTTAGCTGCATATAGAAGTCGATCTCCCGAAACTACAACACCACCAGTACAAGCTCCAAATCCTAGTGGATCTCCTGCCAAAGTTCCTGGAGTTGTACTTTTTGATAAATAAAATTAGGACCACTACAAAATCTTTTATATTAGAATACTTTCTATATAGTTTAGATTGCTTTGAAAATCCAGGTGAAGAATGTAGGCTATTAGAATTTATTTAGGACGAGAACAACTTGTTTTTATCTACATTAATAAATACACCGTTTTCAAGCATTTTTTGTTCATTCTCATTCAAGATCAATACCCTTAAACCCTTTTTCTTGGCAAATTGATTAACTTTAGAAACTAATATTTTATTACAATAAACAGGATTGTTTTTGTGGACAATTCCAATTAATTTAGCTTTGGGACAAAATCCTTCAGTAAACTCTAATTCAACTCCTCTCTGTTCTCCTACGGGTGATATATAAAAATATGATGACAGCACATGTGCTCCGGCACTGTCACCAAGGAGTACTACGTTTTTCTTTAGAATATTTAGATTGAACTTTGTTTTCAACAGTCCAGATTTCAAATCGTCGCTTTTTCCACCTAGTATGAAAATTCCATCATAGGAGTTCCATTCAACATTCTGTTTTTTTGAGTCAATCACGTCCACAAATTCTTTATATAGATGCGTTATGAGAGGATCATAATACCCGTCAGGTTTTGCTAACGTTACCATTGCAATCTTTTTTCCGTTTTCTACTGCTTGTTTAATAGTTGACCGATACGTATACATAAAGGAGTCTTCGATACTGGTTTGTAGTTTATTATTCCAACCACCACTGTAGATGATTTTCATTACTTAATTATATCAAACTATAAACAACTGGTGCGGAGAAGGCGAGATTCGAACTCGCGATAGACTTGCGTCTATACAGACTTTCCAGGTCTGCGCCATAAACCAGCTAGGCGACTTCTCCTTTTTGTTTTGAACCCTGGGTGTTGATTCGTGGCTGAACAATTGGAATTCTTCTTATTGTATACTTGAACTATGCCTCACAGACGATTGATATTTTCCGATAACCAATTTTATCATATCTATAATAGGACCATTGCCAGTGAAGTTATTTTCCAAAACAATCGGGATCTTTCTCGTGCCTTATCCTTAATTAAGTATTATCGATATGAAACATCACTTAGCTTTTCAAGGTATTTGCAGCTTTCTGATAAAGAAAAGAAACAACTTTTTCTTCAGCCATTTCTACCTCGAGTTGATATACATGCCTTTTGTTTTATGCCAAATCATTTCCATCTTTTGCTTCGGCAATTAAAGAATAAAGGCATACAGGAAACCGTTTCATATTTCCAGAACGGTATGGCAAAGTATATAAACGTGAGAAAAAAAAGAAACGGTTCTTTATTCTGCCATCCTTTTAAGGCAAAACATATAGAGAGTGAAGAGCAACTTTTACATATATCTCGTTATATCCATCTAAATCCAGTTGTTTCGAATTCTATACGAGTGGAAGATCTTATTTTTTCTCCCTATACTTCGTTTAAACACTATCATGATAAACGTAGCTATCCATTCGTAAGGACAGATTTAATCATAAATAAAAAAAGATCTTATGTAAAATATCAAAAATTTGTATTTGACCAAGCAGATTATCAAAAGAAGCTTTCAAAAATAAAACTATTGATGTGTGAATCCCAAGGGTTCAAAGCTATTTAACCCTGGGGGTTGCTGGGTGGGATCCAGGATTCTTGTGGTATCTCATGCAGGTAATAATGATATTGAGGGTCTAAGAGCCGGTCGCGGGGTGTGTCAAGCGCTCTATATGTGTGATTATTCGTTGCCTGTGTTACTCCATATTCCCCCGGTTCTCCACCTGGGACAAACATAGCCACATGTCCGGAAAAAGGAGGGACTGAAGGAGATGGTGTTGCTCCTGCCAGTTCTGCTGCAATGCGTTGTGCTTCAAGCTCTGCAGCTTTACGTTGTTCTTGAGCAACATATGACTCTGTGTTTACGACTAATGCTATATATCTGCCGGTCTGCATAGCTTCGTTCAGTCTTGTTTCATCGACCCCCATCCATCCATATCGTACTCCGTGTCTTGAAAGCCATGTATCCAGGTTATTCCCGGTAAGGATCGGATGTTCTCTATTAAATCTTTCAATATCAACTGGGTCTTCCCAGTTTACTTGTCCGTCATTTCTTCCAAGCACCCAAGGCTCTCCGTCTGATTCTCTATATCTGGATCCGATTGTATCATCACCCAGAAGCAGATGAGCAACGTGAAGAGCGTATCTATTACAGGCATATGTCCGAGTTTTTTCAAGATCATACTGAGGATTGTTCTCAACATTTAGAAAACCCAGTAATGTTAAAACACGTTCTCTCATATTTGCAATATGGAGAATCGAATTGACTTGTTCCCTAAAAACTTCATCGCTTATAACTGGTAAATCAAGTCCAGGAGTGGTTGTATCGGTATTAAAAACATATTGAAAATTTTCAGATAGTTTTATTCCTTGCGCTATCCATTTGAAAGTTAGTGCAGATGGTCGAGGTTCTGGAGTCGCAGTTGGTTCTACGGTTTCAGCGGGGGTTGACAATAGGTCGATTCCGATCTTTGCTGCAGCAAGAAGACCTAGAAGACCACCGCCCAATCGTAGAAATTGTTGTCTACTTAATCTCCTCACCGGTCTATCATGTTGTACTGTATCAACCATTTCAATATTTTATATAAAAACAATAGTTTTTGTTGTTTAATTGCGTATTTCAGAATAAATACATCTAAAGTATAATATACATATATAGATGGATAAAAATTGCCGGGGTGGTGAAATGGCATACACGCAGGTTTTAGGAACCTGTGATCGGAAGATCGTGGAGGTTCAAGTCCTCTCCCCGGCACTAGAGTGGTGTACTTGTTTTTTTCTACAACGTCGTTTAATATGAAGATATGGGAATCAAAGAAGCAATACTCAGGTTTCTTGAATACAGCGAGCTAGATCGCAATCTATCGCTCAAGACAGTAAAAATGTACGGATATTACCTGCATTTTTTTCAAGGGTGGATTCTCACCCAATCCAACCTTGGTGACTTTGAAGTCGAAAAAATAGATGAAACCATGATTAGGAATTTCCGGTTATACCTTTCCCATAATTATAAAAATCCTTTTAAAGGTTCCTTGAAGCGGCAGACACAAAACTATTTTCTTGTTGCGCTCCGTTCCCTTTTTCGATTTCTTGTCAGAGAAAAACTGGTCGTACTTTCTCCTGACATGATTGAGCTTGGTAAGCTTCGTGACCGAAACATCAAATTTTTAAAAGAAGATGAGCTTGAGAGATTGTTTCGGAGTGTTGACACGACAGAGGAAGCTGGCGTGCGGGATCGCACCATACTTGAAGTTCTTTTTTCAACAGGTCTTCGCGTATCTGAACTTGCCGGACTTGACCGTGAAAAAGTAAATTTGGAGACAAGTGAATTCGGAGTGATGGGAAAAGGAGGAAAAATGCGAGTGGTTTTTTTATCGCAAACTGCCAAAGAATGGTTGTCCAAATATCTCTCGATGAGGAAAGATTCTTTTGCTCCCCTTTTTATACGTTATTCGGGTCCAAAAGACAAAGAAGGATTGAGCAGCGAAACACGAAGACTTTCAGTCAGGTCAATTGAGCGGATGGTTGACAAATACCGAAAAAAAGCAGGGATACTGGAAAAAATCGGTCCGCATGCACTTAGGCACAGCTTTGCAACTGACCTTCTGTCCCACGGAGCTGATATCCGCTCTGTTCAGGAGATGCTGGGTCACAAAAATATTGCGACAACACAGATATATACTCATGTAACGAATGCGCGCCTAAAGGAAGTACATGAAAAGTACCATTCAGGAAATAAATAAATCGATTAAAATATAATATGCTGTCAGTCATCATCCCCTTTCATAACGAAGAGAAAAACCTGCCGATTTTATATAAAGAGCTTCTTTTGGTCCTTGACAAAAGACATCAAGCATATGAGATTTTGTTTGTCGATGATGGATCGACAGATAAGTCGGTTGATAGTATCAGACAGTTTTCGCATGAAGGCGAACAAAAAAATAAAGCAAGGTTGGTTATGCTTCGTAAACGATCGGGAAAAGGTGAAGCGCTGCGTACCGGACTCCAGCATGCCGCAGGAAACGCCATCATCTTTATGGACGGAGACCTGCAGGATGACCCTCGCGATATACCGGAAATGCTTGAAAAACTTCAAAACGGCTATGATTTTATAAACGGTGTACGGTCTTCAAGAAAAGAAAACATGATCGTACAACTGTATTCTAAACTCGTCAATGCTTTTCTCAAATATGTACTTCACTCCCCTTTTACTGATATCAACTGCGGATTTAAGGCGTTTGGCAAACACGTATTGGAGGATATCGTGTTATACGGAAATAACTTTCGATTTTTGCCCTTGGCTGCTTTTTATAAAGGATACAGGGTCACCGAGATACCTGTTGCCAACAGAAAACGGTTACACGGTAGATCAAAGTATGGAATACAAAAACTGTTTATCGGTATCATAGATACGGTTACCGCGTATTTTCTCTACCGGTTCGCAGAGCAACCTTTGCATTTTTTCGGTATTATTGGCGGATTGTTTTTTTTGGCAGGTGTCGCAATATCCTTGTATTTGACGATTGAGAGGTTGTTTTTTAATATATTGCTCTACAGAAGGCCTGCCCTGCTTTTAGGCATCCTTCTTATTATCGTTGGTCTTCAGGTTGTTATGACCGGCATTATTGGAGAGTTAATTGTATATATTAATAAACGGACAAATCCGCATAAATAAAAAAGACTTATGAATCCGATACTTGCGCTTATTATTGCAAATATTATATGGGGAGCAGCCTCACCAATTTTTAAACTCTCTCTGCAAAATATTCCTCCTTTTACCCTTGCATTTATCAGGTTTATTTTTGCGGCAATACTTCTTATCCCTTTTATTATTCATAAGTGGCAAAAATTGACATTTAGACAGTATTTCGAGATTATAGTCGCCAGTTTTTTCGGCATAAGCGTGAATATATCTTTTTTCTTTTTGGCTCTTCCTAAAACGGCAAGTATAAACGCTCCCATCATCGCATCCGCCTCCCCCATCATACTTTTCTTTCTTTCAATTCTTTTTTTAAAGGAGAGATTCCGGATGAATGTTTTCAGAGGGATTCTTATATCTTTTTTGGGAGTGCTCATCATCATTTTTTCTCCGCTTTTGATGGATGGCGCACTGAGCATTGAAGCAAAAGAAACTGCTTTTGAAGGAAATCTGTTTTTAGTGGTAGCTACATTTGGATCGGTCATGCACGCTCTAATATTTAAAAAAGTACTAAAGTCCGTGTGGCATATCCAAGCTTCATTTATATCATTTTTTGTAGGGTCGGCCAGCTTCATACCTTTTATGATTCCAGAGCTATCCCGGTGGTCATTTGCGCTTTTGGATTATCGCGGATGGGTCGGTATAATTTTCGGTGTATTTCTTTCATCAGCTCTTGCCTATGCCCTGTATATATATGGCATATCAAAAATTCACGCCCAGGAAATAGGAATTTTTACCTATATAGATCCGGTTATTGCAGTTGTGCTTGCCATCCCGCTTCTTGGTGAATATCCGAGTCTTCCTTTTTTTGCCGGATCATTACTCGTTTTTTTGGGTATTGTTTTTGCAGAGGGTCGTTTGCATTGGCATCCGGTACATCGGATAAAAGGTTAAATAGGATATAATAAACATATGAAGTATAAAATTCTTGTGACCGGCGCTGGAGGTTATATCGGCTCGGTTGCAACGCACGAGTTTTTGAAAGCCGGACATAAAGTGGTTGCACTTGATAACTTTACGACAGGTTATAAAAAACCTCTTGAATTTTTTAAAAAGGAATTTGGAGATTCATTTTGTTTCTACGAAGTTGATCTGCGGAAAAATCCACAAGATGTATTCCAGAAAGAAAAAGGTATTGACGCAGTAGTTCATTATGCTGCTTCATGTCTGGTCGACGAATCGGTAAAACATCCTGAAAAATATTTTGAAAATAACGTGGCAGGGAGCAATAACCTTTTGAACACGATGAATGAGTTTGGTGTCAGAAAAATAGTTTTTTCCTCGACTTGTGCCGTATATGGAGAAGCACAGTATATGCCCATAGACGAGAAACATCCTCTTGTACCTTCTCAGCCTTACGGCGCATCCAAAAAAATGGTTGAAGAGATTATTGATTGGTATGGTAAACTCAAGGGATTTTCCTATATGATCCTGAGGTACTTTAATGTGTGCGGAGCAACAGACGATGGGAAAATCGGTGATTCAAAAAAACCCTCAACGCTTCTGGTGCAAAACGCTGTGCGGGGAGCACTGGGAATTGAGCCTTTTTCCCTGACATGTCCGCAAGTTGCAACACCGGACAAAACTCCGATTCGGGACTATGTCAATGTCGTTGATCTGAACCTTGCTCATCTTAGCGCTCTTCAATATTTGATGGAGGGAGGAAAAAGCGAGATAATCAATCTTGGAACGGGCGCTGGTAGCTCGGTTCTTGAGATAATCCAACGCGTTCAGGAGGTGACAGGTGTGAAATTTGAGGTTGGAAAATCCATTCCCCGTCAAGGAGATGACGCAAAAAAAATCGCGGATATCACAAAAGCAAAACAGATACTGGGCTGGACTCCAAAACGCAACATCAAAGACAGTATCACTTCCCTTGCTGCATGGTATAAGAGACATCCTCACGGATGGGATTAGGTATGATTCAAAAAAATAGGTGTTCGATCAGTATCTTGCATCCGATGCCCATTATCACAATACCGCCAAACACGGCATATTTACGGTCATTAAAAAATCTGCCAAGGTGATCTCCCAACACATCTGCAAGAAGTGTAGTTGAAAGAGTCGTTAATCCGATGACAAGAGATGCAAAAAGTATGGACTGATTCAGAAATGCAAAGGTCATTCCGACGATAACAGCGTCTATGCTTGTTGCAAAAGTTATGGCAAGAAGTGATTTGAAATTAACAAGCTCTGCTATTTTTTCTTTTTTTACTGTGTCAGATTTTGCAGTATATACCATATGACCACCGACAAAAAAAAGCAGGAAAAAAGCAATCCAGGCACTGTATGTCATGATAAAGCGTCTCAAGCCAACTCCGATTGCCCATCCGACAATAGGCATGATCATATGTGCGGCTGCAAACATGAGGGGCAAAGTATAGTGGATAAGTGATTTCCTTCTTTTATCTATTGCATGCAGGCTCAATAAAACAGCAACCGAGTCCATTGAGAGGCCAATTCCAAGCATGATGTTGGTCAGCATAATCTAACTATATCAGTTTTTTCATATTGCAATTTCCAAAAAACTGTTATAATGAACTATTACCAATTTTGTAATAATTATGAAAGCTCCTTCATTTTCTCTTACGGATCAGGATAACAAAGTTCATACGCTTCACGATTATAAAGGCAGATGGGTCATACTATATTTTTATCCCAAAGACAATACTCCCGGATGCATCAGAGAAGCTTGCGGGTTTCGTGACAAGCTGGATGAGCTTAAGAAAAAAAACATAGCAGTCCTTGGTGTATCGAGGGATTCGGTCGCATCACACAGAAAGTTTGCGGATCAATATAGACTGAACTTTCCGCTGCTAAGCGATGAGTCAGGCAAGACTATCAAGGCATATGGTGCATGGGGTATAAAACAGATACTGGGTAAAGGATTTGAAGCGGTACTGCGCAAAACTTTTCTGATAGATCCGAATGGCAAAATTCGTAAAGAGTACAACGAGATACAAGTATTAAATCACGCTGAGGAAGTTCTGAAGGATATAGAGAAGCTTTCAAAATAAAAAACCAGTATTTGAAATATCTGCTCATATGGCGTAAAATGATTAATTTACCATGAAAAACAAGCCGCTGCTTGCAATATTTCTTATTGTCTTTATTGATCTTCTGGGATTTGGATTGATACTGCCCCTACTTCCTTTTATTGCAGAAAAATATAAGGCAAATGTCGCACAAATCGGTTTTTTAACGGCAAGCTATTCGTTTTTCCAGTTGATTGCCTCTCCGATCCTCGGTAAACTGTCTGATAGATATGGAAGAAAGAAACTTCTCATTATATCTCAGATAGGGACTACTGTCGGTTTTTTGATTCTGGGACTTGCACACACTCTGCCTCTTCTTTTTTTGTCCCGTATCATTGATGGGATTACAGGCGGCAATATATCAATTGCACAAGCGTATATTGCCGACATTACAACCAAGGAAAACAGGGCAAAAGGTATGGGAATGCTTGGCGCTGCATTTGGTCTTGGTTTTATATTCGGTCCGGCCATCGGGGGTTTTTTAGCGCGTTTCGGATATAGCTACCCGGCTTTTTTTGCAACGGGTATATCCATTATTACCATAATTATTACCTATTTTTTCTTGCCTGAGACGGTTAATCTGAAAAAAGCGGCAGACAGCAAACGGTCTTCGTTTACCCTTTCCGAATTCAAGAAAATAATGACGAATAAATCCATAAGTTATCTCATACTTGTTTTTTTTCTGTTAAACAGCGCGTTTTCCATCCTTCAAGGTAATTTTGCCTTATGGACACAGGCAAAATTCGGGTTTGGACCGACAGAAAACGGTCTATTTTTTGCCTATATCGGCATTCTTGCAGTGATATTTCAGCTGAGGCTTCTTCCTATCATGATAAAACGATTTCATGAAAAAAAATTACTTGTCTACTCGACCCTGGTATTGTTTTTTGGGTTTATTTTGATGCCTGTTTCCCCTCTTCCAGGCTTCCTTTTTTTTACCCAGTTTTTGATTGTACTGGGAAACAGCATGGCAAACCCCTCGATACAAGCACTTGCTTCGGAAAATATTCCTCGGCAGGAGTACGGCGGTACGCTTGGTTTTTTGCAGTCTGCCGGTGGATTGGGGCGTATTATAGGCCCGATAGTTGGCGGAGAAGTTTTTTTCCATTTCGGGAAAGATATCCCCTTTTACCTTTCAGCAATAGTTCTTGCATTTGTTTTCTTTTACCTGCAGATAAAGCTAAGAAGTGCATGATTTGATAGAATTGACTTTATGGAAAAAACCATTGCGGCAATCATTTTGGCTGCGGGAAAGGGAACAAGAATAAATTTGCCCAATATAAATAAAGTTGCATACATTTTCAGAGGTAAACCGATAATCCGTTACGGAATAGATCTACTGAATCCTCTTGTGTCAAAAACAGTAGTAGTTGTGGGATCCCATGCTCAGAGCGTAAAAGATTCGCTTATGGGATATGATGTGGTCTATGCAGTCCAACACGAACAGCTTGGGACAGGACATGCAGTCAAAGTCGGGATGGAATTGCTTTATGATTTTAAACCCAGCAATATACTTGTGGGATATGGAGATCACATGATGCATTATCAACAGTCTTCAATCAAAGCCATGCTTGACATGCATGTAAACAGCAAGTCTGCACTAACCCTGGTTGTCTCAAAGTATAATGAGATTGAAAAACTTGGTTATGGCCGGATTGTGCGTAACAAAGACGGAAACATAGTATCCATCGTAGAGCAGAATGACGCTGATGAAAAAACAAGGCAGATAAAAGAATTCAATGCCGGATTGTATTGCTTTCAGTCTGAATTTCTAAAAAAATATATATCTCGCATTGTACCTTCTCCTGTATCCAAAGAATATTATCTTACAGATCTTGTCAGACTTGCAATTGATGCAGGTGAAAAAGTGCTTCCATTTTATTTACCCTACCATGAAGTCGGAATCGGTATAAACAGCAGGCAAGATCTTGAAAAATCGAGTAAAATACATAACATATGAGCTACAAAACCCTTTCAATAATCATCCCCGTATTCAATGAGGAAAAGCTTATTGGCGACACAATTGAAAAAGTGATCTCCGCAGACTCCCTTGGCCTTACCAAAGAAATAATCGTGGTTGATGATGGATCCACAGATAAGACAGCGGTCAGGGTTCAGCAACAAGTCGCTAGTTCAAAACATAAAAAATCTAGTCGCTATTCTCTAGTCTCCATTCACCTCTCTTCTAATCAGGGTAAAGGTGCTGCATTGAGGGACGGATTTATGAGGTCAACGGGCGACGTAGTTTTGGTACAGGATGCTGACCTTGAATATGATCCGTCTGATTATCCCAATTTGCTTGAACCCTTTCTGAAAAAGGATGCAGATGTAGTCTATGGGTCGCGTTTCATCTCAGACAGACCGCATCGCGTGCTTTATTTCTGGCACTCGGTTCTCAATAAATACCTGACCATGCTTTCCAATATGTTTACGAATCTTAACCTTACGGATATGGAGACAGGGTATAAGGTGTTTAAGGGTGACATCATAAGAAAAATAGCTCCACGACTTCAGACAAAACGTTTTGGATTTGAACCGGAAATAACAGCACGGATCTCTAAGATAAAAGAAGTAAAAATATATGAAGTGGGGATATCATATTCAGGGCGTACTTACAAGGAGGGCAAAAAAATCGGATGGATAGACGGTATCAAGGCTTTATGGGAGATTGTATATTTTAATTTGTTTGTCAGATGAGGATCAAAAAGAGTTTATCCTCTGCTTACTTGGTATTTTTGGGGATTTCCTCGTGTATCTTTTTTTTCTACTTGATATTCGTCAATTTTTCAACCGATACCATAGTCCTTTTCATATCCCAAAAAATCTATCTAGGAAGATGGCTTGCACGGGGTATAGTCCCGCTTTATAATCCACTTGTTTTTGCAGGCATACCTTTTCTTTTTGATCCGGGTATGGGGCATCTCCATCCATTTAATCTATTGTATCTTCTGCCCTATCCATGGTCATTTGCGCTTTGGATGTCTTTGACGATATTTATTTTTTTGGCAGGGTTTTACCGGTTTTTTGCATCGTTTACAAAAACGTCCATATTTTCCGTGATTTTGACTTTATTACTGTTTTTTTCAGGCAGCGGTTTTTGGAGAACAAACAATCCTGCAATACTTCTGGTCATAGCACATTACGGCCTTTTTCTTTATTCCATAAAAACCATGAAGACCAAACAGATAAGCTGGCAATTTTTGATTATCGGATTGCTGATGACTGTATCGGGTCATATTCAATTTGTGTTTTATGGGTATATGATGGGTTTTATAGTGGCATGGTTGTTTTACTGCATACCTATGAAAAAGATCTTTATAAATTTTATATTGCTTGGTCTTGTGACAAGCTGGTTTTATGTTTTATGTCTGCCCATTGTATTGTCATCCACAAGACTTACAACGCACAAGGATTATGTGACAATGGGTCCGCTTCACCCTTTCCAGATAATACAGTTTGTCATGCCTTTTTTCTTCGGCTATGTGCAAAACGGCTCAAAATGGAATGTCGGACCCACATTTGTAATATTGATTTCTTTACTGTTTATACCGGGTATGATTTTTTTGGCTGTCAACAAAAAGATACATAAACTTATATTGGCAGTTCTTATTGTTTATGTTGCTGCAACTTTGGGCATCATCAATTTTCCATTTTTCAGGGGCGCAGCGCAAAGCATTATCGTGATACATATTGTCGGACTTCTTTTGTTTGCCCAAAATGAGAAGGTGCTTATTTCAAGCTTGGGAAAAATAAATAAGAAATATATTCTTACAGGGATAGTGCTTGCCATCATCACATATGCTTTTTTTATGTTACCTGTATTTTCAAAAGCATTTTTTTTATTGTATGGGATAGTAAAAAAAACACCGTCGCTTTTTTATGATGCAGCAACCGTCAAAACAATAGGTAATATAGTAGCCTTGAATTTTATACTTATGATTTCCGTTTTTTTATTTTTATGGATTATGCAAAAAAGAAAAAAATTTACCTATCCCCTCTTGCTTGCTTTTATCGTGTTTGAAGGAATTTTCATAAATTTTTTTCATAATTATTTTATACCTCAAAGCGTTCTTGTCCGGAATCATAAATTACCCGCCCAAATAAATCTGGCATCATATCGTATACAGACAGCGTCAGACGTCATACCGTATTTTGGATTTCATACGTATATGTCTGAAGTATTATTCAGACCTCCTTTTTCCAAAGAGCCCACATCGTTTACGGAAAGAGAACAGAAAACCTTCGACAGGTTGAATCTCATTTTCTCTTACTATCCTTCAACGTGGTCCATGACAAAGGGTTTTAGCACTATCCAAGGTTACAATACTTTTGTCCCAAAACGGATTGCGAAATATTTTAGTGAACCCTCAATTGACTATCGTAGCGAGTATGATTATATTATCCAGAGAAATTCACTATTCGGTCAAAGTGAGATAGGGCTTGCTATAAACGGAATAGAGACTTCTAAGATAACCCTCTCTGATCCGCGTTGGCAGGAGCTTGCCGTACGATATTTTATCTCAGACCGTCCGCTTAAGAAATATTTGCTCATAGCACAGGATGATGGAAGATATTTTTACGAAAATAAAAACGCTGTTTCAATTAATCAATTAATTGATACAAAAAATCGGAAGGTAAATATAGATCCCATTTATTCAGATCCGAATAAAAAAGTATTTGATATACGGGCTCAGGATGTAGGGAAGAAATTGGTGATAAATATCAATCCGGACGGATTTGTTGCTGAGCAAGATGAAAAAAATCTGGCAGTTGAGAAAAAAGGATTTAATATGTTAATTCCATTATTGTCACCTGGTCGAGTGTCTGTATCTTACTCCCCTTTTTATCACTTGAAGGAAATCTTACTGAGAGGCATTTAAAAAAAATTTAAAAACCCCAGTGTTCAGCCACAATGTAACCCCCAGGATTAAAGAAGCTTTTCCAACTGCTTCATGACATTGTTGCAGATATACTTATGGCCTTTGTGGTTGGGATGTAGACCGTCTTTATAGAGATAATCTTTTTTCCATATGTCTTGGGAAATCGTCACCTCAACAAATGGTATACGCATATTGTCACACAATTGTTTTAAACCGTTTTCAAACTCCACTTTTCTTTTGTTGGTAAAATATGATTTCCCTCCGGTTAACGGATTGTGTTTCGGATTTGTTTTTGATTCATCATAATAACCTCCTCCAACGACGATGGCATATGTTTTAAGGCTTTTGAGAAGATTGAGAAGTTCAGACATCTGTGTCGCAAATTCTTTTACCGTTGATACATAATTTTCGGGTAAGTTTTCAGCTTTAGCATTGTTTCCTCCAAGAGATATGATAACGATGGTTTTTCCTCCCCTTCCGTATTGTTGAAGCTGTATGGGAAATGTTTTTTGCACAAAATCGATTTTTGCACCTGAAAGTCCGAAGTTATATACTTCATATTTTTCGCCTATACCGTTTTTTCCATACATCCTGCGATGAAGCGACTTCTTTATAAGATCTGCCCATCCGCCACTCTTTCCCCCGACACCATATACAGAACTTGCGCCTATAATAAATATCTGGATCATATGAATATTCTCCTATGATAACAAATATGGATATAAAAACAAATTAGCATATAATCATACTATGAAAGTGAAATTCAAAAGAAAAACAGCAATTTCCGGGTTGTAAGTCCTCAAATTTGGAAAAAAATTGATTTCTAAGAAAGTTTATTGAAATATTCTTTTAACTTTCTTCTTCCAGCACCACTTTTCCACCAGCTCTCACGTTTTCTTGCTTCTTGAAGTGTTTCAAACTCTTCGGTTAATAATACTTTAAATGGTGTTCTATACTTGGTGGATTTAACTTGACCAGAGTTATGTTGCTTGAAGCGTCTAATAAAGTCGGTCGTCGAACCTACATATGTTCTTCCATCATTTAAACTCAACAATACATAAGTAGTTGGCATACAATGAATTGTTAGAGCGGGCCCCGCCTTGTGGGCGAGGTGCCTCGCTCTTTTTGCAAAGCAAAAAGAGCGGGATAGGGGAATCGGACCCCTGCCGAAAGATTGGAAATCTCTCGTTCTGCCATTAAACTAATCCCGCACTGTAAATATCCGGTTTGAAAAAGGACGGCAGATATTTACAGTGTTAACAGCATAAAGTATAGCAAACCACAGATGATCTCTCAAGACCGATTTGCCGAATTATGGTTTCCATTTTTCCCTCTACGGTTGCCGCCACTAATAAAACGCTTTACTGCCTTTGTATACTTGTTTTTGTCACCAATTAATTCAGGATGAGTATGTTTCACGTCGAGGATTAATGTTCCGTCATCCAAAATACCTGCCTCGGTAAGTCTATCAAGTTTACAGTGACAATCTTCACAAACCAATAGAAGGTTTTGCATATGATCATTACCTCCAGCTTTTTGTGGCAATCTATGATGAGCTTCTAACAATTCAGGAACACCTGCACATTCTTGGCAAGCATCACCCCGCTCCTCTCTGGCTCTTTGTTTAGTTTGTTGGGAAAATGCGAGTGATGCAACGGAAAGGGCAAAAATAAGCGAAATTGTATTTTCTGCAAATGGTAAGATTTTTCGTAAGGTTTCTCTACTCATTATTTCCTTTCATTGAGGTTCTTATTATGTGATATCTATCACAAAAGATCATTATACCTGATGATTTATTAATAAAGCTGTATAAGTCTGTATATACGATTTTTTGCCGTAGTGCTGCTATAATAGAATATTACAGTTGCATATGAAAAAAGCAGTAATTATCGCTGGTGTAGTTTTTTTTGTATTAATCGCCTATTTTACAAAAAGCGCAATTGATTTTTATCGAAGCATATATCAAAAAAATACAGGAACAATCAGTAAACCTGTTGTCGCGAAAGAAAAAACCGAATATAACGTACTTCTCATGGGATACGGAGGTCCGGGTCATGACGGACCGTATCTGACTGATACTATGATGGTTGCGCATATAGATCTTAAGAAAAATACCATAGCGCTCATTTCGCTCCCCCGCGATATCTGGATCAAACTTCCAACAAAATCCAAGTCAGATTTTCACGCCAAAATTAACTCCATCTATCAGCTTGGACTATTCCCCACTGATTTTCCGGATGTTGATACGGATAATTTTAGAGGAGCAGATCTCATGAAAAAAGCGGTTGCTGATATAACAGGGTTGGTAATCGATAGCTATGCCGCAATTGACTTTACCGGGTTTGTCCGGGCAATTGACATCATGGGAGGGGTTGATGTTGATGTACAAAAGACATTTGATGATTATGAGTATCCTATCGAGAGTAAGGAAAATGATTTGTGTGGCCGCGATGAGGAATTCATGCAGGTTGAAAGATTTCTTAAACCGGATTTCAGCGAAGAGGAAAAACAACAGCTTTTCAAGGATAAGCCCGAGCTTGAAGTTTTTTTCAAAAGCATAAAGGAAAAACCACTTGAAGCATTTCCTTGCCGGTATGAACATCTTCATTTTGATGCGGGTTTGGTCCATATGGATGGCGCGACTGCTTTAAAATATGTCCGTTCGCGTCACAGCGCGCAGGACGGAAATGATTTTGCAAGAGGAGCCAGGCAGCAGCAGTTTGTAAAAGCTGTTAAAGGAAAGGCGATAAGTCTTGGCATTGTGACAAAGATTGTCCCCCTTCTTGACGAATTGAAAAACCATATCAAAACAGATATATCACCTGATGTTATGAAAAAATTTATCAGTGAAGCCGCTGATGCAGGAAATTATAAGATCAATACAGTCAATATCACGGATAAAGATGTACTCAAGAGCTCATACTCCTCCTATGGAGGATATATATTGATTCCGCGTATGGGGATTGACAGATGGGACGGGGTTCATGTGGAGATCAAAAACAAAATACTTGGGATCACGCCTACTCCGTCGCCGTTACACAAAATTTCACCGACTGCCAAAACAATACGATCTCAGGATTGAGAGTGATCTTTTTCTCCTCCTTATTTAAAGATTCTTGATTTTCTGTATAATAATCTTAAATGAAGAAAAAGTTTGCATTTATTTTTGGAGCCGCATTTCTAATACGTCTTATTTCTCTTAATCAGTCTCTTTGGCTTGATGAGGCAATAACCGCAAAAGTTGTCAGACAGTTTTCTTTTTTTGAGATATCTACACTTTTTTCTCCCGGGGACTTCCATCCGCCCTTATACTATATTTTTTTAAAGCTGTGGACTAACGTATTTGGCTACAGCGAGATTAGCCTTAGGATACCTTCGGTATTATTTTCTCTTTTGACTGGACACGTGGTTTTTTTGATTGGTTCAAGGCTCAGGAGCAGACAGGTCGGTATGTGGGCGGCTATATTGTATCTATTTAATCCGCTGGTAATTTATTATTCGCAGGAGGCCAGGATGTATTCGATGGTAACTTTTCTTTTAACCTTTGCTTTGTTTTTTGGACTGAATATACTTGAACTAGATGCGTCAAAGAAGAAAAAAAACATTTTCAGACAGATTCTATCCATACCCTTCCAAATCTTGCGGATGGGTATGCATCACGATGAAAGTACGATGCTTAGCATCAAGAACAAGGCCGTTCTTGTTTTTTTCTTTAATCTAGCCCTTGTTCTTGCACTTTTTACATTTTACGGAAGCATTTTTTTTATATTGGCCATTCTCTTGGTTTTTTTTATCAGAAAAAAATATAAGCAAATGTTGATATCCACAGCTTGCCTGATACTTACTTTTTTACTCATGTTACCGCTCTTTAAAGAACAACTGAGCCATGCACCGTTTCTCTCCAAAGATGTTGCCAACTGGTCGCAAGTGCTGGGTGCTGCCTCATTCAAAAACCTGATGCTTATCCCGATCAAATTCTCAATCGGCAGAATAAGTTTTTATCCGAAGATTCTGTATTATGTTATTGCGGGTTTGTGGACCTCGTTTGTTTTTTCTTTTGCCTTGCTTGGGTTTATCAAAGAAAGAATGTTGGGTTTAATCCTTGTGCTTCCGGTCGCGCTTGGATTTTTAGTATCTACGGTCTCTCCTCTTTTACAGTACTTTCGGTTTCTCTATCTGGTGCCAGTCCTATCCTTACTGGTTGCACTTGGTGTCGAAGAATATATGGCGGTCAAACACAAAAAAGGTTTTTTTTCCATATTCAGGAGAGGCAAGCAAAAAAAACTGATGTACCGTGTCAAGGAAAACGCTATATATGAGATATTGATTGGTGTTTTTCTATTTTGGTCACTTTTGTACCTTCTGTTTTCTGCATTTCATCGTGAAGACTGGAAAACGATGTCCAAACATCTTCCTGACAATAGGACGATATATATGATACTTCCCTCATCCGATCCGCTTTTATACTACGAGGCATTGTCTTTGAAAGAACTTAGAAATATTGAGAAGGAGCAATTTTTTGAGAAGGATACTTATATTGTGCCCTATACTGTACCTATTTATGGATTTGATTACGAAAAAATCCTCCATGAGAAAGGATGTTATGTAAAGGAGAAAAAGACGTATCGCCAGATTTATTTTGAACGATGGAACTGCGGTCGGATATCATAGGAAATTTGCAATTATCAATTTTCAATTATCTGCCTTTCACTTCATTCTTTTATACTCATATCCGGCCAGGACTGCGAGAGTTCCCCCTGACAAAAGGAAAGAGGTCGCAATAGAATATATAGCTGCATTAATCCCAAGCGATGGGATGAAAAAGTAGCAACCGAGTGTGATCGTCAAAAATAGGATGATGTTTGAGATGAGGATGTGTATGGGCCGCTTTACCGTATAAAGTAAAAACAGATGGGCAAGACTCATAATAGGATAAGCGATAAAAGGTATGGCAAGCGTACGAGCGATACTTGCTGTCCGAACAAATTTTTCAGTAAAAACGATGAAAAATATCCAATTTGGAGTAATGCTAAGGGCAATAAACAGAAAAGTCGGCAGAAGCATATACATGACGCCGGACTTGATATGTGAAAAGAAATCTTTTTTTGATTCGATCGTCGAAAACTGAGGAGAAATGACCTGTGTGATGCTGACGACTGTTGCAATAATTGTCAGTATGATTTTTTGTGCAAGACCGTAATATCCAACCTCGTCTTTCGGACGGAAAAAAGACAGCAGAAACAAATCCATCCGCAAACCCAGGTTAAAAAACTGAGAAGCAACAAAATACGTCAATGTATATTTCAGACGGAAATCATGCCGTGATACAGGGGCACGGAGAACCGCCGTGATATGTTTTTTTTTGTTCCGGTAAACAAGCAAAAAATAGATAAAAGGGCCGAGTATACCATACACAAATATGATGGCACCAACTGTCGCGGTTTGCGACAGAGCAAGCAAGATGATTGCAAGGGTTTTTATGAGATTCGTGATGTTTATATAAATATTGTTTTGTAAGACACGTTTTGCTGCATACAAACAATTCCCGAGAAAATTTTGCCAGATGAAAAAGAGAACGCATAGAGCCGTAATATACAATTCGATAATGGGTGCGCCGGTTTTGAAAAAAATCCTATCAAGATACGGAAATGACAGGAAAAGGATCGTAACAACGATAAGTGAAAATACCGTTTGATAAATAAAAGTGCTCTTTATAAATCGGTATAGAGTCGGTTCCTTATCGTCAATTAGGGTCGGAAGATACGAATAGATAGTTGCTGTCGTACCAAAGTCAAGGATATTGGCCAATACATAGGCAATGCCGAAAAGTACGCTTAATATGCCGTATTGGACAGGATCAAGAATACGCACCAAGAGATATACGAAAAAAGCATTAAAAAAGACATTCAGGTAATTTCCGAGGGTATTTATGATAATGGCACGGCTTGTAGGTCTTGCCGTAAAGGATTTGATCCGTTGAATCATTTGATCATTGTAGCAAAAAAACGACGCCAATACATACTGTATGCTATAATGGAGAATTGTTAAACATTTCTCAATACGGTATGGCAAAAAAAGCATTGATAACAGGGATATTGGGTCAGGATGGTCCTTATTTGGCACAACTTCTTCTTGAAAAAGGGTACAGAGTTTATGGGCTTATGCGCAGATATTCGACCCCGCATTATGAAAATCTGGATTATCTGGGGATTATGGATAAGATTGAGTTTATCGAAGGCGATTTGACGGATGAGTCCTCCCTTATCAATATGATGAAAAATATCCGACCCGATGAAGTATACAATTTGGCTGCACAGTCTTTTGTAGGAAGCTCATGGGAACAGGCAAAACTGACAACTGAAGTCAATTCATTGGGTGTTTTGTCATTGCTTAATGCCATCAAATTTTTCTCTCCGACAACTAAATTTTACCAGGCATCAACAAGCGAGATGTTTGGTCTGGGAAACGACGATGGATATCAGGATGAAAATACCTGTTTTCATCCGAGGTCACCTTATGGCATCTCAAAAGTATATGCTTATTGGATGACAGTGAACTTCAGGGAGTCATATGGGATTTTTACAGCAAACGGGATTCTTTTTAATCATGAATCCCCTCTTCGCGGGATACAGTTTGTAACACGCAAGATAACAGATGGCGTTGCACGGATAAAACTCGGGCTTGCTGATAAAATTAATCTCGGCAACCTTGATGCAAAGCGCGACTGGGGATATGCCGGAGATTATGTTGAGGCGATGTATCTCATGCTTCAACAGGAGACACCGGATGATTTTGTTATCGGCACGGGCAAATATCATAGTGTACGCGATGTCGTGGATCTGGCATTTAGGGAAGTTGGCATTTCAGATTGGAAGCAATATGTGATGATCGATCCCAGGTTTAAAAGACCTGCTGAAGTGCCGCATTTGCGAGCGCGTATCAACAAGGCAGAAAAAATACTCGGTTGGAAACCGAAAGTCACCTTTGAGCAACTTATCAGCATGATGGTAAAAGCAGATCTCAAACGTTTACAAAAGTGAAAAGAATCCTCTTAACATATCTTGGAGTATTTATTGGATATACGATTTTGTTTTTTGCATTACTTCATTCCCCGTTTCTTTATAGGTTAAACGTGCTTTTTTACCGGGGAATTATTGTGATGTTTGTATGTATATTGGTGACCGGTGTTATTGGTTTTTTTGTAAAAAAAAGGTTTAGGATCAGTACTGAGTCATTTGTAGCCGCGCTTATGATGACCCTTGCTCTTCATGTTGGATTCTTTATCGTCTTCCCGGTAACGTATGATCGATCAGTAACTACCTATATGTTGTATAAACTTGATACAAAAACTGACGCAGATTGTAATGGTATCAATAAAAAAAACCTTGAAAGATACTTTATTAAAGAGTATGTACAAAACCAAAAAGCTCTTGATCGGCGGATACATGAACAGTTAACCATTGATTCCATTATGGAGAAAAACGGTTGCTTAACATTAACAAATAATGGAAAAGTTATATTGCGGATTGCTGATTTCGTTAAATGGATTTATAATATCCGCTAATCCCCCCTTTTCGATGCTACGCTGACCTTGGAGGTTAGCTGGTTATGAGGGTTTGTTATAATGAAAGGCAAGGTATATGGGAATAAAAAATACCAAGGAAACAAAATATTATATTGTTATACCGGCGTATAATGAAGAGCAAGTGATCGGATCTGTGATTGAGGAGCTTTACAGTGTTGGATACAGGAATATTATCGTAGTTGACGATGGATCAACCGATAATACATACAGGAAAGCGGCAGAAAAAAAGATAGTATTGCTTCGCCATATATTAAACCGCGGAAAAGGAGCTGCAATAAAAACAGGACTGGAGGCTGCCCGATTACTTAATGCTGAGCATGTTGTGACCTTTGATGCTGACGGTCAGCACGACCCAAAAGATATCAGACAAATGATAAAACTTCTGGATGACTACGATGTAGTGCTTGGACAACGCGATTTTTCGGATAAACATATACCGTTTTTCAAAAGAATGGGAAATTTTGTAGGAAATTTTGTGACGTGGGTTGTCTATGGACTTTGGGTGGCAGACAGTCAGTCCGGGATGCGTGCTTATTCGAAAAAAGCCTTGGTCTGCATGGAAACCACAGCGGACCGGTATGAATATGATAGTGAAATCCTGAGGGAGATTGTGAGAAATAAATTGTCTTATATAGAAACACCCATACACGTGCGATATACAACTTATTCTCAGAAAAAAGCAGACAGGCAGACCTATATCGGAGCTGTTAAAACCGTGATACGGATGATTTTGGCAGATTAGATTATCAAAGATATATGCAATTTTCAATAATACAACTTATTCTTGGTTTCATTTCTCTGTTTTTTCTCATCAACAGAATCATTAGATTTTTAAAAAAGGAGAGGACACAGACTGGTTTTAAGCTTTTATCAACTCTTGTTGTATGGGGCGGGATTCTCTTTACTTCCCTTTTTCCGCGCACTGTCCACATCATCTCAATGAATCTCGGATTTGGTGAAAACCTCAACACCCTTATTTTTTTCGGGTTTGTGATAGTATTTATTCTGCTGTTTAAGCTATTATCAAGTACTGAAAAGTTGGAGAGGAATGTGACGGAGATGGTGAGGAAAGAGGCGTTAAAAGATGTAATAAAGAAAAATTAATATTTCGGTGATTTCATTTTTGACTCCAGTGGGAACCCTTCCCGACGTAGTCGGGATTCCCAAGTCGCAAAAATAAAATCACCTTCATATATTTACCAATGAAACATTTTTTTAGAAACAAACGGATTCTTTTGACAGGCGGAGCTGGTTTTGTAGGAACCCATGTATTACATGAACTTCTCCGCAAAGGTGTCCTGCGAACAAACATTGTTATACCACGAAGCCTAAAATATGACCTAAGAAATCCGGACATATGCCGCGAAATGACTGAAGGAATTGACATTGTGATACATCTGGCAGGACATGTCGGGGGCATAGGGTATAACTATGAAAATCCAGGATTTCTTTTTTATGACAATATCGTGATGGGCGTAAACCTTATTGAAGCAGCGCGTATAAATAAGGTAAAAAAATTTGTCCAGATCGGTACTATTTGCTCATATCCCAAATTCACACCAGTCCCCTTTTGCGAGGATGACCTTTGGTCCGGATATCCGGAAGAAACAAATGCACCATATGGTATTGCAAAAAAAGCCCTTCTTGTCATGATACAGTCATATCGGCAGCAGTATCAGTTTCCGGGCATTTATTTACTTCCTGTAAACATGTATGGACCGGGTGATAATTTTGATCCAAAAAGCTCCCATGTGATTGCTGCACTTATCAAAAAAATTTATGATGCAAAGCGTAAAAAGGAAAAACAAATTATTGTTTGGGGTGACGGATCTGCAACGCGCGAGTTTTTTTATGTTCAGGATGCAGCTCGTGCCATCATCATGGCAGCAGAGAAATATGATAAAAGTGAGCCTGTCAATATTGGTGCAGGTTTTGAGATCAGTATAAAAGATCTGGTTGTAAAACTCGTTGATCTTATGAATTTTGACGGAAGCATTGTATGGGATAAAACCAAACCAAATGGGCAACCGCGAAGGTGTCTGGATACGACGCGAGCTGAAAAAGAATTTGGGTTTAAGGCCACTACGAATTTTGATGAAGGGTTGAGGAAAACGGTGGAATGGTACATAAGTCAAATGACAAATAATAAATGACAAATATCAAATCAATAACAAATATAAAATTTGCAGTTTGAAATTCAAAATTGATTTGTGGATTTAAAATTTGTTATTTGTAATTATGCTAAAAATCTCAATTATCACTCCCTCCTTTAACCAGGGACAGTTTATTGAGCAAACCATCCAAAGCGTCCTGTCGCAAAATTATCCTAAACTGGATTATATTGTGATTGACGGCGGGTCAACAGACGGGACGATCAAAATCTTAAAAAAATACGGGAGATATTTGAGATGGATCTCGGAAAAAGACAAGGGACAGAGTCATGCTATAAACAAGGGATTAAAGATGGCATCCGGAGATATCATAGCGTGGTTAAACAGCGACGATTATTATTTACCGGGCGCTTTAAACAGAGTGGCTCTCCACTTTGAAAGAAACAAAGCTAGCCATTGGGTCACCGGTGACTATAAAATCATTGATGAATTTGGACATGACATCCATGGGTATGTGATATGGTATAAAAATCTACTTCGCTCCCTTTCATCTTATGCCATGTTATCTTTTGCAAACTATATTATCCAACCGAGCACATTCTGGAGAAGGGAGTTGATGCAAAAGGTGGGATATTTGAATAATTCGTACCGGTATTGTATGGACTATGATTTGTGGCTGCGTTTCATGAAAATAGAGCCTCCTCAAATACTAAGCTCCCCATTATCCGCATTCCGGATACATGGGGCATCTAAAGGGGGAAGCCAGTACAAGAAGCAGTTTGAAGAAGAAATAAAAGTTGCACAATCTCATAAAGTGAACAAATGGATGTTGCAGCTACATGCACTTCATAACACAATGATCAATGTCTCTTATTCTTTTGTAAAATAAATCCGCAAGCAATATCCCACAGCATATTGAGTGGTTGATACGTTTTTTCAATATACTTATCCATAGTCATATTTTGTAAGATTTGATTTGGATGTATGAGCGGAAATCTCATGGGATTTGCTTTTTTTGATGCATGGAGCGTGACATATTTTGTGTGTGTTGCGTTTGGTCCAAAGCCAATATTGCGAACCAGATTGGTAAACGGATAAACACACAACCCATCCTGCATGAGAAGTGCCATTTGCCAGATATAATCCCAGGTATCGATTTTTCCTGAGAGAGTTTTTTGGATTGCACTCAATCGTATGGGTGACATGAGGCTAGCATACGTGTCAAATTTTTGGGCCAGCTCCTTCAATCCTTTTTTTTCTGCTTTACGATATTGAACCCAAGCCCGTCTCCATGTTGCCCAACCCCAAATAAGTGAGTGCTTGCAAAAATCATAACTGTATTTTGTATTTTCACTGAGAAAATTGTTTCCGGAAATCATCATGATTTTTTCGTTTGCGTTGTATTTCACGAGAAGTTCTTCACAAAAGCGGAAAAAAGTCGTGTCAGGGATACAATCATCTTCAAGGATGATTGCGCGGTCGACATGGGAAAAAACCCAGTCCAGTCCATATGACACTGCTTTTCTGCATCCGAGGTTTTTTGTTGCGTACTTTGTATGCGCGTTGCATTTCCAATCAATTTGCTTGCAGATGTTCCGGACACGTGACACCAGTTTTTTTTCATATATTCCTTTTTCATCACGTGCAGCGTCCGATACGATAAAAAGCTTTTTTGGAGCCATTTTCCGTATAATGTCAAACACCGACTGAGTTGTGTCGGGTCGGTTAAATACGATAAGGACAACAGGGATATTCATCTCTTTTCCAGCTTCCAAATAGTACATGAGCCGTAACATCCATCTTTAGTGAGTTTAAGATCAAACTCTTTTTTGATCACTTCAAAGTCACGTCTTACGTTTTCATCGCTACCAAGATAATTTAGAAGATATACGTTATTTCCTGAATCGAGCTTAGATTTATATAATGCAAAAAGGTTTTCATACGTGTCTTTGCCCCATATGCTATCCGGTCCACCTCGAAAAAAATCCTGGGACTTTGACATGGGAAGCAGGATATAATTATCATTGCTGAAAAAATCCACATAATGCGGGATCATTGCTGTTATAAGGTATGGTTTGCTTTTTTGAGTTTTTGAAAAAACATTGTTTGCCTGTTTGACCGATAGATAATACCATGGTGACTCGACATATTTGAGATTTAGCATGATCTGGGATTTGAGACGGAGTGCGTTTGTAAAAAAGTAAAAGATGATACATATCATTAAAACAGAAGGTACCACATAAATGAAGATATTGTTTTTTTCATCCTGAACATATTTATGCACAGACTTAAGCATCATGCGTTTCAGGATCCTTGTTTTTTTAAAATACTGAAAAAAGTACAACATGACAGAATGCAGAAAGATCCAAAACAGTACAAATCCGATAAGTAAAGTCGGTATTGCATGATATAGATATCGCATATCTTGCGAGTAAAATGCAGACATGAAAAGGAGTGTAGAAACAAGAAAGATGATAAGACTTATTGAAAGCAATCTGCTTTTTTTGTTGAAAACCCCGAAAATAAGTCCGATAACTCCGGGTGTCCCGATGTAAAAAGGCAAAATTGGAGTATTGTCCCAAAGGAATCGTACCTGATATCCTCCAAACATTGCCCTCATATAAACGGGTAGATTTACTTTTATATAACTGAGCGAAAACCATGCGCCTGTGTTTATGACTGTTGGGTTTGATTTTCCGGATTTAAAAACTACAGCTTCTATGGTTGAAATTACTGTAACCAACAAAGTTGATCCTTTGGCCACATACTCGCCAACCGAATAAATTAGAAAAAAAAGAATGGATGTGTTAAAAAGCGTTAATAATAATTTTTTATATCTTAGAGTCTTTATCATATAACTTAAAAAAAGTCCTGCCATAAGGGGTAAGCTTGCGTATTTGGTCGCATAAAATGCAACGGAAAGGAAAGATGCGATAATTATATTTTTTATTGAAACCGGCTTGATGAGAAGATATAAAGAGGACATAAACAAAAATAGGGTAAGATTTTCAGCCATGGCAAGCGTCGGATACCAATAGATAAAGTAGTTGGTGACATATAAAAAAAGAGTAGTAGTTAGTAGTAAGTAGTTGGTTGTTAGTTTCTTAATAACAAGATAGAAAAATACCGATGAACCAAGAGAAAGTAAGATATTTCCAAAATAAAACATCCTTGCATCATTTCTCAGCAAAAAAACAGGAGAAAGAACCAGAGAATACAAAGGCGGCACATTGGTTTGCAGTCTCTCCCCTTGTCTGTAAAGAGTCAATCCATGACCTTCTATAAAACTTTTTGCAGGATTTATATAGTATACGGTGTCCGGATACGGCTCAAGATTGGGGATGAGCGTCCTTTGGGAAAATGGGTTTTTGGCAAGTAAAAGAAGCAGTAAAAGTAAACTTGCAAAGAGCACCCAGTGTTTTTGCAGCATAGGACATTGTAACATATACGGCTATGCAAAAACCTATCAAGCTGATACAATTATTTATCAAAACCCAATGAAACTATCCATCATCATCCCTGTCTACAATGAAGAAAAGCTTATCTCCTCAGTCATACAAAAAGTCATTGATGCAGACTGTACCGGTCTTTGCAGGGAAATAATCGTGGTTGATGACGGTTCAACAGATAAGTCAGCGATCAGAGTTTCGCAACTGGTTGCCAACTCAAAACATAAAAAAACTAGTCGCTATTCCCTAATCTCCATTCGCCTCTCTTCTAATCAGGGAAAGGGTGCGGCTTTGAAGGCTGGATTTCAAAAGTCAACAGGCGACATACTTATGGTGCAGGACGCGGATGAGGAGTATACGGTTGCGGACTACCCTGCCCTTCTTGAGCCTTTTATCAAAGATAAAGCAAAGGTTGTTTATGGCAGCCGGAATAAAAAAAGGGAAAACTTCAAAAACAGGTATTCGTACCTTGTATTTTATCTTGGCGGATTGGTACTCACCTGGTTTATAAATCTGTTATATGGATTATCTCTGACTGACCAGCCAACAGGGTATAAGCTTTTTTCAAAGGATATGAAGCCATTGTTGCTTAAGCCAATTGAAAACAGATTCACCTATGAAGTAGCGGTAAGCGCAACACTTGCAAAAAATAATATCCCGTTTACTGAAGTGCCGATACATTACAAACCCCGGACAATGAGTGACGGTAAAAAAATCACAGGATGGGATTTTGTAAAGAGCGTAATGGTTGCAATTAAGTATAGATTAACAGATTAAAAGATTAACGAATATAAATTTTTTAATCCGTTAATTTGTTAATTTTTTAATCAAAAAATTGGGTACCAAGGAATTTAACATCATAGACAAACTGATTTCATGGATGCGGGTGCAAAGAGCTATCCCTTATGTCGGCAAAAATGACGTAGTCCTGGATTTCGGCTGCGGTCATCAGGCATATTTACTTGATCATATTAAACACACCATAAAAAAAGGGATCGGCCTTGATTATGACGCAGAGCCTCGAAAAATCGGAAAAAATATTGAGATACGTAAGTTTAATTTCAAAGGAAAACTTCCGTTTCTTGATAAGACATTTGATACCGTATTTTTACTTGCGGTTATTGAACATATTGAGATTACACAAACTCCAAAATTATTTCGCGAATGTTGCCGAATACTTACGCCTCATGGAAAGATCGTACTGACAACCCCGACTCCATTTGGTAAAACCATTCTTGAATTTCTGGCTTTTAAACTCGGCATCATCTCAAAAAAGGAAATTGCCGACCATAAAAAATATTATTCAAGGAAGGACGTTGAAAACATGGCAAAAAACTACGGACTGAAAATTGATACGTATCAGACATTTCAGCTGGGAGGAAATAGTTTGTATATATTAAAGAAATTAAAAAATTAACGAATTAACCCTACTTTGTCCACGACTTCGTCGGGACTTTGAGGGGCAAGCGGGTTACTAATGAAAAAAGCTCTTCTTTTCCTTGCGCCAATACTTCTCATACTTTTTTTTTGGAAGAATATACTTTTGAATCTTGCGACCCACTTATATGATTGGCAGGATGTGCCCTTTACCATATGGATTTTCCAGAATAATATAAAGAATATTGGAGTTTTCGATCTTATTTATCACAATGAGACAAACGCCATGTATCCTTTTCCTTTTTCGCTGTCTTTTACCGAGCATATGTATTTTCCCTCGATGCTTGTATATCTTATTGCTCTTGTGACAAATAGCTCCATTGCACAGTTTAATATTCTTGCACTTGCCAATCATCTGCTTTTATACATCTCCTTTTATTTTTTGGCAGGAAGATTTACGAAAAATTCCTGGATTAAGGTTATTGCCGGATTATTTGTGGCTTTTTCACCATATATATTGAGTCAGATCGGACACTTTCAGATGATTTTCTTTTGGCCTTTTATCCTCTGTCTTTATTTCCTTTTTCATCCGGACAGACAGATACATCATTTTATGTTAACCGGCTTATTTCTGGCGTGGCAGTTTATGAGCAGCGTATATCTTGGAATCATGGGCATGGCTGCCATTATTTTATATTATGCAGTGCGCTTTATAAATCCACATCTGTTTCCTGTGCGCTCCTCGACAAAAAAGGAACTTGAAAAAAACAGAAAAGGTTTTTTCTTTGGGTTTTACACGGCATGGGATAAAAGAAGCACCGGAGACAGATTCAGGATATTATCTGAAATTGTTGTAATCTTTGTTGTTTTTCTCGTGATTGCAGAACCAACCATAAGTGCATATCTGGAGATGTATCAGACATATAAGCCTGTTATCGATCAAGGCCAATATGTGACATATGCAGCGCATATAAGTGATTATTTCTTTACATCAGGACAAAATTCCCTTCTCTATCAATTGACCAAGTTTTGGAGTAAATTTGACAATCACTTATTTGGGGAAAAGGCTGCATTTGTGGGGATTGTACCGATTGTTGTGATTGGTTATTGGTTTGTCAGTATTTGGAAGAAAAGAGTTTATCTCAGTCTGGATTCCCACCTTCCCACTTCGTCCTTTGGACTTCGACGGACAAGTCGCGGGAATGACAAGAAATTTAGTGAATCAGGAATGGTCGTATGGCTTTTGTGGCTTATGGTCATCGCATTTATTTTTTCCCTTGGTCCACGTCTTAACTGGAATGGTACTTATCTGGTTTACCCTCTTCCCTATCTTTTTATATTAAAACTTATACCACTAATAGGGGTTATGAGAGCAACAGCGCGGTGGTACTTTCTTTTTGTTTTGAGTATATCAATGCTTTTTGTTTTCAGTATGCAATATATCAGTTTATGGATATATCATCCTTTACTTAAAAAAGTTATCTTTCCTTTGCTTTTTTGTGCGGTCCTAATCGAGTTTTATCCTGCGCCGATCCCCGCTTCCTCTCAGGTTTGCTGGAGTACCAGCTACACCAAAGTAAAAGAGATTTGTCAGGAGAACCCTGCTCCGCTTTTGGAGTACCCCTTTGATTATAGAGCCCAAGACCGCTCGGTCATAAAGGACCTGAACTATAAAACAAAGATACTTCTTGCCTCAACCCGTCATACCTGTGACATTTTAAGCGGTTTTTCGGGCTATACTCCGAAAAAATATTCCGAATACCGCGACTTTCTGCAGGATCATGAGTTTAACCGAGGCGGTCTTAAACTTTTACACGATCTTGGGTTCAGGTATGTGAAGCTTAATTTCTTTGCCATGAATGCCAAAGAAAAAAAACAAATTGCAAAGTTTATCACTTTTCCCTATGTCAAAAAAATATACGAAGATAAGGATGTCACAATCATTGAGCTTCGTAAACTTACAAAGTATGAGATGAGCAACGACCCTTTATTGAAATGAAATATTCCGATAATAGTTTTGCTTGACCCACCATAAATCTATCGTGAATGCGTATATACAGTTGAATAGATCTTCATTGATTCTATATGTTCTAGTCTTATATTTGGAAAAAGCATCAAAAAACGGATCAGGATATATGGTTTTAAAAGGGATGAGAGGATTCGGGTATTTATCCGTAAGTATTGTATCTGATGATTTTTTGTAAACAGTCATGGTCTCCTTTGTTTCCCTTTTGATAAGTTGTGCCCAACCGACGACTGCGGGTGAACAACGGGGGTCAAAGTAACGGTAATCCGACTTCAGGCAGTATGGCTTTGATATATGAGGGAAGGTAAAATGAGGGATAAGAAGCCCGGGGATCTGTATCAAGATACCGAAAACAAGTAGCGCAATCATGATGGCTCTGACAGTTTGCTTTGCCTGGCGCCACGTCTTCAAAATAAAAGGAATACCAAACACCACAAGTATAAATAAATATCTGGGACCATATGTTGATTCGCCATGCCAGATGGTCGCTAGCGCGTAATTTGCAAAATAAATCAGACTTAAGGCAAGATAAAACAGCGAATAAGTTTTATACGGACTTGTTTTTTTCAGTGAATAACGGATTGCTACAATATATGAGACGAAAAGAATAGGATTATTGAAAAACAAGCCTTTGTTTGGACCCAAAGTCATGGCAATGAAATTCTTGATATTTTCCACAGGATTCAATTCATATACTTTAAAACCCAGCTCCATATAACCTGTTAAAAACGGATGGCCAAAACGCAGATAGTTCCAAATAAGTTGGACTGTCAGGGCCGGGATTAAGAAAAACAAGAGGTATATGGTGGATTTTGAAAAACCTTTTTTTGAAAAGCTCGGATACAGATAAAAAACAATAAAAGGGATAATAAGAAGAACAAATGTCATATTATAAACAGATGCAGTGAGCGCAAACAAACAAGCAAAAAGTATAAGATCAGTTATTTTTTGTTTTTCCTTGTAGTCCCACAGTTTCCAAAATGAAAGCATTGCGCACAAGGTAAAAAGCGGATGAGCAAATTGGTGGTGTCCTTGGACTACCATGTTTGTTCCCATCACAAGCAGTAACATAAAAAACCAATTGTTACTTTTTTCCTTGTGTTCAATCCGTTTGAAAATCCTATTGATGGTAAAGGCAGTTGCAATGATGACCGCACCATTAAAAAGGTTTGCGTACCAGGTAAGGATATAATCGGGTTCTGCCGGAAATAAAGAAGGAGGGGTATGCAGAAGATGACGAATGACATTACTCAAAACAACGCCGGGTATGAAAAAAAGGGCATATCCGAAATTATAGACAATGTAATAATTGCGGTTTACAATGTTTTGACGCGCAACCATTTTTTGGGCAAGTTTGTCTTTGCCAAAATCAATCCTACCCTTTTCAACCATTTGTTTGGAGAGGTATATGTGGGTTGTGGCATCAATTGAGTCAATATTTCCTGACGCTGTAAAGATAAAAAACAGGGAAAGGATGATAACAAGGGTAAATTTGCGCATAATACTATAAAATTATAGTGATGGTAAAGCCAAAAAACAAACCCTTAGTCTCGGTTCTTGTCTGCTCATATAATGCAGAGCAGTTCATATTGCCAACCTTGAGGTCTGTACTGGACCAAACGTATAGAGAGATGGAGGTTTTGATCTGGGATAATGCGTCCCACGATCTTACGACTCAACTTATTAATGAGTTAAGTCAAAAGGATAAGAGATTACAACTATATAAATCAGAAAAAAATATCGGGCCGTATGCCGGATTGAACCGCCTTCTTGAAAAGGCCAAAGGAGAGTATATTGCCATAAATGATCATGACGATATCTGGCATTCTGCAAAACTGGAAAAGCAGATAGCATATCTTGAGCAAAACCCTGGGTATACCGGGTGCGGCAGCGCGATCATCAATTGGTATGAAAAATACAACACAACATTTTATCGCAGTCAGCCGGTGAGATCTGATATTGCCTGGCATACGTCTCTTGTATTCAGAAATGGCGGATACAGATATGATGCATCAGTCCCGGTTGGCACGGATTTCTACTTCATGAAAAATATATTAAGCAAAAATAAAAAAGTAATTTACAATTCTCAGGAACCCATGGTTATGCGCCGGATATTTAAAGACTCTAGCAATCTGTCGGGTAAATGGATGAAAAAAGCTCCAGTTTCCAGTATCTTTAAACTGAAAATAGGACTATTTGACAGATTGGCTCTTCTCAATAGACGGTTATTTTCTCAAAATTGGGTAGAATGGATGGTAGTACAGTTTTATAAAAACAATATTCCAAAAAAATATGAAAACTATAAAATAGAATTAGATCAAATTAACACCACATGCAGTATATCAAAAGTTTAATCTCCATCTTAAACCATCCCAATAATTCTGACAAGAAAATAAAAACACTGCTTAGGCTTTTGTTTTGGAAAGTTAATCAGATTTTTTTCCATGTACCGGCAATTATCGAGCTTACCCAAGACCGTAAATGTATCTGCTATACAGATAGTTCAAATGGAGGTCTTGTCGTCTATTCAAAATTGTTTGATTATAGCGAGATGACCTATCTTTTAAAAAAGCTTAAACCCGAAGATACATTTATTGATGTCGGTGCAAATATCGGAGTATACACGCTGCTTGCCTCTTCGGTGATAACAAAAGGTATGATCCACGCATTTGAGCCTTATGGACAAAGCCAAAAGAGATTGCTTGAAAATTTAAGGTTGAATGATATCGCTAATGTTCAGGTGGTAGAAAAAATAGTTTCAGACAAAACAGGTTATGAATATCTGGGAATAGAAAAAGAGTCAGAAATAAATCATATCATATACAGTCATGATGATAAAAAAATAAAAATATCCTCAATCACACTTGATGATTATATTTTTAGAAATAAAATCAATAAAATATCAATACTTAAAATTGACGTTGAAGGCGCTGAGATGAAAGTGCTTAAAGGAGGAGAAGAAAGTATAAGGAAAGGTAAAATCAAGAAGATCCTGCTTGAGCTTAACCGAAACAATCAATTTTTTGGGACAAGCAACCGGGCCATCATTGATTGGTTAAAATTGAGAGGCTACCGGATAAGCTTATTTACGGAACACGGAAAGCAACAAATAATAAAATCAAACAATATTGATAATAATCAGATTTTAAACATCATTGCTGTTTATAGAGAAACCTAAAGAGCCATTTTTCAATTAATACGTAAAACAACATCCCAAAAAAAATTGCAAGACATACTCCTGTCAGGACTGAAGTGAACAATGCAAGATTGTTTTGTATTTCTATTTTTTGAACTATACGGAAATAAACTGAAAGTACCAAGGAATGCGTAATGAAGATGGAGTAGGAAGCATTGCTTAAAAGTTTAAGCTGCGGTGATAATTTGATACGAATTTTAGACTCATATAGTGCAGTCGTAAAAATAAGGATTGCGATTGGTATCGCAACAAAAACCAATCTCCTTGCATCATTTATAAGTACAAAATATTGGCGGTATGTTGTTGCCATGACAAAAAACATAAAACATAAAGTAAAGATAAGATATTTTGTAAGACACAGAGGTATTTTATTGACCAATCTCAATAAGATAAAAGCGCAAAATGCTCCCAGAGTAAATTCAATCATCACATAGCTTGTTGCAAATTCCAGAAGATTCCTGACATAAGGAAGATGATCCAGGGAAATCTGTGTAACCGTTAAATTATAAAAAAGGATAAAAAGAGTCAGAATCACTGAGATGAAGATTTTCATGAATTTATTTGGAGCCGACCATATCATGGCAAACAAGATATAAAAAAACATTTCATAGGCTATAGTCCAGCTTGGGGAAACAAGACGCGGCCAGTGAGGGTAAAGAGTAATGGATGAGAAAATAAATCCCGGGGTTATAATTGAAGGCAATACAAAGACTTAGATTAGTAAAACAATTCCGCATACAATCCAGTACAAAGGATATATCCTCATAAAGCGTTTTTTTACAAAGATGGCGACGCTTTCCTTATTTGCCTTCACATGAAAGTATCGGTAGGTTATGACAAAAGCGCTCAATATAAAGAAAAAATCAACCCCACTTTGGCCAAAAAGAAAAAAACCGTTGAAAAAACTGTAGCCAAGCTGGTCTTTGAAGACAATCGTGAAATGATAAAGCACAACAAGTATTGCCGCTATTCCCCTATACGTATCGAGCAATTGAAATCTTATCCTTGCGTCTTTATGCATGAGATATAGTATCCAGAAAATTTCTGCCAAACAATTCTTCTGAAAAAGAAGACGAATGGAGTGTATTCATTGCAGTGGAAGTTAAGGGTTTTTTTCTGAGAAGATCAATGGTTTTAGTTGTCAGCTCCGGGACAGTCTTAAACAGATGGGCTTTTTTATCTAATTTCATTTTATCAAGAATTTCGATCAAACCGCCGCCTGCATAAAAGACCGGAAGGCATCCGGACATAATACCCTCAACCGGTGCGATGCCAAAATGTTCAAATGCGATCGGGTTTGTATTTTCATCTTCCCCATAACCTGTCGCGTGCCAATATATCTTGGATTTTGCCAGTATCTCAAGAACCTCAGTGTGCGGGATATTAATATGAAAAAAGATCGGATACCCTTTTGCAAGGTCTTTTAGATACTCTAGGAAGCGAATTGATGATGGTTCGCTCCCCACGCCTCCAACAAGATGGAGTTCAAGATTTGTAACCCCAGGGGTTAAATGAGGCTGAACCCTTGGGTTATCGTGTTTTAACTCGTCACATAATTTGATAAATGCTTGAATAAGAACTTCCTGTTTTTTGCCGTGACCGAGCGTGAAAAAGCGGCCGACTGAGGTGATCCAGTTGTGTTTGGTTGAAGGTCGATAGTCGATAGTCGTTGGTTGATGGCCTTGCCTGCCGGCAGGCAGGTTGTTAGTTGTTTGTTCATGGTTCGGGGCCAGCGACTGGTGACTGACGACCGGTGAATTGCGATTGGTGACTGGCGGATACAGTACTGTTGATTCTTTATGCCAGTAATTTTTGATCCATTTTTTGGTAAACTCAGAGTTTGCAAGGATGGTGTCATACGAATCAAGGCGCTTTTTCATGTCAAAAAAAATACCAGCCCGTATCCTGTTATAAACTTTTTCATTCATGGATTTGGGTAGGAGTGTGTGAAAGCTTGTCATATGAAAAAACGCAAGTAGCAGGTTAAACATAATGCTTCTTTCAGGCGTCGGAAAATGGGTGTAATATATATTTTTTTTGGCAAATCCATAAGAGTAATCCATAAAAGAAAGATTGATAAAAAGATCTTTGCCTTGTACGATTTCTTTTAGTCTTTTTTCATTGTTCCAGACAACATAGAACGGGATATCTTTGAGGTTGATACCAAAGCAGTCCTGTATTTTATGCAGATGTATAAATTTGCCAGATACAAAAGTTATGCTCCATCCGGCTTTTATAAGGATCTTGGCCATGGTGCAGGCAACCACTTCAGCTCCTCCGAATTGATGAAGCCATTTATCATAAATCACCGCGGTTTTCATATGGTTAAGTCATTCCCGCGACTTGTCCCTCAAAGTCCAAAGGACGAAGTGGGAAGGCGGGAATCCAGACTAATAATTATCTTATATTATCTTTTTATATAAATCATTCCATTCCGGATTTTTTTCTTCAATAATTCTTAATTTCCATAATCGTTTCCATTTTTTTAACTGTTTTTCCCGGATAATAGCTTCTTCAGGAGTAGAATACGCTTCATAATAAACTAGTTTATTGACGTTGTATTGTTTTGTGAATCCGTTTATCATTTTTTGTTTATGTGTATATATCCTTTTAATCAGATTATTTGTAATACCTATATATAATGTTCCGTTTCGTGATGAGGCAACAATATAAACACAATAATTATTTTTCATGATAAAGAAAATATTAGAGACTGGATCCCTGCCTACGCAGGGATGACTGCAGATATTTACTATAGAATAATATCGGTAAATGAAAAAAGAAATAATACTTTACTCTAATATATTGCCAGTTGATTGGCATTGTTTGCTGGTTGATTATAAGTCTTACTAGAAATCTGACTTTTGCCTTCATGGAAAACATCATATATTCTTTTAAAAAAAGAGGAAACGGGAAATGCAAAAACAGATGAAGAAGTCTGCCACGCTCGCTCTGATAGATAAAGAAGGGCGACCACTGCCCGCTTGAAGATGCATGCTTGTGATACGCGATGGCTTTGGGCGAATACATTATTTTATACCCGTATTTTTTTGCCCGCTCACTTATCTCAACGTCTTCATAATAAAGGAAAAAACGTTCATCAAACAAACCGATCTTCTCCAAGATAGCTTTGCGGTACAAAGTCGCAACTGCGCAAGCGGCATCGATTTCTTCCTCTTTATCATATTGCCCTTTGTCTTCCTCATATTCCTGTATGTTATTTCTTGGCACAGCTCCCCTATCCTGTGCATATCCGTTTGAAAAAATTCTGATCCCGGCATTTTGGATTTTACGAGTTTTGTGAAGGTATACTTTTGGATTTACTGCAAATATATTCTTGTCTTTTTCGGTTACAGTAACAAGTTCCTTTAACCAGTTTTTATCAACGGTACAATCGTTATTGAGAAGGATTACATATTCGCCCTTTGAGCGCCGTACCCCCACATTATTTCCAGCAGAAAAACCGAGGTTTTTGGACAGATATATAGTTGTTAGTTGATGGCCTTGCCTGCCGGCAGGCAGGTTGTCAGTTGCTAGTTGATCAATGATAGATCTACTTTGATCAGTTGAGGCGTTGTCGACCACTATGATTTCATACTTTTCCCTTGGATAGTTTATATCCAAAACCGAAGAGATGGTTTGCTGCAGAAATTTTTCACCCTGGTAGTTTAGTACAACAATCGAACAAAAAGGAACGGCTGTCATTTTATAATTATAGTAGATCAACCTACTTTCATGGGAGAAAGGTGGAGATGGTCTTCTATACGATCAACTCGTAGTTTCGTATCGGTAATATCATTGTCAAATACTTTTATTGTTGTGTTTATGTCTTTTCGTAGTTTACGCACTTCTTTATTAAGTGTACCTAATCTTTTGTTTATTGGATCAGTTTCATCCTTAATTGCTTGCTTTATTGACTGTAAATCATTTTTTGTCAACATAGAAACCATAATACTGTTTTATATTCTTTTGTCAATGGATTATATGCAACAAAAACAGTGTTTTAGTGTATTACAGTATCTTCTTGCTTTATAATAATGAGCATGTTGAAGGCACTCCATGAAAAATTTAAGTGCGAAGGTACTGTCTGTGTATTCATTCTTTTTTACATAGTGATTGCCTCATATAAGCTTTCCCTTCCCGGTCTTCATTATGATGAAGTATTTTATACCAATGCGGCGCTCGGATCCATTGACGATAACTTCGTATACTTCAAGATAGGCGCTTTTCCGGTCATGATCATGGACTATATCGGTGCGCTTAAAGCCTGGGTATATGGATCAATCTTCAAATTTTTTGGCGTGTCACCTTTGTCCATCAGGTTTCCCAATATCCTTATCACGGCTGTCAGCCTCTGGTTGCTTTATCTTGTCACAAAAAGACTTTTTGAAAAGAAGATCGCGCGACTTACAGTATTTCTCTTGTCAGTAGATCCTACCTTTATCATCCTTACTCGACTGGATTTCGGACCTGTGGTATTGGCTTTTCTTATCAGAGTTTTAATGATGTACTTTTTTATCCTGTTTCTGAAAAAAAAGAAAGGAAAATATCTGATTATCGCATCATTATTGTCAGCTTTAGGTATTTTCAACAAGCTTGATTTTGTCTGGTTTGTCAATGCCATGATTCTTGGAAGCCTTATCGTGTATAGAAAAAGGTATCTCATTTTTTGGAACAAAAGAAAACCATATGTCAAAACAATTTTCCTTGCAATAATAGCGACCTTCACTATTACGGTCGGTTATGCATTTATGAAAACTGGCTACTACAAGACCATAGATTTTTTTTACTGGTCGCATTTTACCAGAATATTAAAAGATACGGGTAATCTGATTGACGGATCGCTCTTTTTTATCAGCCATTTCGGAAATACATCTGACCTGCAAGGTCAGCTCTGGCAAAGCGGAGAGATTTACAATGCGATTTTTTGGGCTATCATTTTTTTTCAGATTGTCCGGACAATCTCAGTAAAGGATAACAACAAAAAACATGCCACAATCTTTATGGTTCTACTTGCCATGTTAATTTACTGGCAGATCATCGTGACAAGCCTGGCTGGTGCAAGCTGGCACCTGTTTACTCTATACCCTTTCCTCACAATCCTTTTTGCTAAAGGATTGTCACATATGTGGCAAGAAAAAAGATCACGGTGGATAGCTGTCATATTGCTTGGCTTCATATTGATACGCAGTATCAGTATATATTCTCAGTATCTTCGGTCATTTGAAAAACCAAAAAGCATATTTTGGTCGCCTGCCATCTATGAACTCATCAAATTCACAAAACAAACGGATGCCCGATTTGTCGCGGTTGACTGGGGAATCCATAATGCATTGCAAACATATGATCATAAAAAAGATAAATACTTTGACATGTGGACCACTTTCATAAAAGATCCGGCAGATCTCACCCTCTCAGATTCGGAAACATATTATATCCTTTATCCTCAAAAAGATGCGTCTTTCAAACAGCCGAGGAAATCTTTTTTTACAAGAGCCAAACAAAACAAAATCAATATGACAAAAATCAAGGAAATCCGTTACAAAAACGAGACTATTTTCGAGCTTTATAAAGCTAAATAAATCTACTATAATACTATCCATATGAAAGTCCTTTCTCTTGTCGGCGCCCGCCCGCAGTTTATCCAAGAAGCTGTATTAAGTAAAGAATTTAAACTACAAGGAGTTGAAGAGATTTTAGTCCACTCCGGACAGCATTATGATTTTGACATGGCAGACTCGTTTATTCAGAGTCTTGATATCACAAAGCCAAAATATTATCTTAACGTAAAAGCAACGAGTCACGCTGAGACAACCGGCAATACAATGATAGGTTTTGAGCAAGTAGCTTTAAAGGAAAAACCTTCAGTAATTTTAGTTAATGGAGATACGAATACGACTATAGCAGGAGCATTGGTTGCTGCAAAACTAAAAATACCCTTAATGCATGTTGAGTCAGGTATCAGGATGGAGCCGAAAACGATGCCAGAGGAAATAAACAGAGTGGTGACCGATCACATATCGCAATACCTTACTTGTCCTAGCAAACTTACTGTAGCTAATTTACGAAAAGAAGGAATAACTAAAGGTGTGAATCTTGTGGGAGATGTGATGTATGATCTATTCCTAAATATGAAGCCAAAATTTGAATTGGACTTTCCTAAAAAAATGAGTTTAAAAAATAACCAGTATGTTGTTGCTACGATTCACAGGGATTATAATGTTGATGAAAAACTTCCTCTCAAAAAAATATTAAACGAGTTGAATAAAATATCAAAAGAAATCGAGATAGTTTTTCCTCTTCATCCAAGAACTCTCAACAGGATAAAAGAATTCGGATTATCTCACCTGGTTAAAGATTTAGTGATAACCAAACCGTTAACATATTTTCAGCTCATGGGTTTAACATCAAACGCATATAAAATAATTACGGACAGCGGAGGATATCAAAAAGAAGCCTTTTATTTCGGTAAGCAAGCAATTGTAGTGATGCCCGATACGGGATGGAGGGAACTGATAGGATGGAACTACTTGGCAGATCCTGACAATATTTCCTCTTTAATTCATAAAGATCCAACTAAAAAACCTGAAAAAGATGTTTACGGGAAAGGAGATGCAGGTAGAAAAGCAGTAAATATTTTGGTTAAGAGAGAATGAAAAAAGTAGCATATGTATTATGTCCTCATGAACCATATAAAGATCCGCGAGTGAGTTTTGAAATTGATGAACTTAAAGCCGTATATAATGTCATTGCCATCGGTATTCTGACTTCCTTTGAAAAAAAGAGCGAAAAGACTCAATCAAATTACAAGCTACTCCTGTTGGATTTGAAAAAAAATGCATGGAAAAAACAGATCATTGATTTTTTTAATCTGATAAATAACTACACTAAAAGTAAAACACTGCGGCTGGTAAATTACGTACTTAAATTGTTTTATGTTACGGATATGTACAAACTTTTATTTAGATTAATTCCCCAATATCAAAAGTTTAATCACCTTCTTTACGAACTATCCTATTCTATTCCTTTAATTAAGAACTCTGATATTCCAAATAAAAAGCCATATTTAGTTCAGGCCAATGACGTATATACATTACTTGCAGGTGTTATATTAAAAACTGAACATAACTCTAAACTCATCTACGATTCTCATGAACTGTATCCTGAATCTATTCCATCATCACCTGAGTATTTAAAGCACTACTTGTGGTTAACAGAAAAAAGTCTTATAGGATATGCAGATACAGTTTTTGCAGTAACTCCTCAAATAGCTAAAAAAATGGAAGATGACTACAAACTTAAAAAAATAAAAGTATTACCAAATGCAGAAAAATGGAAAGATCATAAAATTGATTATTTCAACGTGAGAAAAGTTGTTTTTCTTTATCAAGGAGGCTTTTTACCGGAAAGAGGTCTGGAAGAGCTGATTGAGCAGTGGAAACACGTAGATCATGACAAAGCAATTTTATACATGAGAGGACCAAAAAACAGTTTTTTAAATAAATTGAAAGAATTAGCCAAAGAACAAATAGATAATAAATCCTTGATATTTCTTGATTCGGTAACTGAAGACGTGCAAGTTGAAATGATGAAAGGAGCCGATGTAGGTATAATCCCCTATTTGCCTACTAGTCTTAACAATAAGTATTCTTGTCCGAATAAGCTGAGTCAATATATGCAAGCCGGATTGGCTCTGTTAAGCAATAAGCTTGACTTCATAGAGTCTCTCGTTAAGAAAAAAAGAATAGGACTAATATACGATTTAAATGACAGGAGTTCGTTACTAAAATGCATAAAAACCTTACTGGACAGAGAGAAATTAGATAATTTCAAAAAAAATTCATATAATTATGGGAAGATATATTTTAATTGGGATGTTATAAAAAATATTTACATTAGGGAGATACGGGTGAAAGATTAATATAAGTTTAACTGTTTGCTTATGGACATAAAAAATAAGCGTTTTTTAGTAATAGGTGGAGCGGGTTTTATCGGCTCGCATGTTGTTGATCATCTATTAAAAGAAAATGTAAAAAAAGTGATTGTGTTTGATAATTTTTCCCGCGGGTCAGAAGACAACCTGAAAGATGCAATTATGGATAAAAGACTTACAATCGTAAAAGGAGATATTCTTCACAGGGATTTTCTGGAGAAAGCCATGGAGGGTGTGGATGGCGTTTTTCACTTGGCGGCTGTTTGGCTTCTTCATTGTCATGAATTTCCGGAGACTGCATTTGAAGTGAACATACGGGGTACTTTCAATGTGATTATGTCTGCAATAAAACAAAAAGTGAGTAAGGTAGTTTTTTCCTCATCCGCAAGCGTGTATGGCAATGCGCTAGAACTTCCAATGACCGAAGATCATCCATACAACAATGAAACGTTTTATGGAGCTACAAAAATAGCTGATGAACACATGTTTAAATCACTTGGTAAAAGATATGGATTAGATTGGGTAGGACTGCGATACATGAATGTATACGGACCACGTCAGGATTATCATGGCGCATATACTGCAGTTATGCACAAGATAATTGATAGATTGGAAGAAAAGAAAAAACCGATTCTATACGGTGATGGTTCACAACAATATGATTTTGTCTATGAGGGTGATGTTGCGCGTGCAAACATATGCGCAATGAAATCAAAGGCTACTGGTAAAAACTACAATGTCGGGACAGGTATAGGTACTTCACTAAAGGAACTTACTCAAGTGATAATTGATATTTATGGAGCAAAATCCTCCATCGAATACAAGCCGGCAGGTTTGACATTTGTGACCAACAGAATTGGATCGACCAAAATTGCAGAAAAAGACTTGGGTTATATATGGAAAACAGTTTTGAAAAAAGGTATGAAGAAACTTATTGAGTGGAGAAAAGAGCAATAATATGTGTGGAATCACCGGAATATACAATCTGGACAAGAGAAAAGCTTCAATAAAAGTTATAACGGAAATGACACGGACTATCGCTCATCGAGGTCCTGATGGTGAGGGAATATTCATTGATGAGAATATGGGTTTAGGACATCGGCGGCTTGCAATACTTGATACTTCTTCAAAAGGAGCACAACCCATGATATCACATAACGGTCGATGGGTTCTCGTATTCAACGGGTGTATCTATAACTATAAACAACTTCAAAAAAAACTCATCGGAAAAGGACATAAATTTGTTTCAACATGTGACACAGAGGTGCTTGTAGAAGGAATAGATGAGTACGGAATTGGATTTCTTAAAGAATTAAATGGTATGTTTGCACTTGCGGCGTGGGATAAAAAAACAAAAACACTTCATCTTGGTAGGGATAGATATGGCATAAAGCCGCTTTATTATTGGTTTAATGGTAGGGCGCTTGTGTTTGCGTCGGAAATAAAAGCGATTCTAAAACATCCCGGTTATCAAGTAAATGTTAATCTTGAAGCTCTAAATGAATATTTTACTTTCCAGAATATTTTCGGTTATAACACACTATTTCAAGGAATAAATATGCTTCCCCCAGCAAATACAATAAGGTTAACCGAACAAACAAAAAGTATAACTCATAATTCGTGGTGGGACTATGATTTTTCATCTCCGGACAACTCAATGACATTTCAGGAAGCAAAAGAACAAACGAAAAGATTACTGGCACAGGCGGTGAAAAGGCAGATGATAGCCGATGTTCCGGTTGGTTCATATCTTTCCGGAGGGATGGATTCAGGATCCATAACCGGTCTGGCAAGCCGTCATGTGGATCGGCTTTCAACTTTCACAGCAGGATTTGAACTCTCAAAAGTTACAGGTATCGAAGCAACGTTTGACGAACGGCGCGATGCCGAACTTCTTGCGAATTACTTTAAGACAGAACATTATGAGCAGGTTATTAACGCAGGTGATTTGGGCTGGTCTCTCCCCCGTGTTGTATGGCACTTGGAAGACCTACGGCTTGGCATGAGCTATCCGAATTATTATATAAGCAGGCTTGCGTCAAAATTTGTCAAAGTTTGTTTACAGGGAACTGGTGGTGATGAACTTTTTGGTGGATATCCCTGGCGATATTACCGGGTATTCAAGTCCCTTGACCAGGAGCAGTTTTTTGATAATTACTATAATTATTGGCAGCGGTTGGTGCCTGATAGCGACAAGCAGAAGCTGTTTCCACGGAACATACTTGCGAAGATCTATGTATCGGCACCTAAGGAGGTGTTCCGGAGGGTATTCACTTTCAACAACAAGTTGAGGTATGAGAATCCGGAAGATCATATTCAAAACAGCCTTTACTTTGAGATAAAGACATTTTTATCAGGACTTCTTACCGTTGGTGATAAGCTGTCCATGGCGAATGGTCTTGAGGAGAGGTTTCCTTTTCTTGACAATGACCTTGTGAGGTTTGCGCAGAAAATACCAATTAAATACAAGCTGGGCAGGTTTGAAGAGATGAAACGCATTGACGAGAATGAGCTCAAAGAAAAGCAGAAATATATAAAACAGTATGATGATGGCAAGAACGTATTGAGAAGCGCGATGGCGGATCTGCTGCCTTTAGATATCCTGCAGCGCAAAAAACAGGGTTTTTCCTCCCCGGAGGAATCATGGTACAGGGGCGAAAACGCGAAATACGTCAGGGACCTTCTTCTCAACAAAAAAACCGTTTCGTCCGCTTTCATCAGTCCGGATTATATACGTACCATATATAACGAACATACGGCAAAAAAATTGAATCACAGGCTGCTTCTCTGGTCGCTTATCAATTTCGAATGGTGGTGCAGGTTGTTCCTGAATAACCAATCAATATGATGAGCATATCGTCAGTCTTGAGGATTTTACTTTTCACAACAGCCTTCTCTTTTTTTGCTGACTTCGCGCTGACAGTAATCAAAGACATATTTTGGTATTTGCATAATCGAATTATGTTCCTGTTATGGAAGAACAAAATCAGAACACCGGGAGTGTTCAAAAGAGCGAAAAGGTTCCTCACCTTTCTTCTTTTATTTCTCAAAATTACAAAGCTATTCAAATACTACAATAGTGTAATCCTGCTCACATTATCCTCTGTTTCAAGGCTTATAGCCGAAACTCTTACAGGAATAGTCTTTATAGCTCTTGCTTCGATAGCGCGGTTCATCCGGAAACCGGTTGATATAGGTCTCGGTCCCGAACCTCTGATTAACAACGTTTATCATAAGCGCGCTCTCGTAAAGTTGGGGTATACAGTTGAAACATTCGTGAGCCAGGTATATTTCATAACTACTGAGTTTGACATACGTGGTGACCGTATATTTCTGGGTGTTAAGAAATTTGAACCTTTCCTTAACCAGGTTTTCGGAATTGATAGATTTTTTCTGAGCAACATATACCTTTTCATAAGGATTATTTTCAAATACAAAATCTTATACATATACTTCAACGGAGGTCCCCTTTTTTCAACCAGATATTTGAGTAACTGGGAACCGTTCCTGTATAAGCTGGCACGTACGAAAGTGGTTGTGATGCCCTACGGAGGCGATATCCATGAGCTTTCGCGGGCTGACAATCTGCTGTTTAAGCACACCATGTCGGTAAACTATCCTGATTTTGCGAAACAACGCCGGGATACCGTAATGAAACAGATCGACAGGTGGACCAGAAACGCAGATATGGTTCTTTCGGGTTGCGATTGGGTGGATTACATGTACGAATGGGATAAGCTGATGCTCGGGCACTTTTCGATCGACACGAGAGAATGGAAACCCGCTACAAACGGAAAGAAGAATAAGAAATTAGTGGTTTTCCATGCCCCCAACCACAGGGCAATCAAAGGTACGGAGTATTTCATCAAAGCAGTCGAAGAACTGAAAGAGGAGGGTTTGCCGGTCGAGTTAAACATCGTTGAAAGGGCACCTAACAGTAAAATCAGAGAACATATGAGAAAAGCCGACATTATCGCTGACCAGCTGGTTATAGGGTGGTATGCGATGTTTGCACTTGAAGGTATGTCTCTTAAAAAACCCGTTCTTTGTTATATCAGTGAGGAATACGAAAAGTTATACATATTTGCGGGATTAATAAAAAAAGACGAACTACCCTTAGTGAACTGTAATTTTCTTAACGTAAAAGAAAAACTGAGGGAGCTTGTTAAAGACAGGAAATTGAGGGAACAAATCGGAAAAAAATCGAGGCGGTTTGTCGAAGAGCACCATTCGCTTGATAAAATTGGCAACATTTTCGATGGTATAAACAAAAAACTTGGCGTTACGGTAAAACTATGAAAAAATACCTTGTTATTGGAGCGAACGGATTGTTGGGCAGATATCTTATAAAACTACTTTCCAAAAGGAATATAGTGTATGCAGTTTCACGGAATCGGGCAGGAACATGCAAACCGAATGTTCATTCTCTGGAAATGGATCTGGACAAGGGTTGGGATGAAAAAATCCTTCCTGCCGATTTGGACTGCGTATTTCTGCTTGCACAGTCCAACCACCATAGGGATGCGTATGAGTTCAGCAGTGACGTATTCAACGTAAACCTGCAGAGCGCTTTCAGGATAATCGACTTCTACTCGAAAAGGAAGATACGTAAAATCGTAGTCGCCTCTAGCGGCGGCGTTTACTCGCTCTCTTCCAGGCCGATCAGCGAGAAAGCCCAGCTGACACCAACTCCCGATATCTATATCGCATCCAAAATGTGTCTTGAAAATATTGTCAACGCTTACCGGAAGCATACGGATATATCGATACTTAGACCGTTTTTTATCTACGGACCTTCACAGAAGAGCAACTTTCTTATTCCTCGGTTAGTGGAATCTGTCCGTTCTGGGAAAGAAATAATCCTGCAAGGAAAATCAGGAATTAGAATAAATCCCATATATGTAGAGGATGCTGCAAAAGCGTTCGCAAAGGAAGCAGTATTGAGAGGAAGCAATGATATCAACATCGCGGGCATGGAAACGGTTTCAATAAAGAAAATCTCTGAAATAATAGGTCAAGTCTTGAAAAAAGACCCCGTATTCCGCATCCAGGGAAACGCATCACGTAAACACCTTGTCGCTGATATAACGCTTATGAGAAAACTTCTCGTTACACCGACAATAAGTTTACAAATAGGGATAACCCAATACCTTGCGTATGAAAAAAATTAAAGTACTTCACTGTCCATATAATTTTGCGGGCAACGCGATGAGTCTCGTTGAAGCCGAAAGGGTTTATGGATTGGATAGCAGATGTGCAATAATCGAAAAAACTGCTTTCAGGTTCAAGTACGATGAATATTTTGGATCAGGAAACTTCATCGTTCGGGAATTAAAACGCTGGGCGTTGTTTATCAGATCCCTGTTAACATATGACATTATTCATTTCAACGCAGGCCATTCACTTATGCCTGACTGGTCCCAGGTGGGAGAAATCAACAATCCCCTTTTAAGGAAAATCATCCATATATATGTCCGTATGTTTGTGTTGAAGGATCTAGCCATTTTCAAAAAACTTGGCAAAGGTGTAGTGGTTACCTACCAGGGTGATGATGCAAGGCAGCCGGAATATTGCAGAAAGCATTTTAAAGTGACTTTTGCAGATGAAGTACCGGAAAGTTATTACAACAAATCGTATGAGCCTTTCAAGAAATGGAAAATAAATGAGTTCGGCAAATATGCTGACAGGATTTTTGCAACTAATCCAGATCTTCTTCATGTTTTACCGGCAAAAGCAAAATTTCTCTCCTACACGCAGCTTATGTCCGATGACTGGAAGCCTCTTTATCCCAAAGCGGATAAGCGACCTCCTTTAGTTGTACATGCGCCGTCGGACAGATTTGTCAAAGGTACGAAATATATTCTGATGGCGGTTGAAAGGTTGAAAAAGGAGGGTGTTTCTTTTGAATTCAAACTCGTGGAAAACACACCTAACAACAAGGCAGTAGAGCTGTATCGCAAGGCGGATTTACTGATAGACCAGCTGTTGGCGGGATGGTATGGAAAACTTGCAGTAGAGTTAATGGCATTGGGTAAACCCGTAATTGCATACATACGTCAGTCTGATCTTAAATCTATCCCTGTTGACATGAAAAAAGATCTACCTATAATAAATGCAGATCCGGAAACTATCTATACCGTACTGAAAAGATGTGTCACGGCCGATAGGTTAAAGCTGAATCGACTCGGGAAACAGAGCAGATTGTATGTAGAAAAATGGCATAATTCCTTACAAGTTGCAAAGGTTCTTTATCATGAATACAAAAGCATACTCAAAACTAAGGACAAAGTATAACTTTGACGATTTCACAAGCGCTAATTATAGAAGACTTCTCAATCTTGCAAAAAAAAATTTCAGCTTCATCAAAACTGACGAGATTAAAAAAGGAATGACTGATAAGTCGATTTTCTGGCGACATGACGTGGATTTCTCCATACATAGGGCTTTCAAACTTGCACAAATCGAGCACGATGCGCACGTTAGAACAATATATTTTATTAGACTTCATAGCGAATTCTATAACCTATTTGAAAAAGAAATACATGCTTTGGTGAGTGCTATTGTTAGCTTAAACCATGATATTGGTTTGCATTTCGACTACACCTTTTATAAGATACGCAACGAAAAAGAACTCACACTTCATCTTAAATACGAGAAAAACATCCTAGAGAAGCTATTGGGTGCCAGGATAAGGGCCTTCTCTTTCCATAATCCGACAGAGGAAAGTTACAGATTCGGAAAATACCGCTATGCCGGCCTTATAAATACGTACAGCTCGTATTTCAGGCACAGTTTCGACTATTGTTCCGACTCAAACGGATATTGGAGATTCCGAAGGTTAGAGGACGTAATTACGGATAAATCAATACACAGGTTGCATGTCCTTACCCATCCAGAGTGGTGGCAGGATTCGGTGCTTGCACCCAAAGAGAGGATAAAAAGATCTATTACAGGAAGGGCAGAAAAACAGGAAATCGTATATGATCAGGCGCTTAAAGATTATGGAAGACAGAACATATAAAAGCAAATACAAACGCATCGCACTAGTCGGCGATACGGGTGGAATCAGGCAGCTGATTAAACATGTGCCAGCAAGAATGGTCAGGTGTATTATTGCGGCATCGATCCGTCCTCAATACCTGCAGGAACTTAAAAAAATCACGGACATGAGTAATGTACCCCTGCTTGTACAGCCCAAGTATGAAGATATGGACTATGAAGGTTTTCTTAACGTGTTTGAAGAGCTCAAAATAGACCTCCTGTTATGCAATTCTTATTCAATGATTATTCGGAATGATCTTCTGAAGCTAGTTAAGTACCGAGCTGTCAATGTTCACGGATCGCTTCTTCCGAAAAACCGTGGTCCGAATCCCATCCAGTGGGCTATCATCAGGAACGAGGAAACAATAGGGGTTACGATGCACTATATGGACAATGATTTAGATACGGGAGACATTATCGGTCAAAAAGTCATACCGATACCAAAAGCGGCAACTTGGGTGGATATCAGGAAGGAAATGGACAATAAAATTGAAGAGCTACTTGCGGAAGAGATTCCCCTTGTCCTGGCAGGGAAAAATACCCGGTTTCCGCAGGATCACTCCATTGCGACATGCAATATGAGAATTACACCGGACTTCCCCCTGATTAATTTCGAAAAAATGTCCGATCTGGACGTATATAATTTGATAAGAGCCCAGGTATATCCTCTCAAAGGAGCGTACATCCTGCAGAATGGCAAAAAAATACGGTTCGAAAAAATGATACCGGTAAGCGAGGTCGCCAAGTTACGAAAAAAGTACACGAAAAAATGATTACAAAAACGATAGCTATACACCAACCCAATCTGTTCCCATGGTACGGATATTTCATGAAAATAGCCCAGAGCGACCAATTTATATTTTTTGACCATGTATCTATAAGCAATAGCAAAGACTGGGTATCTAGGGTGAAGATACTTTTAAACGGCAAGCCGTTCTGGATATCTATGCCTATCCATACTTCGGGCGGAGTAAAACATATTTTTGAAGTGCCCCTTGCAACGGGTAACGCCTGGCGTAAAATCCTTGGAACCATAAAGTTAGCCTACTACCGCCACCCCCATTTCAGAGAAATATATGAATTCCTAAATACTTTCGCATCAAAAGATAGCGATAAGATAAGTAATCTTAACATTGATTTCATCACTACTCTGACTTCAAAACTGGGTTTCGATAAAGTGTCTTTTGATAGAACCAGTTCATATGATGAGATAAATAAGTCGGCAAAAACACAGACAGGACTCATAGTCCAGGTATGCGAGTATTTTAAGGCGAGTCATTATCTTTCAGGCACGGGATGCCTTGGTTTTCTTGATGACACAGAATTCGCCAGGAAACACCTCATCCTGGAATTCCAGAACTTAGAGGGGTTTGCATATCCCCAAAAGGGATTAAAGGATTTTGTACCTGGTCTCTCCATAATAGATATACTTATGAATTGCGGCTTCAATAACACACGAAACCGCCTTTTGCCGTGATTTCAATGGATATTATTTACTGGTTAATATCCTGCGTGGTGCTAATTGCCACCAGGATTTTTTATTTCCGCATCAATCCTAATACTACCAAAGCGATTACGATTGGGAACGATGCCATAGCCCATCTCCATATCGTAAAACGGATAAAAAAGCAAAAAGGCAAACTACCGGATTTCAGCGACCTTTATACTTTTGAAAAAAGCGATTATCCGTACGGTTACCACAAGATAATAAACCTGTTCGGTTTCAGCCTGAATTTTCTTGAGAAATACGGAGGGTATTTTCCGATATTCTGGGATATTCTGCTTCTGACGGCTGTTAATTACACCCTTGGGGTGTATGGAGGATCGAAGATTGTTTCCTTGCTTTTCCCGTTTCTGGTGGTTTTCATCTGGAATATAGGCCGGTCAACGCACTTCACCGAAAGGGCTTTCGGTATCCTGTTCGGGAACCTATATCTTTTAAGTGGTGTGCTTATCTATCTGAGTGGAAACTACTTTATTCTCTTGATCTCAATACTTTTTTTTATTCTTTTCGCTTCAGCTTCCAAATTCACCTGGCAGGCTGTTCTGTTCTTTTCGGTAATCCTTTCCACTTTATCTTGGACTCCCTTGTATATCGGTCTTTTTATATTCTGCTTTGTCGTTGCTTCTCTTTTGACCAATCATTATACTTCGCGTGTTTTTATCGGTGTAGTTAGGCATTCGATTTTCTGCCGGACGCATCTCTGGAAGCTTTTTTTGAAGAACAGCAATTATGGAGATTTCATTACGTTCCTGAAAAGACTGCGTCATGGCCACTTGAATGAAGCGGTCTCATATTATTTCAGCAATCCCATACTGAAACTTGTTTCAGACAATCCAATTACTATCATTGCGGTGGCCGTTGTTATCAGGAATTACAAAAGTCTGGACATATTCGCTTTTTGGTTTATTGCAGGTGTTTTGCTTGTCCTATTTATTTCAACTGATTTGCTCAAATTCCTTGGAGAGCCAGAACGATATATGGAGTTGGCTGTCATACCCGTGTTTGTGTTGACTTCTAGGTTTACTGCAGCTTCTCCTTTTGATTATATTCTAATTGTTTTAACTGTCACGTTTCTCGCATTCAGTTATGTTTACCACATCAAATACCGGATAAGAGTAGATACAATGTATTCCTTTCTCCAGGAGGAATATATGAGCGCGATGGAACTTGTTGAATTAATTAAAGATTACAAAAACAAGACTATACTGACCATTGACATGCGAGTATCCTTCTTTTTCGGTTATTACAATGAAAACAACAGATTTATTAGTGATTTCACCAATTCACCTGTCATATCAAGATGGAAGGATTATATGGAGTTGATGCCGGATAGACTTGCGTATCCTGGCAACGATATTGATACTTATATCAGGAAATATGAAATTGACTACATGATTGTTCATAAAAAAAGGTTAATAGATATTAATCATTTGACCAAAAAAAAATACTATGACTTTTCTCGTTACAGGGAGGAATTTAAAAACGAATTCTTTACTTTATACAATACTTCCAGTTGTATCAGCGAAAAGCGACTTCATTACGGATAAGAAGTTCATTCGACATGTTATAATACTCAGTTCCAACCGCCTCTCCGTGTTCGTCAAATGGTTCGACAGAAATGTAATAGTTTTTATCTTTATCAACACTTATATCAATGCTTGTATCGGTTATAGTAAATAATGCATAATCGGAGAGGGGTTTGCGGAACATTTGAGAATACATCCTGTAGTCGTATCCTTCAGGGTAGGATCTGTAAATCGCTAGCTTTTTTTCTCCTACAAATTCTTCGTAATCCCATCCTCTGGTTTGTGATGAGACATATACCCTATACCCGGATAGGTCGTTATCTAAGTCTTTAGGCGGATACCATTGGATAGTGACAATGCTCGGTTTTTTATCTGAAAAGATGATTTCTTTAAACTTAATTCTTGACGGTTTATAAGATGGCTCCATTTCATAAAGGATTCTTTGCTTGTCTGGCAAAGAAGCATAATAGTTCCATCCGTACAGATTGTTGAGTTCTTCTGTCGGTGTAGCTTTTTTTTCATATATCAGTGCAGTATCAGGAGCATAAGCTTTTTTGGAAAAGTAATTATATGAAGGATAGGGAGTGTCGGTATAATTTGATCTACCATTTGACTCGACATAGCTTGCGGTCATATCTATAGCATAAGGTTCTTCACTTAACTCTGACATTGAGGGTATTTTGCCGTTGAGAAAAACGACAGAATTCTCACCGAATATATCTGCGTCAAAGTAGTGCCAGGAATCGTCGAAGTAAATTTCCGCAAGAACATGTCCACCAGCCTGAATAAGACGTGCATTGTAGTTTCCAGCTTTAAAAAGATCAACAGCGAGTCTTGCCACATGGCCACATCTCATTTCTCCCAGCTCCAGAAGCAGTAAAGGATCGGTTACCATTGTCTTGTCCGGATAAACTGGCTGCAAATACATGTTGTGCATGCTGCTTCGTGCAATAAACTTGTGTATCTTCATATATACTTCATTGTTATCATTTGCATCTTTAGTGAGATTTGAGAAGATATATCTCAATACCCTTCTACGGTCGACATAAGTCAACTTATTTTCCAGCTTATTAAGTCGTTTGAAGTCGTAGTCATAAACCATATCAATTTTGTCAATCTGTTTGCCTATTCTTTCCGGCGCATACCTCTCGTTAGCGAAATCAGTTCCTTGCTTTTCAAATTTGGTTAAGTCAAGGTTCTTAATGTATTTTTCAGTGTCTGTAACCAAAGTCAGACCCTTTCTGATGTCTGCTATTATTGTGTAGGATGAGCCATCTTGCATCATGTCTGTATACCATTTGTCAAATTTTATGTTTTCAGGCGGGATTTCTTCTGTTGTTTTCTTCATATATATCTGGGAGTAGACTTTTATGTAATGAGCAGCTTCCTTATTTGTTACATACGTTCTTTTGGCAGCTAGTGGTTTAATATTTGGCATATCAGGGAAAGCTTTGCGTATGTGGGAATACAACTCATCTTTTGTAATATGGCATCTGTTTATAAGTACTGTTGAGAGCAAAAATCTGTTTACGGGAGTCAGTTTGATATCATTATATTCAAGAGAGCAGTTCGAGAGGTGTATTATTTTTAATAAAAGAAAAACAACAAGAATAGGGGTAATAACAGCGAGAGATAGAATCAGGAGCCTGTACTTGATTTTAAACATTAGAGCTATAAGCAATTATAGTCTTTTAATCTTCTTAACAATGTACTTAATATTACCGACCTTCAACTCCGGATAAACAGGTAAACTCAATACTTCTCCACATGCTTTCTCTGCCTCAGGAAGCGATCCTTTTTTGACCTTAAGAAATTCCAAAGCCTTTAGCCGATGTAAAGGTATGGGATAGTAGATCATCGTTTGTATCCCCTTCTCTGCCAGATACTTTCGTAAAGCATCGCGCTTGCCGTTTGTAATACGGATGGTGTATTGGTGAAAGACATGATGATAGTTGTTAGTTGCTAGTTGTTGGTTGTTGTTTGTTGGAAGAGAGATCCATGGGATATCTTTGAGTAATTTGTTATATATTTGTGCTACGCGGTTGCGTTCTTTGTTCCATTTGTCCAGATACTTGAGTTTGACGTTCAGGATCGCGGCTTGCAAGCCGTCAAGCCGGGAGCTGACACCGATCTGGTCGTTATAATATTTTATTTTTGAGCCGTGATTGCGTAACATGGTTATTTGGTTACTTAGTTGTTGGTTGTTGGTTGTGACGATGCCGCCGTCGCCGTATGCACCGAGATTTTTTGAAGGGAAAAAACTGAAACAGCCGATATCACCTAGACTGCCTGTTTTTTTACCTTGGTGTGTTGCACCGATTGCCTGACATGCGTCCTCTATGATAAACAATCCATGTTTCTTGGTTACTTGGTTAATCTGGTTCATTGGAGAAGGCAATCCAAACAAGTGGACAGGTATGATGGCTTTTGTTTTTTTGGTTACCTTCGCTTCGATCTTATTGGGATCAATATTGAAAGTGATGGGATCAATATCGACAAATACGGGTTTTGCTCCTACTTTTACAATGACTTCGGCTGTTGCAAAAAATGTAAATGGCGAGGTGATGACTTCATCGCCCTTTCCTATTCCGAGTGCAATCAAGGCAAGATAGAGAGCGTCGGTGCCGGAGTTGAGTGCAACCGCATATTTGGTACCGCAATAACGGGCAATATTTTTCTCAAGTTCCTCAACGTGTCGGCCGCCGATGAATGAGGATTCATCAATCACGGTTTGTATCGCTTTATTGATCTGTTTTTTTATGGATTTATATTGGGCGTATAAGTCTAAGATAGGAATTTTCATAAAATTGATATTATAGCCTGGATTCCCGCCTTCGCGGGAATGACATAATTAGTTTCTAATTTTTTTTCCTTTTTTATCTACTTTTCCTTGTACTTTTGCCGGGTTGCCGTATACCAGCGCATAATCCGGTACGTCTTTTGTTACAACCGCGCCGGCACCGATAAATGCATATCTTCCGATTGTGACTCCGCAGACGATGGTCACGTTTGCACCGATTGTGACCCCTTTTTTTATAAGCGTCTTGTCGTATTTTTTATTTACAGGAAATCGGCTCCGGGGTTGCTTTACATTGGTAAACACACAGGATGGTCCGCAAAATACATCATCTTCAAGAGTCACGCCTTCGTATACGGATACGTTGTTTTGGATCTTGACATTATTGCCTATCATCACATTGTTTCCGATAAAGACATTTTGTCCAAGCGAACAGTTTTTTCCGATCTTAGCGCCGGATGACACATGGGAAAAGTGCCAGATTTTCGTACCTGAACCAATGGTAACATTGTCGTCGATGATAGATGTGGGATGAATAAACGTTGACATATATATTAAATCCGAATGACGAAATCCGAATGACTAATAATCATAAAAATTATCATTAAGATTTTACTTTGTTACAGCTTCTAATTATAGATGAAAATATTAAAACCAACTCCTGAACCTCCTTTTGTAACAAACTAATCCTGTCTTTAAAATTTGGATTCGCTACTGATACCATATTTAGCCAATGTATTGTTTCACTTGACTCCTTCTTGCATATCGCTATCTTATGTTGAAAATCCTTTTTTGATTCAGCAGAATCAGCCTCCATATAATTTGCACCAATACTTGTAGAAGATCTGATAAGTTGCGAAATAAGTGGATTATTAATTGAGTTGTATGGCAGAGATTTTACAAATAAAATAATCGAAGTACCAAATTTTTCTGTTCTCTTCTTAAGATTATATTCTTTATTAGTCATTCGTCATTAGGATTTAGTTATTATAAAGCGACTTCTTTCTTTTCCTCACTTGATCTTTTGATGCCGTCTATGATCCGCAAAGATTCCAGTGCATCTTCACCTTTGAGAAAAGACTCTTTTTTATAGACAATCGTGTTTATCATGTTTTCGTAAATTGATTTATGGTTGGGACATGAGCCCACGTACATTCCGCCTGCATATATGTTTGGCGTCAAGCCTTCGGGGATATAGGGCTGGGGTGTATCTTTTACTTCCCACAGCTCACATTTGTTCATGGCAGTGCCGCCGATTTTGACTGAGCCTTTTTCGCCAAGCACAGTCAGTGAACACTCAAGATTATGCGGGTAAGTGCATACGGTAAATTCCAAGTTGACACGGGTTCCATACTTAAGATCTATTATGGCATTTGCAATATCTTCAGCTTCTATATGGTGTGCAACCCGATCTAGTTTTCCATACACTGACTTCCCAGGACCTAAAACATATTGCATGACATCGATATAATGGATAGCTTGGGTAAGAAGAGTTCCTCCATCCATGTTAAGGGTGCCTTTCCAGTCGCTTTCGTCAAAGTATTTCTGCGGTCTGGTCCATCGGATGATAACTGCGGCAGTGAGTATCTTGCCAAGAAGATTGTTTTCTACAGCTCCTTTTAATGTCTGTACCGCAGGATTATAACGGACTTGTAAAACCGGAAAAAGCTTACCTTTAGATTTGTTAAACGTTTCAACAAGCTTTTTCGCATCTTTATAATTTTGAGAGATTGGTTTTTCCATGATACAGTGTTTTCCGGATTGGGCAACCTCCATACCTATCTTATAGTGGAGACCGTTTGGTGTGGCGACCGCGACAACATCAACCCGTTTAGCGGTTATCAGTTGTCGGTAGTCCGTATAAAAGGATATGCGGGGACTGTCCTTGCGTAATTTTTTTTTGTATTGTGCCATTACTTCTTTTTTATTGTCACAGACAGCAACAAGCTCAACCTCAGGAAGTTGTTTGATGGAATCATCATAATGCCGGGCAAAAATCCGACCCATGCCGATGATGCCGATACCGAGTTTTTTCATAAGATTTATCTTCCTATTCCCTTGTAAATAATTCCCATTTTTTTAATCTTGTCTTTATCAAGGCAATTGCGACCGTCAACGACTACTTTTACTTTGGATTTTTTCAAAAGCTCCGCTAAATCCTCTTTTATCTTTGTATGGCTTGTGGCGATAACAACCGCCTGGACGTTTTTCACCGCTTTGCCCAGATCAGCAACTGCCCGTTTGACATACGGATCATAGACCGTGAGAATTGCTCCGAGGCTTTTCAGCTCTTTTTCGATAACAAGCGCAGGACTTTCACGGATATCACCAATATCCGGTTTATAACTTAAACCCAAAAGTGCGACTTTTGTCCCCTTGATAGGGAGTCCCTTCTCATTGAGTGCAAGCAGGAGTCTTTGTACGGTGTATTTTGGCATACTGTTGTTTATCTCCCTTGCATTTTTCAAAAACTGGTGATTAAAGCCGTCAAGACTTGCACGACGGATAAGGTAATACGGGTCAACCGCGATGCAGTGCCCGCCTACTCCGCATCCGGGCCAGTGGGTCAAAAACGCAAATTGTTTGTTTGAGGCGCCTTTTAATGTCTCATGCAAATCAATCCCCATGACGTCAAAGGACTGTGCCAGTTCATTGACATATGCGATATTGATATCGCGAAAAGCATTCTCGATTATTTTGGTCGCCTCGGCGACTTTGAGGGACGAGACTTCATTTATTGTGCCCTCCGTAATAAAGGTCCGGTAAAATGCGGCAATTTCTTTATTTGCAGATTTTGTAAGTGAACCAATATTGCGGTTAATATTGTATATATTCCATTTCCGGTCTCCTGGATTGATCCTTTCCGGGCAATGTGCAATGTTAAAATCACGACCTGCTTTCAGTCCTGTCTCTTTTTCAAGAAGCGGCTTGACTATCTCTTCGCAGGTACCGGGGTTTACAGTTGACTCAAGCACATAATGACCGCCTTTTTTCATGTACGGGGCAATAAGCTTTGTTGCTGATATCACCGGTCCATAATCCGGTACATAATCAGCCTGAACCGGTGTAGGAACGCAGATAATAAAAATCTGACAACCTTTGAGATCAGATACATTGTTTGTGGTTTTGACTTTATTGTTTTTGAGATACAGCGTCACGTCTTCATCCTCAATAGGAGATATGCCGCGATTCATGTCATCAACTTTTGCCCGGGAGCGGGTATATCCTACGACTTCATACTTACCTGTTTTAAGAAGAGCAACATATGTTGGAAGACCGACATAGCCAAGTCCGAAAACTGCAACTTTTTTTATATGCATGGGGTAAATGTAATAAATCTTCCTATTATATACGATTATGTTAATTTTTGTATCCAAGCATGAAGCAGCTTTGCACGCTTGTCCCATGTATTGTTTTTTGCCGCTTCTTGCCTTTTTTTCCTAAGGCCGCTGTTCTTTTCCTGAAGCGCAGTTTGGACATTATCAAGAAATTTTTTTCTTGAATCGGAGTAATACAAGAGATTTTTAAAGTGTTTAATCTCCGCCACTGCAGTTGTAACCACCGGTTTTCCGGATGCAAAATATTCGTAAAGTTTTACCGGATCAATAAGAGTCGTATGCCTGCTTATTTTAAAAGGTATGATGCATACGTCAAACCATTGCAGATAGTCAGGTAGTTTGTTGTATGGTTTTTCACCTAAAAACCACATGTTGGGTAAATTTTGCAAAGCCGTGATCTCTTTGTTTTGGATCTGGCCAATGATGACTATCCCCATATCTTTATATCTCTCTGCAATCTCCCTGAGGAGTACTGCATCAATCCATTCACCGACAGCACCGAAAAATCCGATGATTTTACGCTTTTTTGTCGGTAGATCGCTCGGAATCTTACAGGTTATTTTTTCTGCTGCAGCAAAATGTTCATAGTCGCCCGCGTTTTTGATAAGCACGGATCTGATTGGTTTTAATTTAAGGATTTTACTCATCAGTATATTTGAACAGACTAGGGTAAGATCGGCTTTTTTTACAAGACCTTTTTCCAGCTGGAGGATGTGTTTGCCTGTTATATCAAATCCTTCATAGTCATCCATACAATCATAAATAAGCGGCATCAACAGGTGATCTTGAAGGTATGCCCAGAACGGATAATCGATCTTTGCAACCGGATTATTGATCCTGGCATAAAGCATTAATTTATCCAAAGATGCGTTTATAAATTTTATTTCCTTTGCGGTAGGTATTTGATGATATATAGCGATATCACGCTGGCAATG
>JBAZKI010000005.1:0-99396 GCA_041650875.1 Patescibacteria group bacterium
CCGCCTCCTACGCCTCCGTTTCCGGTTGTAGCTATTGTTGTGGTGCCTCCGACTCCACCAACAAACAAGCCTACCAGAGGCGCTGCAGTTCCCGGTGTTGTTCCAACATCTGCAGGCATGCTTCCGACAACATTAAGACGTGCTGTTGGAGTTGTTAGTCCTATTCCGACATTACCTGACGCGATAATCCGCATTGCCTCTGAAAATATAAGACCGTTTGATGTATGAAATAAAAGATTTGTTCCAAGTTGGGAAGCAGTATGAGCGGCTGACGCAGACGCAGTAATACTTGCAGTAACGAGTCCGGGTGCACCAAGACTCGTATCATTACTCATAAACTCAATACCTCCGATTGTATTTCCCGCAGCTATGGCTGAGCGTGAACTTCTGAGACGCACTTGACTTGATGTAACACCGTTTGCTGCTATGGTTAATTTTAGATCAGGATCAGTAACACCAATACCGAGATTTCCTGTGCCCAAATTGAAAAATGCATTTTGATTTGTTAAAGAAGGAAGGTGGACAATGGCTGAGGCGGTTGCTATGTTTCCAAGATTAATATCATCAGTTATGATGGCAGGAGAGAGCGACCCTGCATTTTTCTGCCATAGGTTGCCACCTGCTCCTGTTGCAAGCATATTCCACGTTGAGCCATTATGATAATAAAGCGAATTATCCAAAGAATTATATACCATAGAACCTGCACCAAGTGTAGGAGAGGGGAGTGCTCCAAACCTCCCAATCTGCAATTGTCCTCCGGTCGTTAGATTTCCAGATATCGAAGCCCAACCTGCAACATCCAATTTATAGAGCGGATTTGTGGTTCCAATCCCAAAATTACCGGTGTTAATAAAAGAGCTATCTCCGGCTTTTCCTGCCAAATGAACTGTTGCAGATGCTGTTGCAGAGTTACCGAGGTTGAGAGCATCTGCAGCAATTTTCGGTATAACGACTCCGTCAAGTACTCGCTCCCAAACGCTTTCAGATCCACCTAAACCTGATCCAACCTGCGACCATGTGCTTCCCGTATAATAATAGACTGAGTTATCTGTTGTATTGAAATATAGTGAACCTGCACCAAGTGCCGCAGGATCTGATGTAAACCTTCCAAGTTGAAGCTGACCGCCTGCCATAAGGTTTCCTGAAGCTGATGCAGAGCCCTGTACATCGAGTTTATACCCGGGTATTGTTGTCCCGATCCCGATATTTCCAAGATTGGTTAAAGTCATTTTTGCAGTAATTCCATTGTCACCTCCTACAGATGTTCCAAAAGTAATATTGCCTCCATTAAGCTGTGTTATCTCTGTACTAATCCCATTAAAAACAAGATTTCCGGATAATGATGCGTCTCCGATAACATCGAGACTTGCGCGCGGATTTACATTACTTATACCTACATTTCCACCAGGTGTTATTGTCATACGTTCGTTAAGAGTCCCGTTATATGTATTGAAACGGAGCGTTCCGCCATCTGTTGCCGAAAGTGTTATATCTCCACTGTTTGCAGATTGGATAGTGGTTGCTTGCGCGCTTGATATGACAAAGTTCGCGGTCGTATATGTTGAGCGTAGCGCAGGATTTGCTGCTGCAATAAGCATATCTCCTTGCTCGCTGATAAAAGGGATGGACGAAACACCGGTTCCGGGAGGTAAACCTTGTAAAGTCTCAGCATTCATCGCATAACCTACGTTTGCAATCTGCTGTCTGGGTGACATCTCGTTAGGTTCTGACCCGACTGTTATGCCCAGATATACGTCAGTGTTTTCTGTAAAAATACTTGCAGGAAGCTCTGTTGAACAGTTTGGACCACTATCGTCTCCAATAAGATTTGAAAAAATACCATCCTGATCGGGATTTGCAGTACACACACGCGTTGAGCCTGTGATAGGCGAGCCTCCGGTTGGTACAGTGTAAAAATTGTAGGTGATATCAATTGGAGCAATGATTGGATTTCCGAGACTGTCAGTAAGCCTTCCCTGAAAAGAGATCAGTCGTGTTCCTTGTTTTGGACTGGCAGAATAGGCAAAAGGAGTTGTTGCATTTTTAAAAAACTGACTATAAAGCCCTGCTCCAAGAGATGCAACTAAGGTTAAAATCACGGCAAAAGCGATATAATGATAGATGCCAAATGATTGTGAAGAAACTGGTGACTGGCGATTGGCAACCGGACTAGTCTCCAGTCTCTGGACGCTAGCCCCTTCTTTGGCAATCGCATCACTTATCTGCTCAAATTGATCTGGTGTCAGATGCTCTTTATGGTGAGCCCATCTGATATATTTATCCACAGAAGACAGCTTCCTTTTTATTTCATTTTTCGAAATATGACGATCATTGAGAATATGAACAAAACTCTCTATGGTTTTTTTATCAAGATTCATCGTAGAAAAAATTAGTTACATTCTCCATAAGAATTTTTTTTGGAGATAAAAATATTTTTTCGGACTGTAAACATGATTTTGAGGTTTGTCATCTTCATACGGAGAGCTTTCATAAGCGGGATCAGTCCATTCCTTAAGGCTGTTTACAGCCCTATCCAAAGCAATAGAAACAGTTTTTTTCATATTATTTTGAACTAATAACAGTAAAAAAATCCTGTAGATCTTCCATAATTAGATTTATATCGTGCAAACTCATGTTCTTATCGACCATATCCTGTCTAAACCCATCCAAATCCGTCGTAAAGGTTTTCTGGGCTGTTGAGACAATCTTTGTTTTGTTTAATGACCGACCATCTGATATGGAATGTTGTGGTATACCATCATTTTTTTGGTGCTGGGTTGTAGGTTTTACGGATATGTTTATTACTTTTTTTGCCGGATTTTCCTGCATCCATCCTTGGTTGATACAAAAAGTGCAGAATTTACGGAGTGTTGATAAACGGCGGTTAATTGTCTTATGAGGTAGCTTGTTGGTTTCAATATATGTTTTGTATTGTCCTATTGACTCAGTATCAATAAGTGCGATGACTGATCTCTCATCCAAATTTTCTGAGATTGTTTGCTTGCGCATCGACGAATTGTAAAAGACCAGCCATCCAAAAAAGTGACGAAGATCAGACAAATAATTTTTTAAAGTAATTATCGATACTTGTTGGACGATGAGGTACTTTCGGAATCCGGCCTCAAGATTATCCAGATTATACCGATTGACTGAAATATTCTGCATATATACAGAATAAAACAATACTAATAAGTTTGTCAAGAGCTATTTAGTATATATTATGATATATTTAATTCTTACTTACGTGAATATCTTAGTTCATCCTCTAATATAATTTAAGTATATTTAATTTAATTACCGCATAATAATTTTACTTACCTAAAAATATCAAAGTATATCACATATCTTATAGTAGTAAAATCCTTAGTCTTTAAGTTTGAGGTAGCTTTTATTTTATTTAATCTTATTTATTTAAAATTTAAATTGATCGGTTTCTTTTCGTTTGACTGTCAATTTAGTCTATAAATTAAGAAGATAGCTTAATTTAAGTTTAGAGCCTGCATGCAATCTTTCATATATTTTTGCTAATCGCCAAAGCATTATAAAGCCCTAATGCTATAAAAACTCACGTTAAATCGTTTGTTTATTGTTTAATATAAGCAGTCTTTATAAATAAGTGCTATATTTTAATCAATTTAGTCAAGCAAGTCATTACAATGTATACATACATTTTTCTTACATTTTTATTACAAAAATACTGTATTTGTTTTAAAAATTATTTGATTTGAATTTTCTTTTTTTTCCACTATCATTAATATGATATGCAAAAAGCCATAATCGGAATACTTCTCTTTATTATTGTCTTAATGTTCTTTTCGGGCCTTTTTTTCTTTTATGAAGCCCGTTTTATGACCGGAAGGGCTAGTACCATAAACAGTTCATTTTCGCCGGAAAACTCATATGTCATATCAGTGCCTTCAAAAGCAAAAGGAGACGGAAAACATAAAATACGCATAAGTGTTTTCGTATTAAATGGCCAAGGCTTGGGCGTAATAGGAAAGACAGTGACGATCGTCAATCCTGACCAGATAAATATTACAGTTGATACCATACAGCCAACAACTGACAATTTGGGTAAAGCTTATTTTGATGTGGCTTCAAAGACCACGGGTGAGTTTTATCTTGAGGTTCAAGTAGATCAAATAAGCCTTCCGCAAAAAGCATATCTTCTGTTTAATTGAGATCAATTAGCTTACGCCCGGGTTTTTTTGCTTAGCTGAATAGTTTTCATACCTCATAAGATCATGTTGCTGCAGCACTATCTCATGAGGCTGGATTACTGGTAAGGCATGCTCCTGCAAAGCCAGGGCACGCATATGTGCGATAGTATGCGGGCGGAAATAGCGGCGTAAGAAAAAATAGGCAACGATGATCATCTGGCTGAAAAGTACAATCTCTACCAAGCGGTTTTTAAGTCCGGAAAGAAATCCAAGTAAAAATCTAAGTAATATAAACCATCCCGGAAAAATAGTAAAGTTAAGAGTTATACTTTTTGATGAAAATGATTTTTGAAGAATTGTTTGGGCAAAAGTACGAAAATATTCAGGATCTTCTGACGAAAGCTTCAAAGTAAAATCACCAGTAGCATTTACGCTTATATCACGTTTGGGTAAAGTCATGGCATGAGTAATACGGACGGGATTGATACTTCTATTAATATATAATAATGAAGATAATAATTTTTTTTGAAATGATATATTTTTATCTTGATACAGAGCCCTATAAGATGTTTTTAATTCGTCAGTAAACAATGATAGTTGGATTTGTGTGTCCGGAGTTGTTTTCCCTGTAATTGTTATTGAGTCTCCAGTAAAAAAGTTGTCGTTATTTATTGATATGGTTGGCGGCATGATGACCGGACCGATTGATTGGCTTTCCTCAGAAGGAATGGGAGGGATGCATACCGGCATTGTTACCCGTCCAAAAGAATCTTCTGCAGTAAGGCAAATATCTTCAACAAGAAGCTGGGAAAAAAAATTCAGGAATTCAAAGTATCCTGAATTATCAGCGATCGTATCGCTGTACATTCCCGGATTATTTATGCTTACTTTTGCTTGTGGTGATGTATAGCCAAAAAGACTAAAGCGGCCACCTGTTGGTATTTTTGTAGGTGTGGGCATTATTCCGACATATGCAGACACTGTTACGTCAGGAGAATCAATCGGTGCGGCATATATTGATGCAGGAACAACAAAAAGAGCAAGGCCTAGAGCTACCTTCAAAATCCATGTCATAATGAAAAGGTCTAAAATTTGGCAACAGCAGTATAACGGAGAGTATTAAAATAATATCCCGCAGGTTGCGTACCAGGGATGTGTATACGAAAACATACATATACTGACGATCCGCTTACGCCCGCAGTATTATACATAAGATCAGCGTTAGTTTCGTATTTATTCTCAGCTGTAGGTGTCAACTCTTGATCTGCAAACTGTTTTGCCATCCAAACTCCTCCTCCATTATATAAAAATCGTGCATCAGTGCCTGATGCATTTTCAAGCGAATACCCAAAACCATAGTTTGTTCCGGGTGTTGCAGTCCAGTCGGTTGCTGTTGTGTGGCTTGCTCCGTTTGCGTAGTCTCTGATACAGGATGCGCTTCCAAATGTATATTCTCCAACAGATGGAGTTGCTCCTGTACAGGTACTACCATCTCTTCCCATTTGATCGTTTTCCTCAGCATAGACATTGTATCCTGATGATGAGTTTGTTGTGACAATAAGTTGTTGTGCCGCATTATTTCTGCTTTCAAGGTATGCTGAGTTTATGGTACCCCATGGTACTGAAGTTGCTGTGGTAACGATCGAATTGGCGGTTCTTGTGATTCCACATATAGTTCCGGTTGTTACGGAAACTCCTTGCACGGTAAAAGACAAGGTCTCATCAACATTAGCAGTCACAAGAACTCCTTCAACAGGTGCTGTGCGAAGCATAACCGACTCGATTGCAGTACCAGCCCCGTCAGCTGCGCTATTTGTTGTGACAGCTAAAGAATAAACATCAGCAATACCTCTGGTATGTCCGGTATAAATCGGTGCAGGATTGATGAGGGTTTTTGATCCGGTTCCTACCTCCACAGTCAGATCAGCGCCGGCTGGTACGGAAACAGCGCTGTTATTACATGTGGCATAGTGCGGACTACTAGATCCTCCGGTTCCTATGGTTACAGCGCCGGCCGTAAAACCTGCCGGACACGTCACATTGGTGTTTGTCATACCGTTCCAGTCAAATCCGTTATTGGCAACTGATGAGGCAGTATCAGGTGCTCCGTCATTTGGTGATCCCACTGCCGCAGGTATTGCTATTTTTATACTGCCGTTTGCAGGTATGGCTGAAGCCGTAAAAAATCTGACGCGCAGAATACCAGATTGCGTACCATAGATTGTTGAGTCGCCAGCAACGCCCACGGTTAAACCTGATTTGACAGTAAAAGTTACAAGATCAGCTTCAACCGTGCCGATTTGCAGACTGCTATTGGGTCCGACAGATATCAAATCATTAGGAAACAGATTGCGTGTGTCAAGATCTCCACTATTGCCGGATGCTTTAACTACAAGGACCGATGTCCCGGCTGTGTATGCGGAGTTTGTGAGCCCCTGAAAAGAAAGGCGGGGATTGGTAAGTGTTGCTGAGGCCGATGACAATCCTGCACTGTCTATTTGTTTTGGTTTAAGAAATGAGATATTCCGGAGATACAGAAGTGTTTGATTACCAGGCACTGAAAACCAAGATAGAGAAACCATTGTTAAAAGCTGAAACACCGCGAACGCAATGGCGCTTACGATAAATATGTATACATATCGGTTTTTTTGCATATTATTCTTTTCGCAAAAAAGCCCCGCATTCGCGGGACTTTTTTATAATTATGATATTTTTAGATTACTCCTTTCTATTGCGTAATTCCTCTTTCAGCTTTTCGATTTCCTCCTTTTCCTTCTCAACTTCAGCTTCAAGTACAGATTCTTTTACCACGATTTTCTTATACATGTTTCGGCTAATGAGTATTATGATAAGAACTGCAAGAAGTACGATCGTTGCAACCTTCCATGGGAAAACCCATACATAGATGGATCTTTCCAAAGCTTGACCTTTTTCACCGTATGAGGCAGCCAGATTGATTTTGTATCTTCCCATCATCCACTTTGAACCAAGGCTGTTTTCATACATGCGTGCTGCATCAGGAAATATATTCTCCTCGCGTAATGAAGATTGTTCAACAAGTCCGTCTATGCTATTGGACAGAGTCAGAATACCGCGCGGACGTATGTGATAGTCGCCACGGTTTAATATCTCAGAGTTGACTTTGATGGGTCCGTATTCATAGAAAGACTTGGCAAAAAGACTGGATATAATTGCATTTTCGGTTATTGGTCCGGCAACGCGTATATAGATAAGAGATGCAATGCGCGGTGTTGTGCCTTGAGATGCTCCTTCAACCGATTGGGGAGTGCTTATGGATGGTTCAAAATATACGGCTATATATCTGCCGCCCGGACGTGCGTCTTTGGGTACGGATATATTACCTGTGATAATTGCCCGGTCATTTGCATCAATTGCGGCCCGGTCAAAAGAAAGTGTTGTCCAACCGGATGCGGAATATTTGGGATTTGCAGTTTTAATATCATCGATGATACGTGGCGCTCCGTCATTGCTTTGTACCACAAAATCAGCAACTTTGACAATGCCGGTTAAAGGAAATTCACCTTGATTATAAAATTTGACTGCAAACGGTGCGCTTTCACCCGGATTTATTGTGATCTGCTGACGGGCAGGACCGACCGTCAATGGCATAGTAGTTTGGGCAGACACGGTTGTTACCTGCAATGCCAGAGTAATGACACAAAAAAGCAATATAAGTGAGATCAGTTTCTTTTTTATGTTGGTGGTTGCAGGTTTCATATTTAAAATAATTATTAAAATTTCGCAACAGCTGTATATTTCAGGTTATTAAAGTAATATCCAGCAGGCTGCAGTCCCGGTATATGGATGCGGTAACATACATATACTGAGCTTCCGCTAACAGGTCCTGCGTTATACATCAGGTCCGCATTCGTATCATATTTGCTTTCAGGTACTTCCTGATCAGCAAATTGTTTAGCATAAAAAGCGCCTACGTCATTGTATAAAAACCGTGCGTCAGTTCCTGTTGCGTTAGCAAGTGAATAACCAAATCCATAATCTGTTCCGGGTGCTACAGTCCAATCTGCAGCTGTTGTATGGGTGGCTCCACCTTTTGAATAATCTTTGATACATGTTCCTGTTCCAAATGTATAATCTCCTGCTGATGGTGCTGCACCCGTACATGTATTACCGTCTTTTCCCATCTGGTCATTTTCCTCAGCATAGACATTGTATCCTGAAGGCGCGTTTGTTGTGACAGTAAGCTGCTGCGCTGCGTTATTTGTACCTGCTCCATAGTTGGAATTGATTATACCCCAAGGGACTGCTGTTGCGGTTGTAGTGATGTTTGAGGCTACACCACAGCGAGTTCCTCCGACAAGACCTGCAACAGTAAATGAGAGCGTCTCATCCACGGTTGCCGTGACAAGAACTCCTTCGACCGGCGCTGCTTTTACATCTACTGACTCAATGGCTGTCCCACCGCCTGCAGTACTACTGTTTGAGGTGACTATAAAAGTATAAATATCTGCAACGCCGCGTGTATGTCCGGCAGTCAGAGGAGCGGGATTAATCAATCCTTTTGACGCATTTCCGATCTCAACTGTTAAGTCTGCTCCAGCAGGTAGAGCAACAGCTCCGCCCCAGTTACATGTTACGGTGTGGGGTCCGGTTGGTCCACCGGCACCAGCTGTAAATGCCGCACCGGTAAAGCCACCGGGACAGGTTACTTGGGCTGCAGCCAAGCCATTCGCATCAAAACCATTATCCTGTATGGTTGCTGCAGTATTGGGAGCGCCATCATTGGGATTTGTGGATGGAGCTGGTATTGCGACTTTTATACTTCCGCCAACCGGTACTGCAGATCCGGTATAAAACCGTACGCGAAGTATTCCGGATTGCGTCGCATAGATCGCACCAGCTGCAGCAGTTGTAACAGAAAGACCGGACTTGGTGGTAAAGGTCAGTAAATCAGCAGATACAGTACCAACCTGCATATTTCCGTTTATACCGATGGCTATATTGTCGTTCGGAAACAGGTTTTGGGTATCTTCATCTGCATATGTACCGGTGTTTTCTACAACAAACACAGACCCTCCACGGCTGACTGCTGCATCAAGCACCCCATAAAATGAAAGTCGTGGATTTACCAATGTTGCCGATGCAGAAGATAGACCTGCACTGTCAAGTGTTGCGGGATTAAGCAATGATAGCTTATGAGGGTCAAGTTTGATGGATGTCCCTGGCAAGGACACTACCGGTAAATGAAAAAGAGTAAATAATTGAAATTGTGAGATAAGAAAAACAAACAATATTATTTTATACACTCTTTTTCTTTTAAGCATACGGAAGAAAAAATACATAATTATGTAATCATTTAATTTAATAGAATATCCAAATGTTTGTCAAGCGAATTTGCCATGTATGTTCAATAAAACCAAGAAAAAAACCATTTCTTCAATCATATACACTTAATCAATTAATATATATCCTTGTGTTTTAATAGCTTGTATAATACGGGAGTGTAGCCCCATAACAGTAATTTTCCTTCGTATGCGTTGAACCAGCTTGGATATGGCATAAAGAGAGAATTTTTTGTCTGCCTTATTTTTCCATACGACATAAGCAATTTCATCATAGGTAACAACACTTCCTCTTTTTTTAATAAGTTTATATAACAGTCGTTTTTCCGAAGTGGTAAATATCACCGATGGTGTTTTGTTGTGAATGCGAATCTGTTTGTTTTTTACGGTTAAAAGGGTTTGGCTTGGCAGTTTTAAAGTACGAAGATATTTTTTAGAATCTATTGCAAGTTTACCGCTTTGTTGTTGCTCAAGCGACAACACAGTTTTTTTGTACGATGGAAACAGAGTCTTTAGATAGGTTTCAGTCAGTATAAAATCGATGATTGCCTCGGTTTGAGACCATGAGTAACGGTTAGTTTGTTCAAGCTTTTTAAAGCGGTCAAGAAATATTCCTTCTGCTATATGGGAAAAGTCAGAATCAATTCGTGCATATACTATTATGTAGTGCGTCTCCTTGAGCCAGTATGAATACCCGGTAGCTATTGAACCATATTGCGTTGGTCTGATCTCAAGTGTCCGGATATCGGTAAAATATGACGGTAACAATGTAGTGCATTTTTTCCAGAAAAAATTTTGAACGCGCTTCCATTGTTTTTGTTGGTGTTGATATCTAAGCGGTTTACTGGGTAGGACTTGTTCGACTTGCGGGATTATCACGTCATTTTTTTCCACCAGTTGCTGAGTTGTTTGTTTTACCTTATCCCAGAAATCAGGTATTTTTGCGTAGTTTAGTTTTGGAAAATAAATGACTCGTGAGTTGTGTGGGACTGTATAGGGAAGAACATGAAACCCTTGTTTCTGAAAAAAACCGTTTTTAATGTTATATGCAATCTGTAATATGCGAATAGCTTCAGTATTTTTTGAATAGTTCCATATGGTTTTTATTTTTTTCACAACCTTATCATAACAAATTCATGGTAAAAAAGTCAAATAAATGTCAAGATAAGAAATATATTTGTCTTATAATAAATCAAACTAATAGTTAGATTAGTTCCATAGAGTAATTTTTTAACAAAATTATGCATCAAGAAGCAATTCAACGGTGGCAGGATCAACTCAGGTGGAGAAAAGGATATAAGAGTGGAAAATTGATTCCGCTCGCGCCACAGATTACCGATGACAATCTACAACCTATCCCTGACATTCACTTCCGGAGTTCTTTATTCGACATGATTGAAGAAATTGGACATTTAGAACCGCTCAACAATGCAGATTTACCTTATGGAGGAGGTGAACCTAAGGAAGTGCATGAAGCGTTAGCAGGACAGTGGGAATCTTTAAGGAGCAATCCTGCACCAGACGCTGCAATACTGTTGCTGCATGATATGGCACAACATGGGATTTATGAGATTCATGCAGGTAGCTATCCAGATGGTAGGATATCCTCATATACTATTGGGAAAGTATTGTACGCTGCTGATGTTCTACCTCAAGATCAAGAAAATATACATCTTCTGGCAGAGACATTGGCTGCGCTTGAGTACAATACGGCACTTTTAATGAGAAACCGAGCAGTAGCTGAATGGGATAGAGGCGGAAGGAGCCATGCTATTGATGTAAAAGTTGAATCCACACGTACGCATCTAGAAAGATATAATGAAGTTGTAAAACATCTAACTCGCCGACCATTTTCTGTAAAGGCCGTTACTTTGTTTTTTCCATACGGTCCGCCGCGGAATTAATAATATCCTCTTGACAACTTTTTTTCCGTCTGTTAGAGTTAGGTTTATATGGGAGTTAAAGAACGACGAACGAAGATTTTACTTTCTTTAGTACTACTGTCAGACGTAGATTTTAAACCAGTTAAAATCGATGAACGGGTTCAGAAAATATTTGACTTTTCTCTAAACCAGAAAACAAAAACGACGCTTAGCTCTCTTGTTAAAGAAGGTGCAATAGAACAAACCGGTGATGCCAAAGATGACGAATATGCATTGACCGCAAGCGGACTGCTTTCGCTCAGCTTTGAATTCCCGTACTTCCGTTTCCTTAAACTCAAATGGGATCATAAATGGAGGATAATTTCCTATGAGATTCCTGAGTCAAAGCGGGAAATACGCGACCGTCTTCGCCGCGAAATGCAGGGTTGGGGTTTAGGGCCTTGGCATCGCTCATTCTGGCTTACTCCTCACCCGGTCATTCCAAATCTGAAAGAGTTGGTTATGGGCAAAATAGAGGAGCAATACATCCAGGCATTTGAATCAGATCATGCATTTGGCAACCGCGATATTCTTATCGAAAAAGTATGGGGCAAGTCAGCCCTTGATAAAAAATACAGGGATCTATTTAAAAAATGGCACGAAACACTTTCAAAAGACGGTGACAAGATTGAGAAATTTTCCATTGTGGTTGCGGAATATGTCAATGTTCTTCGACAGGATCCGGGACTTCCGGACGACCTTCTTGGGCAGTCATGGATAGGGTATGAGGCAATGAATATTTTCAAGGAAATCCGCAGCATACTTCTTTCCTGATAGGCGGCTCAAAAAGAAAACACGATATCACCCTCTACATCAGTTCTTCGTATCAATACACCATGCATTTCTAACATATCAAGGATTTCTTTTGCCGGATGACCGTATGAGTTATTTGATCCTGCGCTTATGACAGCTATCTGCGGATCTATATTTATGAGGGATTGTGAAGATAACCCGTATTTTGATCCGTGATGCGGTATTTTTAATATGCTGCTTCCTGTAAAAGATTGCAAGCCAATACCATCCAATACACTTGCGCTTATATCTCCGGTAAAAAGAAAACGGTCAGCCGGAAAGCGGAAGTCTACCACAATTGACAGGTCATTTTTGTCTTTTTTCGGAAGATTCAGGCGTTTTTTAGAAGGAGATACAAATAGGATCTGCGCATCCAAAACAGAGAGACTATCACCGGATACGGGATGTATGATCTGTGTATTTCGCGAATGCAACGCTTTTTCCAATATTTTTGTCTGTTTTTTTGTATCTTCAAATGGAAGGAGAAATACCGTGCGTATGCGGTATCTTTTCAAGACTTCAAGCATTCCTCCGTAATGATCTGTCTGAAGATGAGATATGATGACGTATTCGATCTGTCGGTCATAAAAGGGCATATGAGCACCCAGACACCGGAGCATTTGATTATTGGCAGGCCCTGCATCGATGATCAGATCAACACTGTTTCGTATGCGTATATATGCGCCGTCTCCTTGTCCGACATCGCAAAACACTACTTTGTTTTTTTCGGAAAAGTAGCTAGTACAGAAAATTACGGCAACTATAAGAAAGGAGAAAAAAGCAGAAAATACCAACGCCTTTTTTCGTATAGGTACTTCAAACATCAGTTGAAATCAGCAAATGCAAACGGTAGGCGGGAAAGCATATCAACAACAAAAACAAGATAGCTTAAAAGTCCATAACAGATATAAGCAGAGGGCGCGCCGAGTGCCCAATGTACTTTACCGAAAAACGAAGCGATAAAGCCGAATATCATAAGAGGCGCGATACAAGGCGAAACAAGAAGGTTTGCCAAGGGACAGACAAGCGAGACCTGTTTAAAGGAGAAAAAAATAAGAGGGGCGGTAAAAACTTGTGCAGATAGGGAAGTACGCAAGTCATCTTTTACAAACGCGAGAAATTGCCGGATAGTGCTTTGCGGTTTGTTTCCTCTTGCTCTCCCAAAAAGGATAAGTCCAAGTGTTGCTCCATACGACAGCTGAAAAGATAACGATGAAATCCAGTCTGGCTTAAAGCAGGCGATGACAATGGCCGAGACAAGCATGCTGATAAGAGCAGTATTTTTTTTCCCGTAAAGAGTTGCAAGTAGACTCAGTGTACCCATTATTGCAGCTCTGACAATCGGAGGCTCAGGTCCTACAAAGACAGTAAAAAGAATAATAAAGCAGATAGTAATTACGATCGTGATTTTTTTACCAAGCTCATGCAGAAATGATGCGACACAACCTCCCAATATAGTTATATTCATACCTGATAAAACAACTATATGTAATAGTCCGGCTCTTTGAAGCTGAATATAAAACAGTTTTGTTGATTTCAGCGGAATACCGAAAATAATACCGTTTAAAAGCGAAGCGTGAGGTTCGGGAAGGTATGAGTTTAATACCGAAGTAAAAAAAGAAGGAGACATGGAATATTTTTTATGTTTCGATGATTATTTTTACGTGCTCCAATGGCAACCCTCCCAAGATGATAACTTATGGGACATCCCAAGTCGCATAAAAATAGTCATCTTATACATACTTATAATTCGATGAACTCTTTTACAGCGCTATAAACATTTTTATTTATAATTTTTTTCGTTGAGAGGTCATCAACCGTTGCATATGGACGGTTTTGCATGATTTTGGCAGCTGTTGCTTCCCCAATTCCAGGAAGCGCCATAAGTTCATCGCTTGATGCCGTATTAATATGAACTTTATCCGTAGATGCTACGGTGTTTGAGTCCGGAGAAGCTTGAGGAGACAGATAATCTATACTTAAGGTACGACCGACGAAAATACCATTATCAACCTCAAACACGGAAGGAACATATATTTTTTCCTGATCAACAAGAAATCGCGCAAGATTAAAATTACGGGAAAAAAAGGTTTGGTCAGCCTCCTGAGACAGACCTTGTGCACGAGTAATTGCGTCAGTAAGACGTGAGCCTAGTTGTATCTTAAAAACACCCGGCTTTTTTACGGCGCCTGATACTTGAACCGTGATGCGTCCAGGTTTTTCATATGGTGAATCTGTTTTTTTTTCACTGGTTTGTGAATGAAGCGCGATGTTTTGTACATTCTGAGCCGTACCGGAAGTATAAATTGCAATTGAAATTGTCGTAAGGATGAGTGCCGCGCTTAAGAGAATGGATTCAACAGCATATTTACGGAGAAACGGCAAAACAGATAATACAAATCCTTCCATATATCCATTGTTATATCAATACATATAAAAGACAAGGGACTGTATGCTACAAAACAACAGTTTAGAGGAAAACAAGGATACGATTTGATTGATGTCAGTCTGCTTTGCGTTTTTTCATCAGAACCACAATCAGTATTGATATCAGTATAACTGCGCTTAAAAGCACAGTGAAACGTATTGGAATGGCAATAAACTCAGTTGAGGAAAAAAGTTGTGGAGAGTTTTCACCAAAGTTCACGTTTGTTGTAAGTGAATAGGTGCCCAGATGATATCCGGTTATCACATGTGTATACAGTGTTGAAGTGTTTTTTTTCTGATCAGTATGAATCAGGCGCTGGGAGTCTGCAAGTACATTTTGGGGAAGCAGTGTATATGCTGATTTACTGCCCAAGCCACCCCGAAGGACTATCTCTCCATGAGGCTTGATGAGATTTTTTCCCTGATTCTGGATAACAAGACGAACAGGTATGTCGCTGCCTGACTCCACAATACGGTATCTTTTTCCAAACAGTTGTATCGTAAAGCTCGGGATAAAATCAAAAAGAGCAATTCTTCCTTTCATCTCCACAAATCCGGACTGTGAAACCGTCATAAGAAGTGTTGATCCGATTGTGGCTTTGGCAAAGGACGATGTTCCACCTGCAGTTTGCGATAATGGGTCGGTTGTGGCAAGTACGATAAAATAATAATCACCCTGCGGTATGGTATCCGGGACACGGATCCGCAGAAGTGCCTGACGTATATCTTTTTGCCTCATGAGAAAAGGTTTTTCAAACTCCATATCCGTATTATCAAGTGAAAAATTGACAGGTGAGGTTTGTTCGGACTCGATAGTCATCTCCCCAAATTCACCTTGCGGTGTAAAGGGTCGTACTTGAATCCGTATAGGTGTGGGATCACCCAGATTTTGTATGGTATATCCGATAAGGATGCTTTTACCCGGTTTGATCAAAGTTTCTACAATAGGAGGAGAGATGGAAAGGGTTACTTGCTGGGCATATATGTCGTTAGTCGTTAGTTGCAGGTAAAACAGTAATACAATGATTGCAGATGATAGTAAAATAATTATTTTTTTCATAGAATATTTGTTACTAACTACCATTAACCAACAACTAACAACTAAAACGACGGTGTTGCGACAAAATGTATAACCGTGGTATAGCTTCCTGCGGACTGAAGAGGTGAGATATTTGCTTTAAAGGTCATTGTTGAAGTATGTGTTATATCACGCGGTACACCGGTGAGGGCGGGCGCTGGAGTAAGGGATGGATTTGGCGTGGGCGTGAGATTTTGTGTAACGTTTACGCTTTGCATGACGGGCGCTGGGTTTTCAGGAACAGTCAGGTCTGCAAAAGGACGGTAATAGGTTGGGTCGATAAAGTCAGCAGGAATATCTTCGCCTTGCATATTATATCCGAACCCATATGCGGAAACGGATGTCCAGGTTTTTGCCAATGTAGCGGTACAGGTGTTGACTCCTCCGTCGCATGCGGTATTTTCAATGTACTGATCGGTGAAATTGGTAAGCGGCGCAGTTTCGGCTGCAGTGACAATATATTGACCTGCGCCTCCAAAAGATACGGTCAGATTGATTGTTGATGTTGCGGGTGTGCTTGGCATAAGAGTACCCAGATCTGCTCTGATATTTGACACAGAAAACGTGAAAGGAATCGTGCTGTAAATATACTGAAATCCTGCCTTGACTATATATCCGGTTGATTCAAACTGTTTTGCCGCAGTTTGACCGAGTGTAGAAGAAAGTGAGTAGGTGCTGTCAACAGGATCAGTCATTTTTTTTCCTCCCATATTGACATTGCCAAACTGGATACGGTATTCCTCCGAGGTCATGTTGATTGCACAGACAGTAGTCGTTAGTCGATAGTAGATGGTTGTTACTACAACAACAACCAACATTTTGATTATTTTTTTTCTCATGATATATCACTAACAACTATCGACTAGTAACTAACTACTAATCCTTTTGTTCAAACTTCTCAATAAGTTTTTCCATATTACGGGCGTGTTTTTTTATGGTATGAAGTTCATGATCTCCTAAGAAATTATCAACTGCGTTTGAGATGCTTTTCAGGTGATTTTTAAGCATAAGCGATAAAAAAAGTAATGTTTCTTCCTGTTTATCCTCAAGACGGGTTTTTAACCTTTGTGCTTCTATATATTCCTGGCCCATGAAAAGAGCAAATGGCGTCAGAAAGGCAAGGGAGAAAACAGGAAGAAGCGCCATGAGGCTTTGATCAGGCTGAAGGGTAGATATAAAAAATACCATAAGTGCCAAAGTTGAGGTGATTGATATGACAGGCTCCAATAAAAGTGACAGTGAAAACAAAAGAAAATACAAGAGGAAAAAAAACGGTGAATGTATACCGCCGGTTGTATTTATGGTAAGCAGTATGACAAAAGTAAAAATAACCGATTCCATTAAGTGTGATTTGAGTTTTTTTCCGATGAATTTGCGGGAGATGAAAAAAATCACAAATAATCCTGCAACAATTTGCAGATCAAACTGTCCCAGAAAGTTACCCGGAAACAAAAAGGACAATCCGATAACCGCAATAAGCACAATTGAATGGACAATCTCAGCAGACATGTAATCACTATAGCAAAAAAAACGTCTCTTTACTTATGAGTTCTCGTACTTGCATGTATTAGTACTGCGCCTGAGATAGCGGCTCCGGCAACACCTGCAAGCTGAAGTACACCAGACCACATAGGAATACCAGCAAGCGGATTGCCCGCGATGGGTGCTGCGAGTGCTGCTACGGTTAAAGAAACAGCCTCAACTAAAAAACCAAAGCCTAGTACAGCTCTGTTCATTGGTTGGATGGGGGCAGACTCTTGGTGTTCCATACTTATTTGTGGTTAATAAATTACAAGATGTCTTATTAAGACAGGCTATATATAGTATATTATATCACAACTATGAAATTTCATTTAATATGCTACAATAAGAGTGTTATGCAAAAATCAATTGCAGCCCCGGGCTTTACCAAAGACATCCTGGAAGAGCTGAAAAAAGTTACCTGGCCTTCAAAAAATGAGACAGTACGGCTTACGACAGTCGTCATTTTTATATCCTTGATTATTGGTCTTTATATAGGTATAATAGATGTCTTGTTGGCAAAAGTACTTGAATTGGTAACTAAATTTAGATAAAAATAGTAAGTTTGCAATACAAAGCTCCGGATAAGTATTAAGTTCCAGCCCATAAGTCCTAAATATATTTAGGATTTATTATTTGGAATTTATTTTGCGGTAAAAGATTAGGATTTAATAATAAATTTATGTCAGGGGTTGATCTCAGTAAGGAAAAAAAGGAAGCCTTGAAAAGCGTGCCGGTTATAGGTGCGCAAGCCCGTTGGTATGTCATCCATATCCAGACAGGCTATGAAAATAAAGTGAAACAAGCGCTTGAACAAAGAGTCAAGAGTTTGGGTGTAGAAGAGAAGATTTTTGACGTTGTTATCCCGACCCGTGAAGTTGTAGCAATCAAAAAAGGGAAAAAGGCAAAAGCAGTCGAGAAGGTTTTCCCCGGGTACGTATTGGTCCGTATGATCCTGGATGATGACTCATGGCTTGTGGTGCGGACAACAGAGGGAGTTACGGGTTTTGTGGGTGCCGGTCTGAAGCCGACTCCTATTTCCGACAAAGAAGTTGAGGCTATCATGAAGTTTGTATCTCAAGAGCAACCCAAATTTAAAACAAAGTTTTCAGTAGGTGAGGCAGTCAAGATAACGGAAGGACCATTTGCCGAATTTTTAGGGAGCATAGAGGCAATCGATGAAGAGCGGGGAAAAGTACGTGTATTAGTCTCTATCTTTGATCGTGAGACACCGGTTGAGCTTGATTTTTTACAAGTAGTTAAACTGTGATATGGCTAAAAAAGTAAAGACACTGATCAAACTGAATCTTCCTGCAGGGGAGGCAACGCCTGCTCCTCCAGTTGGGCCTGCATTAGGACAGCATGGAGTCCCTATCATGGAATTTATCAAAGAATATAATGCCCGGACCGCAAAACTAAAAGGTCAAATCATTCCGGCGGTTATCACCGTGTATGAAGACAGATCTTTTACTTTTATAACAAAGCTTCCTCCGGTTTCTGCCATGATCAAAAAAAAGACAGGAATCAAACTTGGTTCAGGTAAACCCAATACCGAGAAAGTCGGAAAGCTGACCAAGAGCCACATTGAGGAGATCGCTAAAGAAAAACTGCCGGATTTGAATACTGACAGTCTGGATGCAGCAAAAAAGATAGTAGCAGGTACAGCAAGGAGTATGGGAGTGGATGTTGAAGAATAGTATTAAAAGTAATTAGTAGTTAGTTATTTAGTTGTTAGTTGTTAGAAAGAAATACTACCAACGACTAATGACCATTGACCAAACCACCAAAACATGGGAAAAATGAAACCAAGAGCACTCGGTGTTGAAGAAATTGAAAAAGAACAAAAGGAAAAACAGAAAAAAAAGGCCGCCGAGAAAAAACTGACTCCGGTCAAGAAAAAGGAAAAAGATACGACAGACAAGGAAGAAAAAACACCGGCAGTCAAAACTGCAGAAAGCAAAGAAAAAACAGAAAAAAAGCCGGCACAGAAAAAAATCGCGGGAAAAAAATACCAAAAAGCAAAAAAAGCAGTTGATCAGACCAAAAGATATACGGTTGAAGATGCTGTTGCGCTTCTTAAAAAGATAAAATATACATCCTTTGATGAGTCGGTTGATTTGCACCTGACAGTCGTCAAAACAGGATTAAAAGGAGAGGTGGAATTGCCTCATGCCACAGGTAAGACTGTGCGGGTTGCCATCCTTGACGATAAGGTTCTTGATGATCTGGCAAACGGAAAGATAAACTTTGATATCCTTATTACGCATCCTTCTTTTATGCCGCGTCTTGCAAAATATGCAAAAGTCCTGGGACCAAAAGGCCTTATGCCCAATCCCAAGGCAGGAACAGTTTCTCCCCGGCCTGAAGAAGTTGCAAAAAAATTCCTGAAAGGAACTTTGCGATGGAAAACAGAGGGAAAATTTCCTTTGATTCATCAGATGATTGGTAAGATTTCAAACGAGGATGCAAAACTGGTTGCAAATATCAAGACATTTATTGGAGCAGTCGGCAAGGCAAATATCATGAACGCGTATGTCACCTCTACCATGACTCCGTCCGTAAAGCTTGATATGGAAAAAATCTAAAGGGTGATGAAGGTATTTTCTACAGACTGAATTTATGTTTGGCTGCGTCAACGATGTGGTTTGCAGCTTCTTCCAAGGTCAAATGTTGTCCAATTCGTATGATCAAATCATAGTGATGAGCCTTACGGATGTCGTGCTGAAACAAACTGTGGGTAAATGAGGCTCTTTTTTTATCCGAGTCCGCAATCCGCTCCATAGCCTCCCTGCGCGTAACTTTTTCATATTTCATGATTTTCCGTATCCGCTCTTCCATCTCGCAAATTACCCGTATTTTCAGTGCTTCAGGAAACAGGAAATTGGCGCCACGGCCTATTATGATGGCATAACCGCGATTGCCGATTGTGGACAGTATTCTTAACAGATGTTTGTAATAAGATGACAGGCTCATATATTTTTTACCCATCACATTATGAAGAAGCTGGTTAATAAGCGGTATGTTTTTCTCATCCACATCTTCAATAAGTTCTTTTTCAAGATTGGCCTCACGCGCAATCTCCTCAACTATGTTTTTATGAAATACCTCCCATTTGCCTCCCAGTTTTTTTGCGACAAGGTATGCAATAGGACGTCCTCCCGATCCTTTTTCGCGTGATATGGTGATAAGAGGAAGCGTTTTTTTTCTTTTATTACTAAAAAAACTTCCAAGGTGAAGTGAGCCGAGGTTCTTATTGATAAGCTCAAAAAATTTTTTCATGTAAAAATCAAACTCATACCCTTTGTTATTCTAATACTTTTTACAGATTATGCAAGAGGTTTTGAAGCTTATCCCTGTCTTGATAAAAACGGTCAAGCATATGTTCTTCAATGAGTTGTCTTGCTTTATCTTTCTGACCAGATTCAATATAGAGTGTAAGCAGAGACATATAGGAAAATGAAAAATCCGGTGAGACTTTTATGGCTTTCAGATAATAGGTTTCTGCATCTTTATTCCTGTTTAGTTGTACATAACAGTTTGCGATATTATGATAAAAATTCGGTATATCCGGCTGCAAACGGATTGCCCGCTTATAAACCGTAATTGCCTCGTTACATCGATCTTTTGAAGCGAGGCTCATACCCAAACCGTTGATGATACGGGTGCTTGTAGGTGCATGTGTCAGTGTCTGGCGGTAAAAACGTTCATCATCAAGCCAGTCCCATTGCCGAGCATATGATCTTATCAGAAAAACAAGAAGCATGAAGGCAATAATATAGGTTGTTAGTTTATGCTTTATCCAATCACCGGGAAAACTGAAAAAAAAGCCCCAGAAAAAAATCATCGGAAGATACAGATAGTGTTCATAAAAAATGCCGTTCAGCAAAAATATACCGGTATAGGGGATAAGGCAAGCAAGGAACCCCAGCCAAAAGAAAAAAGGGAGATTGATGCCTTTTTTGTTTTTAAAGACATATCGCAATACAAACAGAAGCAGTGCATTTCCGATAATGAAAAATACGGCATACCGACTCCATATAGAAGTCATGATTGGGATACTGTGATCCCTTTCCATAAAAAGGTCTTTGGGAAAAACAAGAATCCCAAGATATGTCCAGAAATTGTGGAAAAATGTGGCTACACGCACTATCATGTGTTGTCCGTAAAGACTTCCTTTCCATGCAAGGGAAATATCCATAAACTCAAGTACGGTAAAACGCAGGATAAGATATATGCATGCGATCAATGCATATACAGATATATATAAGAGATTTCTTTTGATTGTTTTTTGTTTAAAAAAAACCACGATAAGAAACAGTATGCCCGGCAGGACAAGCGCAAGCTCTTTTGACAGGAGAGATACTATATAAAGACTTATGCTTAAAGGAAAAAAAAGCATATTTTTCCCTTTTTCCAGAAAAAGTAAAATTGTTGCGAAGAAAAAGATAGTATAGAGCTGATCTGAAAGTCCGGAAATATAGCTGACCGACTCGGTTTGCACCGGATGGATAAGAAATACAAGGGATGTCAGAAGCGCATGTTTTCTTTTGTTGGTCAGGATATAAAGGGTATAAAAGACAAGAACTGAGGCAATTATATGAAGCATGATTGCCATTGCATGAAATAGCCACGGTTGGAATCCTCCGATTCTGGCAAGCAGAGCATAAAGGGTGAACTGGATGGGACGGTAGTAATTGGATACTTTTCCGCGTCCTGCTATTGCGTTTTCCGTAAAAAATTTATCTATGCGCAGTTCAGCAACATACCTATTGGCATAAACAAAATCTTCATCATCCCATACAAATCCCCCGAAAAAAGAAGGGATATATGCGATCAGGCCAACAAGAAAGAGTATGATAATAAGTTCTTTTGTCCGATTCATGACATTTAAGTATACGGAAAAAATCCCGAATCTCAAAATTCAAAGTTCAAAACTGTTTTGAAAAGCGGATGATGTATTTTTTTAGTTTTAAACTTTTGACTGAATCTGTTATCATGAATATATGGATGAACTTATTCTGCAAAAAAAACCCATCTGGCAGTATTTTTCACAGACGCAAAAAGATCTTGTCCTGGAAGGACAATATCTGATGCATGAAATTGTTGAAGACCACGCGTATCATTTCAAGGACTATTCATTTCTCATTTTTCCGTTTGCGAAAACCTATGAAGGCTTTCTCAAACAGCTGTTTAAAGACGTGAAGTTTATTTCACACCTTGACTATATCTCAGATCATCTTCGCCTGGGAAAACTCCTTTCACCGCATCTTGAGCAGAAGCTGGGTGAGAGGTCCCTGTATAAAAAAATCGCCGTTAACGGAAGTGAAGGGTTGGCGCGGCGTATTTGGCAGGCCTGGAAACTGGGACGCAATGAAGTATTTCATTATTTTCCTCATAACATAAAGGCTGTTTCTTTTCAGGAAGCGGAAATCATCATCAATGAACTTCTTGCGACTATGGAAGAGGCATATGGACAGTTGAAAATAATGAGAGTAAAGAAAAAGTTATCAGAATACAGATAATACCATATGAAAGGACTAACCAGCTCACAAGCGGCACAACTGCAAAAAGAACATGGACTAAATGTCATTGAAGGCAAGCAAAAAAAGCCGTTTATTGCGGTGTTATTTGATCAATTTAATAATTTTCTGACAGTTCTCCTTATACTTGCGGCAGTTGCATCTTTTTTTATAGGCGAGGCGGTTGATGGAGCACTTATACTTGCAATCGTGATATTAAACGCTCTTTTTGGCATCTATCAGGAAGCAAAAGCCGAAGAGTCAATTGCCGCCTTGAAAAAAATCACGGTGACAAAGATCCGCGTAATACGTGACGGCATCCAGCAGGAAATCGAGAGTCAATATCTGGTACCGGGCGATATTTGTTTTATTGAAGAGGGCGTGAAAATACCGGCAGACGGTAAAATCCGTGAAAGCATGAATCTTGAATTGAATGAGGCGGTTTTGACAGGAGAGTCACTTCCTGTTTCAAAAAAAGCAGGGGATGAAATTTTCTCAGGTACCATTGTTGCAAAGGGCAGAGGATTTTTTGAGGTGGAGGCAATTGCCATGAAAACCAAGTTCGGGAAAATCGCACAAAACCTGTCTGCAATTGATGATGGCGAGACACCCCTTCAGAAAAAACTGAAAGGTTTGACGCGGCTTATCGGTATAGTGGGTATTTGTGCAGCTGCAGCTGTATTTGTGATATCACTTATCCAGGGAACAGGATATTTTCCTGCGTTTCTTCTGGCAATTTCCCTTGCGGTTGCAGTAGTTCCCGAAGGCTTGCCTGCCGTCATGACGATAACTCTTTCAATCGGTGTAAAGGAGATGTCACGCCGTAAATCCATCGTCCGGAAATTATCAGCAATTGAGGCTTTGGGAAGCGTTACTCTGATTGCGACAGACAAGACAGGGACACTTACGACTAACAAAATGAAAGTGGCGGAATTATACGTATCCGATGAGTTATATGAAGGATCGCATCTTCCCCAACTTGAAAATAAACCGTTTTTTCTGCTTGTCCAAAACGGGATTTTGTGTTCCACCGCCTCTCTTGTCCGCGTGCATGATCATGGGAAATGGGATGTACTCGGAGATCCGACTGAGGGAGCTTTGCTTTATCTTGCGCATGAGTCGGGTGTTGAGTATGAGGATATGCGCAAAGAGTGGAAAATAATATATGAGAAACCCTTTGACAGTGTTGTGAAGAGGATGAGCGTGGTTGTTACTGATAATGATAAGACCATGGTGTTTTCCAAAGGTGCACCTGAGTCTATTCTGGAAATATCCGACTCCATACAAAAAGGCAATGAAATCAAGAAATTGACTGCCGAGGAAAAAAAGAGGATTGAAGAGCAGATGGAAAAATGGGCAAAAAAAGGACTGCGTGTGCTTGCGTTTTCCTATGTACCATTTACTCATAAACCGACAACTATCGACCTGCCTGCCGGCGGGCAAGGCCAACAACTAATAACAAATAACCAAATTTTTCTGGGTATGGTTGCAATTCATGATGCGCCCCGACCAGAAGTAATTGAAGCGGTCAAGCGTGCCAAACAGGCAGGGATTCAGGTAGTCATGATAACAGGTGATAACGAAAAAACCGCAGAGGCAATAGGAGTGGTTTCAGGGATTGTAGAGGAGGGTGCCGAGATACTGACAGGCCAACAGCTTGAGCAATATTCTGATGAGGATCTCATGAAAGTTTTGCCCCGTGTCCGCATATTTGCCCGTACCAGTCCGTTTCATAAACACCGTATTGTAAAGCTGTATCAAAAATTGGGAGAAGTGGTTGCGGTTACAGGAGACGGCGTCAATGACTCAATTGCCTTAAAACAGGCAGATGTGGGTGTTGCCATGGGCTTGGTTGGCACTGATGTTGCGCGGGAGGCTGCGGACATGATCATAACTGACGATAATTTTGCCTCGATTGTAAACGCAGTTGACGAAGGCAGAAATATCATAAAAAATCTCAAAAACGCCATACAATACCTTCTTTCATGTAATGTCACTGAGGCTATTTCCCTGATTGGAGGTATGCTTTTCGGATTCAGCCATATCTTCTACCCCATACAGCTTCTCTATATTAATCTGGTGACAGACGGTATTCCGGCGCTTTCCCTGGCATTTTCTCCGCGAAACCCGGGACTTATGAAAGAAAAGCCTGATACGACCTTGACTCTGTTAAAAGCTTACGAACGTAAATATATTTTACTGGTTGGTTTGATGGGTACAGTGCTAATCCTGACAGGATTTTATTTGTTTTTGAGGGTTGTAAGTGAGGCTAGTGCATATACTGCAGCGTTTTCCATATTGACTCTCATCCAGTCTTTTATCCTTGTCGATCTATGGCTAAGTCACCAGTCTTTGCATAAAAATACCCGCTCACTTCTGAGCCCGATATTTTTGTTTTCCTTTGGCTTCCCATTTGCCGCACAGCTTCTGATTGTTATGACTCCTCAGATTGCACAGTGGTTTAAAGTAACTACAGTATCATTCCCGACATATTTGGTATTTATTTTTATCTCATCCTTATCTTTTATAGGTATAAAGCTTTTAAAGCGAATGGTAAAAATAGTATAGTCCATATTTTTCTTTCTTGAGGCTAAAAAAACCTGCAAATACTAATACATTATATGTAAATATAGGATTGATATTTCCTATAGTATTTGATAAAATACACTACTGTGGGAGCTTCAACAAAAGAATTACCAAGAACAACAAAACAGAGGAGAGCTGCAGCTAGTATTGCGACTGCAGGAGTGATTGCTTTTTTAAGTGGTTGTGGTTTTGAAGGTCCTGAATTAAGCGAATATCAGGGCAGTCTGCAACTAGGTCGTACAGATACTATACTTACTGATTCTAGTAAGATGCATGGACAATATATTAGCGCCTTGGTTAATGCAGATACTCAAGGATATTCTGCAAGCCAAGTAGCACAGGAAGCACTACGAAGAGGATATCGTGTTGAAGCAAGAATTAGTGGAGTAGAGGGTCCTGTTCGAGCAAGCATTGGAAATATAAAGGCGGACGGATCCAATCCACACATGCCTTTTTCGCTGTCAGTAAAGGCTGAAGGAGACGGGCCATATTCTGTGACTGTATCTGCACGGGAATGCGTTAACAGTCCAGGCTATTTCTGTACTCAATGGGCAACTGGTAGCCTGAGTGGAAGAGCAGATATTAATCCTCCAAGAATAAACTTTTATCCTCCTGGTCCGGCGCAGGATGGGAGTGGAGTTCTGATCGGTGGAGAAATTACTGACGGTAAAGGTGTTGGAGTTGAAAGTGCTACTGTTTCACAGTGTGATGGTTCATCGGCAACACAAATTGCTCTCGACGGACAAGGTAAATTTGGTGTTTCATTTCCTCCTGTTCCTGGTGAAACTTGCTATATGGTAAGTGCAAGTGACAGGGTTGGTCATAATGGACAGAAAACTCAAGTTTTTACATATAATTTAGGAACAACAGTAGAGTTAGAGAACACCTCTGAAGGACAGTTACAGGCTGTCGGACATGTTTCAAGCAATCTGTACCCACCAGTTAAAGTAACTCTTCAGGAATGTACAGATAATGGATGTACAGACATACCGGTTTCAGGATATGATCCTCAAATAGGTTCTTGGAAAGCTGAACCATTTTCTCCTGAGGTTGGAGATAACACGGTACGACCAGAAGTAGAGGATAAGTTTGGCAATACGGCAATCGGAGGTGAAAAATCTTTTCAATATGACTTACAGACAACATCAAGCCTTACAACAACACCTGATGGAAAACTTGAAGTTGTTGGTTCTGCAACTAGTAATCTGTCCGTACCCCGTGGAGTTACTGTAGTTAACTGTGTTGAAGACAAATGCGTAGATATCCCTGTTATTGCATTTGATCCTCAAACAGGTGCTTGGCAAACTCAAGCGACACCTCCTCGGGTAGGAAATAATATCTTACAACCAACAGTATTAGATAGACACGGAAAAGCGGCTCAAGGAGAACCGCTAACCTACCAATATGACTTTTCTTTACAAGCAGGTGCGGCTGTTCAAGAAGATGGAACCATTACGGTAGTTGTTTCACCGACAAATAGTCTTTTTCCAAACCTTGATATTCAGGTGAAAAGCATGGCTGATCCTGCGAAAAAAGTTCAAGCTGTTCGTGATGAAGATGGTTCGTATATTGCAACCGGCCTTACCCCAGATATAGGTGAAACACACCTTGTTGCAACAGCTCAAGATGTACATGGAAACACTGTAACATCTGAAGCACACGCTTTATATGATTTTGGTCCGGGAGATATGCGTATTCAAATGCATGATGGATATTTTTATCTTTATGGAAATCCGCCAACAAACATAATACCTGAAACTTTTTCTGCTCAAGGAAAGCAGCCTGATTGGCGTAGGTTTGGATTAAAAAGAGAAGTTGCATGTGAGCATATGGGAGCAAATGTGACAATAAATGGGCATGTATGGAAATACACACTAAAATGCAGTTTACCTACAAAATCAGGAGACGCTATGGTTCATATTGATTTTAAGGATCGTTTTGGTCATACATACTCTGCATATCATGCAGTTGATGCACAGTTAGCTATTGATCTTCGTGATAAACCAACAGCAAAAGAAGTCTCATTAATTCTTGTTCGTGATGCTCTTATTCTTGCTACTATTGGTGCGACAGGTATTGCGGCAACAAAGCGAGTAAACAGAGAAGTTCGCAGAGCAAGAGGAATTAAAGTTGGAAGATTATTACTTGATGATCAATGGGAAGCTGCAAACTCGTACCTTAATGGAGGTGTGAGACAACGACTCTTTAAGGTTTCTGCTGAAGAAATAGATAGAGTACATGCGTTGCAGCGAATTTCACAGAAGGAGCCATACAAAGGAAAAAATCTAGCAAAGCTTTTAAGACTTGATATAGGAGAAAGTCCAATCATGAGTGAACTTCGGGATACCATGTTACGTGGATTTGTTGATGGAGCTATATCCCAATGTAGAATGGTTTGGGAAAGCAGGTCTGCAGGTTCTCTTCTTTCACATGATGTAACAGAGACATTACGTGCTGTTTCACAACTTATGGAAGGGACGTTATGGAGTGTAATACCCCCTGTTCAACAGCAGGAAATAGGATTGCTTGTATCAGCTCTCTCTTTGGCAAGACGTAGTATTTCTATGCCTGATGAGCCCTTTTTTAAACACTACTTGAATGTAACAAAAGGGGAAAAGGGTTCAAAACCTATGGAAAACATGGTTCGTCTTCTTTGTCATTGGGGAAATATGACTGCTGCTCAAAAATTTATCGAAAGAAGTGGAAGAGGAGATGTAAGAAAAGGATTAGAAGCGATTTATCAAGAAAGAGTTGCAGAAATTAAAGCAAGTTTTGGAAAACGCCTGGAAATGCAGGAAGGAAGTATATCAGAAGATATTAAACCTTGGCTAACAACACTATCTTTAAAATTACCAGATAGCTTACAAGAAGAATTACAGACTGCAGCTACCATAGCGTGCAAGGCGCAAATGCATGAATATTGTGAAGCTTTACTTGACGCTCAAAAACTTCTTGCTGCTCATCCTGAAAATATAGTCATAATAAATGGTTTTTTGTACGAAGCACTATTTGGCATAAGAGATGTATATCAGAGCCTGATTGATACAAAGGACAGAAAATTTTATAGGGATAAAGCCCTTATCTCAACCGCTCAAAGCATTGTTGCAATGAGCGAACAACCCTATTGGAGAGAAATTCATAATCCAAGACAAGCTGAAGTTGTTTCACAAGCACAGGAATTACTATTAGTTACTGCTCCATTAGGTAAAACACCTGAAGAGTTTGTCGCGGGTTTACGTCCACCAATACATGAAATGTCTCATGATCAATTGGTACATAGAGTGTTTACATTTGCAACATGGCGTGATCTGAAAAGCGCAGATCTTTTAGTTGAACATTATCCAGACGAAGAAATACAAAGAAAATTGCGTACGGCGTTGCGAAAAAAATACATAGAACCTCTGCTTATTTCTTATGCAGGAGCAGTTCGTACAAAAGGACCTGCATATGGAGTTTCAGTACTTGCTCAATATAGCAGACCTGAAGAGGTAGATCAACAAGCTCTTTTATTAGGTAGTTTAGAAGGAAATAATTGGGAAGGTAAACCCGCCCTTGCTTTGGATAACGGACGTGAACTACTTAAACGTGATGAATCAAATTGGGTATTAATAAAAGATACAATGTCTGCAGCAATTGAAGGCCTTCATCAAAAATGGAAACGAATACTTAGAGATAAAAATAGAGAGTTGTTACAAGATGGTACTGTTTCGGCAGAAGTTGCTTTGATAGTTTCATTAGAAAAAGAGCCTTGGTGGCAAGCTCTTTCTTCAGAGCAAACGAGTGAATTAGTTCGTGAAGCAGAAGAATTGACACTTGTTGCTTCTGCACAACATTTATCTGCTGACGTTTTTCTTACCGCCTATCCTCCTGCTGAACAAAAAGGAACAAAAGCAAATAGAATAGTTGAAACTCTTTGTGCATGGGGTGATATGAGGACTGCATCTACATTTATAGAAAATCATCCTGTTCCAAAGCGACGGGCAGATTTATCTGCTCTTTTAGAACAAAGATATCTGGGTACGCTTCGCAGTACATATGTTTCCGCCGTAAGGAATAATGGAATCGATGATGGACAGATGGTTCTTTATGGCTATAGTCTTCCTGATACTTTCCTTGAAGGTTGTAGGGTATTGGGAGGCATGGAAGAAGCAGCTCGAGCTGGTCATTACCAGACTTCTCTTGAGTCTTGTCAAGCCGCGGTTGCAAAGCATGTGGGTTTGATTCCGATAATACAAGATTCGCTTATTCATACGTTGGATCTTTTGGCACAGAGTTGGACGCCGGTTGTTACGGCAAAACAAAGACGAAGTCTTAATGAGGAACTTCTTACACAGGCAGCAGCGGTTGATGGTCTTTCAAAAGAGTCATGGTGGAGCAGGTCTTTATCCACGAAGAGTGCCGATATTATTGCGCAAGCTCAGGAGCTCCTTCTTGTTGCGTCAGCCCAAACAATGCCAGACGCTACTTTTCTTGCCGTTTATCCTCCTTCTAAACAAAGTCCAGCAAAAGCAAGAGCAATTATAGATACACTCTTTCAGTGGGGGGACTTAAAGACCTCAGATCTTTTTGCACAAGCTCATCCGGAAGATGATCATAAGAGACAAATGGTGGCTCATTTGCAGAAACATATAAGTACATTGCAGGGTAATTATGTTGCTGCTGTAAGGAGTGGTGGAAAAGTCATGGGTCAGGTAGTTCTGCGTGATTATTCATTACCTGATGAATTTAAAAGGGAGTGTATGGTACTTGAATCAGTTGAAGAGACAACTCGTGCAGGTGATTATAAAAGGTCGCTTGAAGTCTGCCAGGATGAAGTAGACAGGCATCCAAACTTGGCTCCAGTAATAAGAGACTCTCTTATTCATACACTGAACTGTATGGCTCAGGTATGGAAGCCTATTGTTACAGCAAAACAAAGGAGTGGTTTGGCAGACGGAAGAGTTCTGTCCCAGGCTTTAGTGCTAAACAGCATGGCTGGGAAACCATGGTGGAAAGATCTGCGGCATTCTCAAAAAGATGTTTTACTACAGGAAGCAGAGGAATTAATTCTAGTTGGGGCTGCTCAAGGAATGTCTCCAACAGATTTTATTAGTACAACAGCACGGAGCCATGTAAGTACCAGATTAAAGGCTAATGCTTTTGTCCGAAGATTCTGCGCTTGGGGAGATTATGCAACAGCAGCAGCGTGTGTTGATCATTATCCTTCCAGTAGGGATAAGGAAGAGTTACGCCGTACATTTGACGATATGCTTCAGCCCAGAAGGAAAGCCTATATCGCAGCCTTACGCAATGGCCGTCCTGACACTTCAGTTGAGTTAGTCTTTCCTGAGTTAAGACTTCCAACGAGTTTTGAGGCGGAATGCCTAAAACTTCAGGAAATTGTCCGTGCGGAAAAATCAGGCGATGCAGCTTTTGTTATAAGAGAAGCAAACAAAATTATTCAGAGTAATGGATCCAGACTTGAAGTTCTTAATCCTGTATTGGGTGCATCTTTGACGAGAATGCATGGTGAGTTGGCGACAGTCATCTCTTCCAGAGATGTTACACGATTGGCCGATCGTAGGCTTTCTCTGTTTTTTGATACTCTTGCCATTGTGTCAAAGAACCCGTGGTGGGTAAATAATTTTGATTTTGCCCATAAAGACGCCCTACTTTCCCAGATGGGCGAGCTTCAGTTTGTTGCTTATGCAGCCAGTAGCACATTTCATGATTTTAGTAAACGTTATCACAATGAGCTTGATGATGACATAAAATTATGGTATGAGATCGTCAGACCGTTGGCATCATGGGGTATCTATGAGGTTGCTTATGCTTGTCTGACAACTCCACCCCAAAAGGATTGGAAAGATGCTCGTAGAAGACAGTTTGTATCAGAATATATTATCCCTAAGAAAAAAGAATATGCTGCAGCTTTGGAAAGCGGACCGGATAACGCTGCCCGCGTGCTGGCTCCATACCGCTTAGGTCCCAAACTGACAAAAGTTTTTCAAGAAGTGGAAGCGGACTATTCCAGGTATGTGCACTGGGTTAATTATGACCTTCCTGATGAGAAAAAATGGAGATATGATGCGTACATGGTGGGAGATACCCGTGATGAAATAGTACAAGAAGTTGCCTCGATATGTAAAAAATTATGTTTTGAGGAAGGCTTGCCTTTTGCAGCTGCAGAGCAGGTTACCCGGCGCTGGTATGATACGGTTTATTTTGTATATGATGCATATGTTTTTCAGTTTTTTGGTTTAACTGAGGCTGATATAAATGCTGCTCAGAAGACGCAGGATTATGGTCCAATGCTTAGAAGAGTATATAAAGGGATGAATAAATTGATGATAGAGTTCAATAGATCAGTGCCGCAGAATGGTGATGTTTCACTTCAGGATCAAATAAATAAGGCCTATGCAAAGCTAGTACATCAGAGATTCAGTGAAGAATATCATTTGCCGTTAAAGAGACTGATCGCAACACTGCCTTCACGCCCTGGAGCAGAAAGCAAGCTGGATCGTGTTGGTGATGTGCGCCGGTTAGCTATGACAGAAATACCAGATGACATCGGTTTACCGACGTGTACGATGACAGTTGAAAGGGCAAAGGAGATACTTATGAGTAACGCTCTTTATATGTTATTAAATGACACGACAGCAAATATTAGGGGTTTTAATGATCTAAAAATTAAACCTATAGTTAGAATAACTGATGCCAAAGGTGATCATGACACAGACCTTAATATAGATTTATGTATAGTTTGAAAAAGCTGAATATTATGTTATAATAAGACATTATAATTAATACTATATATGGCAAGTGAACAATTTGGATCTCCTGAAGGTCAACAGTCAAAGATGCTTGAAGTTTGGAAACCATTGACCGATGGAATTAGAGCAGTCGAAGCAGCAGCCCGTCCGACTGCACGCGAGTTAGCATCTCCTCTACTTCGTGCAGGTGTGCAACGTCGGGCAACAGAAGCAAACCGTCGACTTGAAGCATTAAAAAGAGATGTCGATTTGTCAATATATTTAACACTAATTAATGATAAAACAGGTTCAGTTGGCGGATCTCTTCGTGAAGTGCGAACACAGATTGGTCCTATGGTTATACGTACAGTAATAGACCCTTTCATAGATCTTTTATTGGCAGCTCCGGCTGATGTAGAAAACAGACTGAAGCCTTATGGTACCGTTTGTCTTCGTGTTATAGACTTTGGTGATGGAGTGAGAGAAGGTAATAGGTTAGTAGATAATCCATGGGCTCATATAAGAGAACAAGAAATTAGAGTTGCTTATTCGGATACTACAGGGCCAAAGAACGAACAACTATCCATGCAAGAAAAACAAAGGAAAAGAAGCAATTTGATAGGTGATTTGTTCCATGGTATTCAAGATATGTATGCCGGTTATACACTTCCATTTAATGGAGGCTGCAACTGGGGTGAGTTTGGAGGCGAAGCTTTAGGAGTTGCATATAGAGCAATTAAAGGCCATCCGCGTCAAAGAGCTTTATTGGAAAGGATGAAGATATATATGAGTCTTGCTAAACAATATCCAAGCACTAATGATTTCGGAGATGCGATGCAATCGCATATAGAAACAATGCTAAAGGAATGTGGTGGAGGTATTACGGGAATGATTAATGCGGCGAGCGCAACATACGAGGTTCCGGATGTAATGTTTTTATTTACCGATGAACCACCAAAAAAACCTACAGCGCACACCTTAACCCACAATGGGGTTAACGGAGAACTTCCTAAAGATGTTGGAGTGGTATCAATGCAGGAATTGATTGACCTTAACATAGCTCCTGCAGGATTATTTTTTATAACTCCTGAGAAATTGCGAAACAATCCAGAGCCTTATATCAACCCGTGGAAAACGAATGCTCAAGCACTTGGTGCCCAGTGGTTTGATCTTGATTTGTTAAATGATGAAAGTAGGGGTGTTATACATCAAGATAGATTAATGCTGAAATCAGCAGTAACAGATAGTGTAGTAGGTGGAATGGCAGCCACGATAAGACACAGTTTGGATTTACTTGCATTGCCTCCTGGCTATTCTGCAACGCCAGGAAGTGCAAGCGTCATCCGTATGCCTTGAAAAAGACAAGATAATATATAAAATATTGGGATAAATAATGGTCGAAATATTAACACCAAAAACCAGGTTTTCAGCCAGAAGGATACCGGGAAGGAAAACGCTTGACAAAGCAACTGCAGTCCCTATTATTGGGCCGGTTGTCGGTGCGACCGTTGACCAACTAGTTAACCGAGATGTACTGCAAATACCTATCGAGCGCTGGCGGATACAAGATGAAAAAATACGTGCAAGACGCGCTGAAAAAAAGAAAGGGCGGTCAAAGTTAACCGATATTCCATTAGAATACAGAAACAACAAGACGCTTGCAGTAACAGCATTTCTTGATGCGATGTTTTATTTGATGGGTCCTGAATGGGCTGAGGAGCGTCTTGGCATGGCCAAAGGCTTGCGTGACGGTTTTTTTGGAGATGAAGGATATCCTTCTGATGCACACTGGACTGTGGCACGTTCCCGGGTCGGACCGCAGTTCCTTTCTTACCTAATGCAAGGTGTTTTACAGGGAAAACCAATGATGCCGTCCGAGGATATTTTTGACTTGTGGGAACATAATGGTGATCTTCCGCAACAAAGAACTGACACCAAATGGGATATTGTAACGGGTGTAGTTGGCGGAGGAATAGCCGGAGGAGTTACTGCAAGTGTGCTATCAGCATTACCGGAGGTAACACGGACAGTCAGTAATCCAGCCGTTGTAGGAAAAGAAATGACAGGTCTTGCAATTGGTGCTGCTCTCGGTGGGCTTGCAGGTGCTGCAGTAGACGTAAAACTAGAGCCATCGATGGGAAAGCTGGCAAGAGTTTTTCCTTGGTTAATGGGTGGAGGGGGTGCTGTAATGGGAAGGCTTATTGCTGAAGCGGCAACGCATAATTTGAGAGATACCGTCCAAGTTACCGAAGATCCTTTATCCCAGTTTGCCTGGGCAATTCCTGCTGTTGCTATAGCTACTGGTCTGGCTCTTGAGGTACCCCGGCATCATGGTCATAAAATGTCACATGAGGCAATCGGCCGGTTATTGCATGATTTGCGAAACTGGCGCAGCATGGCTGTTGTGTGGTCAAATGCACTGACACGCATATATGATACAAACCAAGCTCTTCGATCACAAGAACCCGATGCTTCAGCGCCTAATCGCAGACGGACAATAGCAGCCGGTATAGAACGCCGAAATCCTCGTTTGGCACGAGAAGCAAAGCAATATTCATTCCGTGATCCGGATAGTCTTGGTAGAATTGAAGCAACCGCAGGAAATACCCTTAAGCAGATATCCGAGGGTGTTATGGTAGGCGAGATGGTAACATGGGATCACATGGACTTTGTTCGTTATGATGTTGATGGAATACCGGTTGGAAATGTTGAGGGACTGGTTCCCCGGCCTTCTGAGTTATTTGCCGGTGTAAATAGAGAGATGCTATTGAGGGGTCTTCAGCCGGCAATTCTGGTTAAAGAATTAAATGAAAAGAAAGATTCAATTGCTGCATTAACAGTGGTTTCTCCGACTTTAGCATCAACTATGTTGTCAATATTACAATGGTCAGCACCCGGATCAATGGATGATACGATGTACTATGGATCAGCCGGTATGAATGCAGCAACAAGAGGTTATTTTGTACCTCTCCTTCGGGCGGCATTTCATAACATGCTTGAAGTAGAGGATTCCAAGCGGGCAGAGCTTTTGCGCTATTTACCAAACTTGGGCGATCTTTATAAGCGGTCTTTTCCTTTGGGCGGTTTGATGACAATCTGTGACGAACCAATGCAAATGAAGCTGTTAACTCTTTATTCTGTGGCATATGTGCGGGGACAAGGTCATAAAGTGCTTTTATCAACTGCACCGATAAGGCAAGAATTGGAAGCAATATATGGAGAAGATTTAGGAGCTGTTTTACAGGGTATAAAAGGTTCAAAAGGCCTGATAAGCGATATTGGTAAAGCTGCTCTTGAATCATATAGAGAAAATCCGCTTACCATGTACATATTTCTGGCAGATTTGACCAATGCTGTGGAAATGATACCAACCTTACTTGTTAGTTTACCTGAAAACATAAGGAATACAATAATCAATGGATTAAAAAGTTTACAGCGTGAGTTGGCGGACCAAGTTTTGGTAGAGTGTTTCCCGACAAACAAGCAAGAAGCACAAAGGTATTTTACTGATGACGCTTACATTCGTAGTGCCTATACTGCATTAACTATGCTTCAGGAAACATGCATGGATGAAGTAATTCAGCCTCTAGTTGCTAGTCATTTGGCTTCAGTAAGCCCAATTTTTGCAGAGGCAGATGCTGCGTATTTAGGTAGTGTTGGGCATGAAAGAAGAGTTCCTCATTTGGCACTAGTTGCAGGCGCTGCCGGTGAAACGACCTGGATGTATTCAACAGAAACGATTGATGCTATTTATCAGGCAGAGCGGCATGCGGATTCAATTATTCACGCTCAAATGCTTGAATTTCTGCATCGTGGAGTACTTCCTTTTATTGTAAGACAGTATATTGACCGACTGCGTGCTGGTGGAAGGGGAGAACAATTTACTGATGCTTTGGCACAAAATACAGAATTAATTGCAGGTTATGCATTTGAAAAAGTACATGATGATGATTTGTTGGGACTTATTGATGAACTTGTTTCTGCTATACGAAGCGTTGGAGAAAATGCTTGCAGTAACTTCGGATCTCTTGGCTCAACTAATACGATGCCGCCTGAAATACAAAGGCGCGCCACAGCAGAGCACCGTCGGGCTTTAGCTATGATGACAGTTGTTTCCCGAGTAAAAGCGACTTTGGAGCAACGAATAAAACCTGATGGTTGCCCTCTTCAGGATGAGAAAATACCACAACTGTCAGCCTCAGCCTACGCTATGGCAGATAAATATAAAATAAAAACCCCTGTTACTTATGGTAGATGTCTTGACCAAATGCATACATGGTTAGCTAAACAAATAAAAGATGCAGCTGGATCAAGTATTGAGATACGATAATATTTGTATAATTCCCTCCGCATCAATCCCCTCATACCTCATAAGCTCCTCAGGAGTTCCGGAACAGGGAGTTTTACGGACGCAAAGATGGATAAAATTTTCAATTTTACAATTTTCAATTATCAATGTTTTATTGATAATTTTATTATTGTAACTTGATTGAGTATTGATAATTGTAGGTTGATAATTTGAAAACAGGGCGGATAGGACTGCTTCGCCGATGCCTCCTGCTTCATAGTGGTCTTCGACCACTATCACGTTCGGAGTTTTTTTAGCCAATTTTCTTAATAGAGCTTCATCCAAAGGCTTAATGCTATAAAGATCGACGACCGTTATATATATATTTTTCTTTTCCAGTTCTTTTTGCGCTTTGAGTGCTTCATGGAGGGTTATCCCAGCCGCAATAACCAATGCAGTTGTTTTTGGTTTATTTTTTTTGCCGTGCCCGACGTAGCCTTGGCGAAGGCGGGACATTTGAGATTTGAAATTTCCCTCATGTATCTTTAACCCTCCCACATGAAACTCTTCATTTTCATCATAGATTATCGGTGTTTTACCGCGAGTCGTACGAAGGTATTTTATTCCAGCTGTATGAGCCATAAGCTTTGTTAGTTTTGCTGTTGAGACAGCGTCTGAGGGATACAGTACAATTGAGGCATGGATTGAGCGCATCATGGCAATATCCTCAAGACCCATTTGTGATGGACCGTCCTGGCCTATGGAGACACCTGCATGAGAACCGATAATATTGATATTAAATTGCGACAGATTCTGCCGCGATTTTTTTTCCCGCAAGTACTCGCAACCAGCAACAGGCTGGAAAAATTGCTGCGTGCTTGTGGGATCCCTTAAAATCGCGCCACCTGTCGCAAATGAATACTGCATCATGCGTATTTGGTCAAAAGCACGGGTCAGAAACGCTGCAAATGTAGATACAAAGGGGATAAAACCCTGTGTTGCCAGGCCCAGCGCAACTGAGACCATATTTTGCTCGGCAATAAACATCTCAAAAAACCGGTTGGGAAAAGATTTTGCAAACTTATTTTCATAGGTTGAGTTTGCAGTCTCAGCGTCAAGTACAATTATCTTATTATTTTCTTTACCCAATTGTTCCAAAGCTGTGCCAAACGCTTCACGGGTAGATTGAGGCTGATTTTTGGTTAATAGTTGATAGTTGTTTGTTGTTGGTTTCCTGTTGCCCATCACCAGTCGCTGATCGTCAGTCGCTGGTCGCTGGTTCTTAGTCTCTTGCTCCTGGTACATGGCTTTTTCAAGGCGTAAAAGCATAGCCTGTTCTTTTGTGTCAAAAGACGTAATCTTTCCTTTGGGCTTGTTGATGATGCCCTTAACGTTAAGGTTTATTTCACCAAGTTCATTAAGCGCTTCCTTTAGACGCTCTTTTGGTACAACTTTTCCGTGCCAGCCTTCCTTATCTTCAAGAAATGAAATACCTTTTCCTTTGACTGTTTGTGCGATTATTAGGGTGGGTTTTTGGGATTTTACGGTATTTAATCTGTCTGCTTTTTCAAATGATGCTTTGAGCTCAGCTAGGTTATGTCCATTTTTGACCATAATTGTTTTCCATCCAAAAGCTTCTGCGCGCTTCTTATATTGCTCTGTTTGCCAGCCAAGTCCGGTTTCGCCTGTCTGTCCTAGCCGGTTTATATCGACTAACCCGATAAGGTTATTCAGATTATAGTATGAAGCTATTTCCATAGCCTCCCATATCTGTCCTTCAGCCATCTCAGAGTCTCCCAAAAGCACCCACACGGTTGGTTCCCTCTTTATTTGCAATTCCTTATTCTTTATTCTCTGTCTTATCCCGAGAGCCATTCCAACTCCAATCGATAGTCCTTGACCAAGTGAGCCCGTTGCAGTATCTGCAAAAGGAAAGTCAGGAGTAGGGTGGCCTTGGAGAGGCGATCCAAACTGACGTAAAGAAAGCAAACAGGCTTGATTTATAGCTCCGGCTGCTTCATAGAGTGCATATAAAAGAGGAGCTGCATGGCCTTTGGAAAAGACAATCTTATCACTAAGAGGCGAGTGCGGGTTGAGTATATCCTGTCTGAAAAATCCTCCGAAAAAAAGAGTTGCCATCAGCTCAACAGCCGAAAGACACGAGGTTGGATGGCCGGAGCCGGCCTCGGTTGTGGAGGTAATGATATTGTAGCGGATACGTCTACAAAGCGAAGCTAAATCTGTTTTTTGAGCCATATTTTAGTTTAGCATATAAACATATAGATAGTGTTTTTTTATGTGTCTTCACCCCTTAAGGGGCCCCCAGGACATTATATAAAAAAACACATTCTCCGGATTTAAATATTATAATATTATGGGTTTTATTGCTTTTGAATAATCTTTGTTTGTATGTTTAGCCTCAACAACCTTCGCATTTTAACTATAAGATAAAATACCCCTTGACAAAATAAAAAAAGTACTTTATTCTGATAATATGAAGAGAAAAATTAAAAGCTCTTCAGAAAATATTATAAGTTAGATCCAAAAAACGCTTTTTCAAAATTTGCAGTCAAAGTAAGTCCCGGGAACAGAAAACTTATCTCGAGAGAGTTTTCAAACTTACAAAAATCATGCAAAATAATTTAAGCAGTTTTTAGGGATAGAGTTGGAAGGTCATCAAGAAGTTTGGAGAAATACCGGAAAACAACACGGATAAAACCAATTCCGGAAAAACAGCCGATTTTCAAGGCAATTCCAGACAGTCTAGAAGACCAGACCAAACAAGCACATTAACAATACCCAAGAAACATATGAATATATTTCACGATCTATTAACTTTGATTACCATGTTTTGGTTTGATAACAAGACAATAAATCCCGGTTAAAAAGATCCACACTTAAGCGCCGCCGAGTTCCCCGCACATTGCGGGGGGCCCGGCGCGTTTTTTTATACGGCTGTTTCTGATCGAGTTATCAGAAATACAGCCGTATAACCCGCCATGAAACGCAGCATGAGCCGCGCTACGGATAGTAGGTAAGGCGAATGCTAAGTGTGGGCGGGTAACCATGACGCAGACCACGAAACGAACACTTCGACTTTTTCTTTATTATTCGTTATAATCTTTGTTATGTCTCTTCACTCTTTTTTCAATCCTGTCTCAATTGTTGTGATTGGTGTCTCGGATAATCCCAAAAAAGTCGGTTATCTGGTTGCAAAAAATTGTATTGAGCAAGGGTATAAGGGCGAGCTTTACTTTGTCAATCCCAAACACGACACTCTTTTAGGTAAAAAAGTATATAAATCAATTGCTGATATTGATAAACCCATAGATCTTGCAGTCCTTGCGCTTCCGGCTGACATATCTTTGGGTCTTCTTGACGAGCTCCATACAAAGGGTGTAAAGAATGTTGTTATGTATGCGGCAGGTTTTAAAGAAACCAGTTCCGAAGGACAGGAAAAAGAAGAGTTGCTTATCAAAAAAGCGGCACAGTATGGTATGACCATACTCGGACCCAACTGCCTTGGATTTGTAAGTACTGTGAGTCAAGCGAACGTGACTTTTTTGAAATATCCGGCTCCAAAAGGCAATATTGGTCTTATATCACAATCCGGAGCTTTAGGGAGTCTGATGGTTGATTATCTGGTTAACCATAAGAACTTCGGATTTTCCTATCTGGTAAGTTTGGGAAATAAATCCGTGATTGATGAGTCACATCTTCTTGAGTTTTTGGGAGAGGATCAGGATACACAGGTGATTGCGATGTATTTGGAAGATGTTAAAGACGGAGAGCGTTTTAAAAAGACACTGGCTTCAGTTACCAAGAAAAAACCGGTCGTGATCCTCAAATCAGGGGCAACTGAGGCAGGGTCCCAGGCAGCTGTCTCGCACACCGGAAGCATGATGGGAGACGATGCTGTTTACAGCAGTGTTTTCAGGCAGTTTGGTGCGATACGCGCAGATAAATTCTACGAATTCATGTCTCTTTTGAAGATATTCAGCTACGGTCGTATACCAAGCTCAAAAGATATTCTAATACTGTCAAACGCCGGCGGAATAGGCGTGCTTTTAACTGACGATCTTGTCAAAAATGATATGTCGCTTGTGACTATAAGTGAAGACATGAAGCAGGAGATCATACGCTCCATGGGAGGAGACAAGATATCGGTTCATAACCCCATTGACCTTTTGGGAGATGCAAGCGCCTTTGACTACAAACAGGCCATTGCCTCAACAATACAGCAAAACCAGGTAGGTGCAGTAATGATACTTCTGACACCTCAGGCAAATACTGAGATTGCAGAAACCGCAAAAGTCATAGGACAGGCGGCTGAGCATTTTGATAAAGCGATTTATCCTGTTTTTATGGGTGAAAAATCAGTCGGTAATGCTCATGCGCTTTTTGAAGAAATGAAAATTGCGAGTTTTTTTTCCTATGATTCCCTTCCTTTAGCCCTGGCCAAGATCCTCAGGTACGAAAAATGGAAACGCATGCAGGCAGATATGGGATCTCAACCAGTCATCCAAACACATAATCCTTTCCAGATCCCGGAAAATAAAAAACTACTCAATCTGGAGGAATCGATGGATCTTGTTCATTCATCGGGTATTCCTGCAATTGCTCTTTATCTTATTAAATCAGTCGAGGACTTGATCAAAAAAGCAGACGAGCTTGGATATCCTTTGGTTGCCAAAATCGCATCTGAGACAATTACACACAAAACGGACGTGAAAGGAATATATACGAATATCACCAACGAGAAAAGTTTGTTTCATGCATGGGATAGTCTGACTGCGATAACAGGGGAAAAAAAAATATATATCCAGCAAATGGCGCATGGGTATGAACTTATTGTGGGAGGAAAGCGCGACCGTGTTTTTGGTCCTGTTATGCTTGTGGGCTTAGGAGGTATTTATGCTGAGCTTCTCAAAGAAACAGTACATTATATATATCCCCTTTCTCTTAAGGAATTCCATGCACAGCTTGAAAAAACCAAGCTTCTGAAGCTTATCCGGGGATTCAGGAGCAGAAAGCCGTTGTCTGTTGAGGATTTGTATGATATTGTTATGCGGGTGGGCATGTTGTTACATACAAATCCTCGCATAAGCGAGATTGATATAAATCCGCTCATGGTTGATGAAGGTCAGCCTATTGCGGTTGACGGACGTGTAGTGTTATGAAAACAAACATTATTCTTGCTGCCGGATTTGGAAAACGTACGCAAGGCACACTGCAAAACACTCCCAAATGTCTTGTGAAAACCGGAGACGCTAAGACAATTCTTGATCATCTGATTACCGATCTCCACCAGATACATAAGGAGAGTCAGATTATCATTATTACCAATACACATTATTATGACTGTATTTCTGCGTGTGTCTCTTTATATCAAGGCTATATCAAAGTCATAAACAACAGGAAAAAAACTCCGGAAGAGAGGCTTGGTGCGCTTGGCGATCTGAAGCTGGTATTTGACCGTTATACGTCAATAGAGGAAGCTTTGGTCATACCAAGCGATACTACGTATTGGCACTCATTTCTCTTAAAGGATTTTATTTCATTTTCTGTATTATATCCTGATGATTTTATGACAATTTGCCGTGATGTGAAGGATAAAAATATCATAAAAAAGCGCTTTGGGTGTCCGATCGTAAAAAGCGATAATAGAATCACTTCATTTGTCGAAAAGCCGGCGCGTCCCGGATCAACGTATGCGGCAACCCCTTTTTATATATACAGAAAAAAACACATCAGACTGCTTTCAGCGTATCTCAGGCAAGGAGGTAATCCTGATTCGCCGGGTATGATCATTCCATACTTACTGAAACACGGTCAAACGGTTCGGGCATTTGTTGTAAATGACAGGATTATTGACGTGGGTACGCCTGAAGATATTGAACGTGCAAGGGATTATTAATGTATTTTATATATTAACGTTGAATAATACGGTTAATGCCTGAACGAATAAAAAGCTATCAACTAACGTTTATTACAGAAAATAAAGCAGATAAAGATAAGCCTACTCATTATCTTTGTCCTGGAGCACGAATTAAAGTTCTCACGTCTAATCGAAGTTCATTTGCATGGGCAAGAGTGGATGGAGAGGGTTTAGTTGAAGCACGTGTATTGAGTCGAGAAGATGAAAAAAACAAAGGGTATGGAAAAGAGCCTCAAATGAGACTATGTATTGCCGTACAAGCTCTTCCATTTATTTATCCTCAACATTTTCAAGAGGGACAACATCCCATTATCAGACCTCCTGGATGGTTGTTTTTTGCATTTATTAAACCACAAGATAAAACCGTTATACCGATTCCAAGACAGATACAATTCACGAAGTAATGTATTTTGCCATTGAATTTGTATGGGTTTATGTTATACTGTTTTTATGAAAACTATAGGTTTAAATATGTATTGCTATCTTACGCTGTATAGGCGGGGATAGTGTTGTGTGAAAAGATTTTTACAAACCCCGCCGAACGCGGGGATTTTTTTTGGATGTGTTTCCAAAATAAAAATTCGGCAGCATCTTTTTTAGCTCCAGTGGGTCCCCCGGTCAAGCCGGCATCCCAAGTTGCAAAAAAGCAGCTTGCCTGCATTTTTTTGACTGATTATGAATAAAACACGACTCATCAAACAATTCAGTTTCTACTGCTATCAACTACTGTACCGGTAGAATCGGTTGGAGTTTATTTTTTTATAAATTTATATGAAATTATGGACAATCAGCGAATAATATGGTTTCAGGACAGTATTAAATTTGGGGATAGTGGTAAGTGTGCAGATCGTGTGGATAAGCTTACGGACGAGCTTATTATTTTGGTAGGACATCCAGAGTTTGATCATGTGGTAATAGATCCCTTTCTGTGTTTTGAACATCTTCTAGAACGGATAGATTTTCGGGATTTCAGTTCGGTTATTGATTTGACCGGGGTACTTGAACATAATGTAGGTAATATAGGCATACCCTATCGAATCTGCTTTGCATTTATCACGGCTTCGTGTAGTAAATTCAGTACGTCTGGATGGGGTAGGACACATGGTCAGTCTGTCAAAAAATGAGCTTGAATTTTTAGCCCAAGGACTTGATCTGGAAAAACCACTTATTTTTGATGACGTAGCATGGTCTGGACGGACATGCCTTGATGTCGCAGCACTATTGCGTTGTAATACCGCGGATATCACGTTTGCTTTTTTAGCTGCAAATAATGGTACGTTTGGTGAAGGAAAGCCGGGAGCAGTTGATCTGCTGCGAAGCAAACAAGCCCAGGTGGAGGCAGGTGTCATGATTGCGACTCCTCAGGACGACGGATTTCATGTAGAAGATTTTTTTAAAAACCCGCATATTACACATGAAAAAACGTTTCATACCGTACTTGAATTGCAAAAAGCAAGGGAACAGGGGAATATCAGAATTATAAAACAAATCCTTGATGAAAATCATCATGAACTATTCCCTGCTGCAATGACAAGTAGTCAAATGCTTGAGATGCAAAGAGAGGGCAGGATTATAACGCCGGGCGGGTTTCCTAAAAAGTCACTGTTTGATATAAACCCTCCAAATTGGCTTATGCCTTCATTTTCCAAAAGAGTACGGTCGGAAATGATGGAAACAAATATGCCTCAATTGATCTCTGTTCTCCATGAGTTTCAGAGATTGGTGCATGATGAGGGTGCAATAAAAGAAGGAGAGATAGAAATCACAAGGCGAGGAGGTGAGAGATTATGAAAAAAAGACAGGTGCAGATAGGTGTAGTGGGGTCAATGATGGATATAAAACAAACAAAGAAATGTATTGATACTGCCCGGGATATTGGCAAAGAAATTGCCAAGCACAACTGCCTGCTTTTGTTTGGTTTTGAGGGAGATTCCATCTCTTTATCCGAGGTATGCGCAAGAAGCCATATGGTATGTGGAGGGCGGGCAATTGCTTTTATTCATGGATCAGCTAAAACCGATTTTGCAGAAAAAGATATGGTGCAGATAATAACCGGACAGTCACGTGCAGGCGGACGGGAATTCTCATTTATATTAAGTTGTGATGTTATTATCGTCATATCCGGCGGTTCAGGAACATTGATGGAGGTAGCAATGGCATACCAGGCCGCGATACCCATTGTTTTATGCAAGGGAACAGGCGGATGGGCTGATAAACTAAAAGACCGGTTTCTTGACAAAAGGAAACGGGTCAAGGTATTATCAGTTCTCAAACCATCGGATATTGTGAAAAAAGCAATTAGTTTAGTTAAAAAATAATCTATAATAAACATATGACCATACAAGAAAGACTGGATCTTATAAAAGAAGTAGGTGAAGAGATCATCTCAGAAGACGAATTAAAAGCACTTCTTGAAAGTGGAGAGGATCTTGTTGCCTATGACGGGTTTGAACCAAGCGGCCAGATTCATATTGCCCAAGGTCTTTTGCGGGCAATAAACGTGAATAAAATGATACAGGCAGGATTCAGATTTAAGATGTGGGTAGCAGACTGGCATGCAATGGCCAACAACAAAATGGGTGGAGATTTGGATAAAATACAGACCGTAGGCAAATATTTTATAGAGGTTTGGAGAGCCTCAGGTATGGACTTATCACGTGTGGAATTTTTATGGGCTTCTGATATGGCAAAAAATCCTGACTACTGGAAGCTTGTTGTGCAGGTAGGCAAATCAAATGCATTGAAGCGTTTTATCAGGACTGCAGAAATGATGGGACGAGAAGAGTCCCTGGATAAACTAACCGGCGCACACATCATCTACTCATGCATGCAGGTTGCGGATATTTTTATGCTTAAAGCCAAGATTACTCAGTTGGGGATGGATCAGCGGAAAGTAAATATGCTGGCTCGAGAAATCGGTCCGTTACTTGGTTTTTGGAAACCGGTTGTTGTTTCTCACCACATGCTGATGGGATTACAGAAAGTCAAAAGTCAAAGCTCAAACGTCAAAGATGAAGGTCAAAGGTCAAAACTTCAAGAAACGATCGCGAAAAAAATGTCAAAGTCAAATCCAGACAGTGCAATTTTTATGACAGATACCCATGACGATATTAAGCGCAAAATAAACAAAGCGTATTGTTTAGAAGGTGATATTGGGGAAAATCCAGTGCTGGAATACTGCAAATACATCATCTTTCAATCATTTAATCGATTGAAAATCGATACATTTGTGGTTGAACGGCCGCAAAAATTCGGAGGCGACGTGACGTTTAAGACATATCAGGATCTTGAAGAGACCTTTGCAAAAAAGGAAGTGCATCCGCAGGATTTGAAAGGAGCGGTCGTGGAATATCTCAACCAGCTGCTTGAACCGGTACGCATCCATTTTGAGACAAATACCGAGGCAAAGCTGCTTCTTGAGAAAGTGAAGAGCTATTCGGTGACCAGGTAAATAGGGAAAAGTGGGGTAAATTTGATCATTGACACAAGTAAATCCGCTTGTTATACTTTTGTGTATTAGTCGTTTTTCAGGCTATCAAGATTTTGTGAGTTATCCAATTTATTCCTTTTTTGTTCTGCTTTTTATCTTCATGCATATCCATACGTATATCGATACCCATTATCTATTTAATCATACAGAAGCGAGGTGATTTAGTAATGAGTAAAAAAGTATATGTCGGAAATTTATCATACGATGCGGATGATGCAGCTTTAAAAGACCATTTTGCCCAGGCAGGCACTGTCGTATCTGCAACGGTCATCAGATTCAGGGACTCAGGAAGATCAAAGGGATTTGGTTTTGTTGAGTTTGACACAGAAGATAGCGCACGAAAGGCCATAGAGATGTTCCATGGCCAAGATCATATGGGAAGAAAGCTTGTGGTATCTGAGGCGCGTCCTCCAAGGGAAAATACAAACGGTGTACCGGTGACAGCTGCTCCTGAAGAAAAACCAGCAGAATAACAATCGCGAGTTATTCAAAGCTTGACCCGCCCGTTCCATATATATGGGATAGGGCGGGAGTTTAGCGTATTATTGCTAATTCGTCCGGTTGCCCCAGAATCTTTCCATAAATATATTGATCACTGCCAAAATAGGATAGTTTTTTATATCCTTCAAGTGTAAGACCTGTTTTTTCATAAAATAACTTTGCCTTGGGTTGTGCTGCAACCTCGATCTTGTGACAGTTTTGTTTTTGGGCAAGTTCAGTCCAGTTACGCATAAGGGCTGTTCCGATGCCCTTATTTTGGTACTCTTTTGTCACACCAAGCCAACGGCAGAGGGATACACCGCCGTATGGCTCGTCAATCACGGCAAATCCGACAATCATCCCTTCAGTGTCTTTTGCCACGAGTATTGTTTTGAGTTGGTTTGTCAACCAATAGCGGAAATTGTGCAGCGAATAGATTTTTTCTAAAAAATAACGGACGATTTTTTTTGTATACTTTGGAAACTCATCTTCAAGAACTTGAGAAAAAACAAGAAAAAAATCATCAAGTTCGTGTTGGTCCAATGTATGAATTGTCGCGTTCACAGCTCTATTGTAAAGGAATTCATGATAAAATGCATGTGTGAAAAGGAAATATAATCATGTTATTCTGGCGGCACGTTTGACCGTTTTCACAAAGGCCACGAATTATTTGTCAAGACAGCACTGGATCAGGGGCGCTCTATTGAGATAGGTATAGCAACAGAACCTTTGTACAGACACAAACTGTTGCATGAAGCAATTGAACCGTACGCTCTCCGTGAAAAAAATATCCGGAATTTCGTGAAAGCCAACAAAAAGAAGAGTACAAACGTACGTTTTACTCCTTTGGGAGATATATATGGCACGTCACTTGACCGTCCGGATATTGACGCTATTGTTGTGACCCAGGACACAAAAAAAGGCGCATATGTCATAAACAGAAAAAGGGTAGAAGCCGGCATGAAGCCCTTGGATATCATCCTTGTGCCATGGGTGTATGGCACTGACAGAAAGCCGGTTTCGTCAGAACGGATACGCTATGGGGATATCGATAGAAGCGGCCTGAATTATTATAAGTTCCTCACTGACAGAGATGCACTGTTTCTGCCAAGAAAACTTCGACCATACCTCAGGAAACCTTTAGGCCGTGTTTATAAAGGTGATTTTGATCACAAGCAGGATGTCGTGAAAGAAATAATATGGACTATCAGGATTCAAAAACCGCCAATGGTTTATGCTATAGGTGATATCATTACCGCATCCTTGGGTGAGCAGGACTTTATAGCGTCGGTAAGCGTAATCGATCTCCGGTCACGAAGAGAAGCCTTGGATGATGATTTTTCGTCATCGGTTTCTGATTCCCGACGTATGGTTTGTCTGAATCCACCGGGCACTATAACCGGTTCACTGTGCCGCTGTATTAAGACCACAAGGGACAGATATATGAAGCAAAGTCTCTCCACACTGATAAGGGTAAAGGGAGAGGAGGATTTGACAGCCCTACCCGCGATTCTTCTTGCGCCTTTGAACTCGATTGTCTTGTACGGTCAATTGGATTTAGGAGTTGTTGTTGTATCGGTTACCGAGGAAACAAAAAAAAACGTTTATGGAATCCTCAAAAAGTTCAGCTTTGAAAAAGATGTTCCGGGCTAAATGATGCCAACTCGGATCTTGCACTTCGAGAAAGCATATCCCATAATTCTTGCATTTTTTGGTGAATGATAACTGTATCTTGATCCCCCGCAATGTCTCCGTGCAAGGCCACTCGTTCCAAGAATGGCGTCCACTCTTCATCTTGTTCTGCAAGTACCCTACTAAAGTACTCTGCGATTTCGCTCCAAGCTTCGATTCCGGCTCCTTGTGCGGCGCCTTGAAATACTCTGTACAGACTTCTATAGGCTTCCCGAAAAAATGTGTTTTTGGCAATTGTATGAGGACTTTGCGCCCATCCTCTGAAAGTTTCTAAGGCAACCTGTCTTGTTGCGCCGGCTGCTACGTTTACCCCTTGTCCTTCTCCTGCAGGCTGCAAAAGTATGGAAAAATCATGATGTGTGAAAATATCACTGGGAAGTTGAACAAGGCATGCCGCAACGTTTTCTGGAATAACTTCACTGAACCATTGGTCCTCTCGAAGAGCCGTTGTCATTTGTCCTCTGATTGCAGCAGCCGCATCAAAAGGGTTTTTTGCACGTCCTTCTCCAGTAGCCATATCGTCTCAATTCTATTCCAACAATGCCGTATTGTCAAATGAGCACGAAAGCTGATATAATGAGCTTTATATGTCAAAATATCAGCCGCGTGAATTTGAGGGTGAAATAATGGAACTGTGGGAAAAAGAACAAGTATATAGGACGGAAGATGGAATAAGGAATAACAAATCTGGAAACAAGATGTATACGCTTTCCATGTTTCCGTATCCGTCCGGCGCAGGTCTGCACGTAGGGCATGCACGTATCTATACGGGTACTGATGTACTTGCCCGTTTTATGCGTTTACAGGGCATATCGGTTTTACACCCCATGGGATGGGATGCCTTTGGACTTCCTGCGGAAAATGCGGCAATTAAAGCCAAGAAAAATCCCATGGATATGGTACCGGGAAATATCACTACATTTAAAAAACAGATGAAATCTTTGGGTCTTTCATACGACTGGAGCCGTGAGTTTTCCACGACAGACCCTGCCTATTACAGGTGGACACAGTGGCTTTTCCAGCAGTTTTTCAAAATGGGTCTTCTTTACAAGAAAAATACCCCAATTCATTTTTGTCCAAGCTGCAAAACCGGACTTGCCGAAGAGGAAGTCCTTGCAAACGGTACTCATGAAAGATGCGGAAAACCGATTACGAAAAAGGATCTGCCCCAATGGATCTTCCGCATCACAACATATGCCGAACGTTTGCTTTCTGATTTGAAAGGTCTGGATTGGCCTGAAGGGATTTTAACAATGCAAAAAAATTGGATTGGAAAATCCGAGGGGGTTGAACTTGACTTTAAAGTTGACGGTTTGGATGAAACCATTCGTGTCTTTACAACTGCACTTGATACTATATATGGCGCTACTTTTATGGTTTTATCACCCGAACACCCTTTAATAAGTAGGCTTAGAGGTCATATATCAAATGTCAAAACGTCAGGTGAAAAATCAAAATTAACCGAAGTAGATGAATACATTGAAAAGGCAGAAAAGAAGACAGACATAGAAAGGGAAACGGAAAATAAGGATAAAACAGGAGTTTTCACTGGTCTTTATTGCATCAATCCATTTAATAACGGACGGATACCAATATGGATTGCAGACTATGTCCTTATGGGATATGGTACTGGTGCTGTTATGGGAGTGCCCGGACATGATGCAAGAGATTATCAATATGCGATTAAATACGGACTCGTTGTCAAGCCGGTGATCAAACCTGATACCATGGCTATCAGGACAGACATAAAATCAGATGGATTTTGGAACTATGAGGAGATCAAAGCAAAGTATGCGGAAAAGTCGGTTTTATGCAACTCAGACAGTTATGATGGCTTGTCAAGTCTGCAGGCAAAAGAAAAGATGACTGTGTTTGTCGAAAATCAGAAAATCGGAAAAAGAAAAATCAATTACCACCTTCGTGACTGGATTTTTTCCCGGCAGCGGTATTGGGGAGAACCAATACCTATGGTTTTTTGTCAGTCATGTAAAGACAAAGGTATATCGTGGTGGGATACGGATGAGGGAAAAAAGTTCAATAAAAAGCATCATAATATATCTAAAGTAGATCAAAATATACAGGTGGAGATGCAGGGATGGTTTCCTATAGTAGAAAAAGACCTTCCTTTAAAACTGCCGTATGTCCAAAGTTATGAACCCACAGATACCGGTGAGTCTCCGCTTTCAAAAATGACAGACTGGAAAAAAACAACATGTCCTCACTGCGGAAAACACGCAATTCGAGAGACAGATACCATGCCGAATTGGGCAGGATCATGTTGGTATTTTTTAAAGTTTGCCTCTCCGGATAAAGATTCGTCAACGAATATTTTTGACTCCAGTGGGGTCCTCCCGACAAGCCGGGATATTCCAAGTCGCAAAAATATCGTTGACTCATCAGAGCATCCTTGGAGAAAAGAAGACATTAAAAAATGGTTGCCGGTTGATTGGTACCTGGGAGGGGCTGAGCATGCGGTGCTTCATTTGCTCTATGCCAGGTTCTGGGTAAAGGCGTTATATGATCTAGGGCTTCTTGACTTTTCCGAACCGTTTTTGCGTCTTCGCAATGTGGGAATGGTCTTGGCAGAGGATCATCGGAAGATGAGCAAGTCTTTTAATAATGTCGTCAACCCTGATGATGTGATTGGCGAATATGGCGCTGATTCACTGCGTGTCTATGAGATGTTTATGGCGCCTTTTAATATGGAAATTTTTTGGTCGACTAAGGCATTGCAAGGGGGATATAGGTTTTTAAACAGAATCTGGCAGATATATAATTCACCTGATAAAATAAACGGACGCGATGATAAAAATGATAAAACAGATACTACAAAGATCGTAGTTTCGTTATATAAAACCATACAAAAAGTAGGGAGTGACATAAGTCAGACCAAGTATAATACGGCAATTGCAGCAATGATGGAGTTCCTGAACGAGTGGGAAAAACAGGGTGAGTCTTTGCCCTATCAGGAAGCCAAGAAGTTTCTTGTTATTCTTTCTCCGTTTGCTCCATTTATCGCGGAAAAACTATGGAGAGATATATATAAAGAAACAAAGTCAATTGCTCTATCAACCTGGCCCAAAATAGAGAAAAAAGATATAGTTGACGATACTGTACATATACCGGTACAGGTAAACGGTAAAGTAAGAGGGGTTGTCAGTGTGCCACATGACATAAAACAAAGCGACCTCGAAAAGCTTGCATTGGAACAAGAGGGAATACGCAAATATATTGAAGGTAAAAGCTACAAGACAATCTATGTAGCGGGCAAGATTCTTAACTTTGTACTTAATAGATAATTTGGTACAATGTTTGGATCGGCCTTGCCCGCTGGAGCTCTTCCATTTTATGCGAAAGCGGGTCTAATGGCCTGCCCGCCATTGCTGAGGGTTTGAGTTGGGAGATCATCTAATGGTAGGATGTGACTCTCTGAAAGTCATCATCTTGGTTCGAATCCAAGTCTCCCAGCTTAGGCTCTGGCAGGCGGGTAGGACCGCAGACTCTGAATCTGCGTATCTACGTTCGAGTCGTAGTCTCGGAACAAGAGTTGAGTGTGTAATAACGTCATAGGCTTTTTTTATCTGGGTATCTACGTACGCTGACTTTAACCGGTTTTCACAGAGCCAAATCTCTATATATCAGCTACTTTATCAAACAATTATCAAAAAACATGTTAATGGGACAAGCTATATTGATTATATACTATAAGTTAGTGATATTTAATTAATGCATAAAATTCCTATAACTTATAGTATAGTTATAAATAAGAGAGACTATATATTATAAGATAAATACTACATATTTTTATGTATTAATTGATTAAATTTCATGCATAATTTAATTTCTTGAAGTTTTTTTTGATGTGTTAAATCTGATATTGTTTATTGTTGTTTGAAGTAGTATAATTACTTGTTTTATTGGGTATGTGAAAGCAGTCTCTGCAAAAAAATATTTTTTCGAAGGAAATCTTCGTTTTATATATATGGAAATCAGAAATATTGTCATTATCGCTCACGTGGATCATGGAAAGACCACACTAGTTGACGCGCTTTTGAAACAAACAAAAACATTCCGTCACAACCAGAAAGAGATGGGAGAGGTCCTTATCATGGACTCAAATGAGCTTGAAAAAGAAAAGGGGATAACAATCCTTGCAAAAAACACATCGGTATTTTATCGGGATACGAGGATATACATCATAGATACGCCGGGCCATGCTGACTTTGGAGGAGAGGTAGAGCGCACTATCAATATGGCATCAGGTGCAGTCCTCTTGGTTGACGCAGCCGAGGGCCCTCTTCCGCAGACCAAGTTCGTACTCAAAAAGGCATTGGCTGCAGGCCTTAAAATCATACTTGTAATAAACAAAATCGATAAACGCGATGCTCGACCGAGTGAGGTCTTGGAAGAGGTTGAGAATCTGTTTCTTGATCTTGCCGATGATGACTCATCTTTGGAGTTTGTGACCCTATATGCAGTAGGCAGGGACGGAAAAGCATTTTATACGCTTCCTGATAATTATACGGATCAAACAAAAGGGGATTTGACACCGCTTTTTGAGACGATTCTTGAGAATATACCAAACTCACGCCAAAACGAAGATCAGCCACTTCAGATGCTTATCTCCACTCTTGATTATGATAATTATGTGGGTAGACTTTGTATTGGCAAAGTCAGTCAGGGTACTTTGAAAAAAGGAGAGTCCGTGGCTCTGGTTGACAAGGGAAAGACACTCGGTACCTATAAAATACAAAAATTATTTACAACCAACGGGTTAAATCGCGACGAGGCAGAGATTATTCCTGCAGGTGATATAGCAACACTTGCCGGAATACCCGATCTTACCATAGGTCAGACTGTCTGTGATCCGGAGTATCCGCAGAGTCTGCCGAGCATTGCTGTTGAGGATCCGACTATCAAAATAACCATAGGTCCAAACACAAGCCCGTTTTCCGGAAAAGAAGGTAAGTTTACAACCTCACGCCAGTTAGGTGAGCGCCTGATGAAGGAAATCGAGACAAACCTAGGTTTGCGTGTTGAGGATGATGAGGGTTCTGCCAAGTTTATTGTATCAGGCCGGGGAGAGTTGCATCTGGCTATGCTTATTGAGGCAATGAGAAGGGAAGGATATGAGATGGAAGTCTCAAAGCCGCAGGTGATTTATAAGACGATAGAGGGTCAGATTTGCGAGCCGTATGAAGAGGTTACGATAGAAGTCGACGATGAGTTTTTCGGCCTTATCACTGAGGAGATGGGAAAAAGGAAGGCACAGATGCTTGATATGAAAAAAGATGATAAACGGACGAGAATAGTATATAAAATAGCAAGTCAGAACCTTCTGGGTATCCGAAATTCGCTTCTGACCAAAACACGCGGGACCGCACAGCTTCACTCATATTTTTTAGGATATGAGCCAAAAGGACAAAAAATGGATACGCTTCGCAGTGGTGCACTTGTTGCGGTTAAGCCCGGCAGTGCTTTTAATTATGCCATAGGCAAGATCCAGGACAGGGGAATACTCTTTATAAGCCATGGAGAGCCGGTATATGAGGGGATGGTTGTGGGAGCTGCCAACAAATCCGAAGATATTGAGGTCAATATATGCAAAGCCAAACAACTGACCAATAACCGCTCCTCAGGTGAGGGAGTATCCGTATCCATCACTCCGGCAACCGTACTTACCTTGGAGCAGTCCCTTGATTTTATCGCTGAGGATGAGCTTCTTGAAGTGACGCCGCAAAGTCTTCGCATACGTAAAAATTGGCTTTCAACTGTGGAGCGGAGAGTGCAGGAGAGAAGACTGCGTGATATACGAGAGAGTTAAATTTTTTATATATCAGCCGCTTCGGTTGACACTCTATATTCTTCAATCCTTTTCCAATATTCATCTATCCTTTGTGCATGAACAGCAAGAGCCTTTTCAAGAAAAAAGGGGAGTGTTTCTACCAACCCGGGTGCTGTTTTTAGTATTTCTGAAATCCTATTAAAAATCACGCCAAAACGTATATCAGTCAAACTTGTACCTAAAGCCAACTGAAGAATTGCTCTAAGGGTAGTATCATCATCGCGTTTCAATAGCTCTTCATTCGCTATCAACACATTTGATACTATTCCTTGCTCTTCCAAATAGGAATCAAAAGCTCTTTGATGATTTGAGACGTCAGCTGCGTCAATCAAGATAGTTGCATCAATGTCAGAGTTGACTGTTGGAGAAGCTATCCCATATGGGACGCTACCCACAACAGCCTCAAGTAGTACAGGAGCATCTATGTGAGCAAGCGCATCTAAATATACTTGTCTGTATCTTTCATTATCCGCTGCTAAACTTGCACGAAAAGGAAAGGACTCTTGAGGGTATAGTTCATCGAGTCTTCGCTGAAAACGAAGAGCATTACTGAAGCAATATAAATGACCAAGTTGCAGGCTCCATATAGTGTTCTGTAACTGAAGCTCAAAATTTACATCAATTCTATTTTCTTGTCTACTGGCTGACATATTGTATATTATACTATAGGATTATATATTGACGATGAGAAAAGGTTTTTAAGACAAGAATTATATAAATTTAGATGAACGTTTACTTTATAAAAAAATATGGTATACTATTAATTCATATGGAAGAAAGAAATGCAGGAAGGCAAATCTGCAACGCGGTAAATTTAAAAGCAGGCCTTGCAGCAGTAGCCGCAGTTCCTTCATTTGCAGTTGCACTCCTTACAACACCGGGTACGGTTTTTGAGCCGATGATACAACAGTATTTACAGCTTTCGTCCGAATCTACCAGTCAGATGCAAGATGTGAGTCTTGCTGTATTATTTGGAGTGATGACATATGCTCTTCTTGCTCCTGCTATTACAGCTAAACTGTCAAAAAAAGTAGATCCGTAGGATTATCGGGTATGAAGTGCTCCGTTTATACCCCTTTTTCTTGAATTATCCGAACGTGAATTTCCTCTAATATTTTGAACTGTTTTTAAAACAGTTGCTTGCTGACCAAGAAGGATAAGTGTATGCGCAGCAGCAAAACAGCAGTCATTCATACCTTGACCCAGTTGGGCAAAGCATTCACCGTTTTGTCCTGATACTGGGGTTTATCAAAACCTTCGATATTTATATGAGAGAACACACATTTTTCTGGCATAGGTATGAAAAAAGTGAGCCCACTGGGACTTGGTTCGACAAGCTCACCATAAACTTCTCGTCCCTTTAAGAATCCCTTCCGCAATCTCAAAGTATTTTTTACCCTGAGCTTGCCGAAGGGTGAGCCCACTGGGACTCGAACCCAGAACCAACAGCTTAAAAGGCTGCTGCTCTACCAGTTGAGCTATAGGCCCTAATTGAATACATTATAACTAAATAAAGCGGACTGTAGTTATATGCGTGACAGACTTTTTATTATATCAGTCTCTACTACATCTCGCAAGACACGTTTTTCAAACGAATATGTTCTTCTTGGAAAGATATAATTATACTGCGTTTAATTGGGAGGAATCACTCTATGCATTTCGCAATACAGAGGGAAGATAGAGAGGAGGAGGAAAAAAGGGCTCCATATCAGGTTTTTTGTAATACCGATCATTGAGGTGTCTTAGACCAGCTCGCATTTGTCTCCAACTGCTTTTTTGGCCTATTTCATTATGAAGCCATAGTGCTGTCATCATACCCAATCGGTTTGCTCGATAATCTTTTCCAACCTCTTCGTCAAGTATGCCTCCGCCGATTACATGGTCATCGAAAGGTCCAAGGAGAGCTGGGAAAATTGCTTGTTTTGGATTTTTAATCGTCGCAGATATTTCATACAGATATCCTGCCATATCACAAAGTTCTCTAGCCTGTTCATGTATATCTTGACCGTTTGTTTTCAACGCAAGATACAATCTTAGAGCATTGGGTAACTCTTGTGCCATCTCCGGACGATATTTATGAAGATACAGGAATTCATAAATTAAATAAAGATAATTAGTGAAATGCCAACTTCTATCCGTTCCATTTGCCACTATTGGGAAATAATTGTGCTGAAAGCTTGCAGGACCATATACCAAATCTTCAACACACGTCATTCCTTGCAGGGGATTTCGAAGCAGTCTTCGGGCCTCATCAAGCGAATCCCACTTGTTAGTCAATATGAGTGCCGAGGCGATAGTTGCAACGTGAACTGTTTCTTCAACAAGCTCTGTCTCATCTATTGTCCAGAAATACTGTTGCCGGAGCAGATCATAGGCGTTGTCTCCAGCACTTGCAATAAGATCACCCAGCTTCATGCGTTTTCCGGTAAACCAATGTTTATAACAACTCTTTGTATAACTTCACCTACAAGATCCTGGCTTCCCATTTCCTTTAATAAGGGTATATGCCCCATGTTTTCTCCATCCATAAATACTTGCTTGGTATTACATTCAAAGACAGCAGGAGTATATCTATCTGATTGAAGTGTACAAACTCCAGGGTTTTGGTTCGGAGTTTGCTGAAGCCAATTGAGAGCTTGTATGCCTAAAATTGCACCAATAGTTAAACCAAGGCCTCCTTGTACAACTTGTCTTCTATTTAATCTAAAGTGCTCTTTAGACATAAGTGTGTATTATAGGATAAAATTTTGTTAATTTCAACATTAGGACAATACCATTAAGATAACAAAGTTAATTTTAGCTTATATTAAACCCAAAACCAGTTGAAATTTTGATATATATAGCCTATAATATACTAATATGAGACTACCATTTTTACCGGAACGATATACTACTGTGGGTCGGACTATGGAAGAAGGATCGCAAGATCATACAACAGTTTCGAGAAGAAAAATTGGTTTGTTTGCATATGGCATGATCGGGTTATCTTTAGTGTTGCGTAATTATATGGCAATACATTCTGGAGTATCTCCTCTTGATATAGCATCAGAGCAAACAGGAACTGAGATGCTTAGGCATCTTGTAAATGATATGGCTTTTACGCTTGATTATACAGCGAACGACATCGTGCATCTTGTTGGTAGTGTTGCACACTTGCTTGGAGATTTTAAAGAGGTACTGTTTGATGGCGCGGTAGGTATTGATCCCGAAATTCTTTTTACCAACGACGGTTTGGTAAGTCAATGTGCAACGCATGCAGGAAGAATGGATGCAACAGGGCAGCTCGTTATCAATGCACTTGCCTTAGCTGGTTTGGAACTTACGGGTGTCACACACATACTACAGGGTACACATAAAAAAAAGAAAGAATCTAAAGTGCCAAATTCAAGAATGCGGCAAAATGATTCTGATGACACTATGACGCTTGATCAAACAGTAGAACAGGCAGATGTAGAATCAACCACTGTGAATCTTAGAAGAAAAAAAATACGAAGAAATATACATCGTTCACAGGATGTTGCACAACCGACGAATATTCCTCCAGAGATTCCGAGACTTGTATCAATCATGAACGGAATATTGGATGCTCTTCGTACAAGTAAAAATGAATATCTTACAGAAACAGATCTACAAGGGATTATAGCAAAAATACTTGATTTCTCATCAATCGATGAGACAAATTTAGTAATTGAAGCACTAATTCAAAATAGTATTATACGAAGGCTTGCGAATGGCAATATCAAGATTCATGGTGATGTTCAGCAAGACATAGACGAATTGCTTCAGACATACAGACGTGTACATTCTCAGGAAATTTAAAATAGTACTATTTCTTCCTAAACGCCATATATGAGCTTACTGCGATGAGAGCTCCGCTCAAGATAAGCTGCAGGCTAATTTTTTCCCCTAAAAAGGGTATTGCAAGGAGTGCTGCCGATAGCGGGCTCAGATATGCAGACATGGATACGCTAAATGGTTTGACAAGCTTAATTGCCCACTGATACATGAAAAAAAATAGGATTGAGTTGAAAAAAACCAGATATAAAAGGCTGATGAGTGTTTGTGTTGATAGGTGAAAGTATACGGTGAAAAGCGGTATGCGCAGAAAAAAGAGAAAAACCATGGAAAGCACGGACACTGTGATACTATTTGCGACAAGAAGGCTTAAGGGGTTGTATTTTGTACTTATTTTTTTTGAGGTGATGATATAAAGAGACCAGCAGATGACAGCGCCCAGTACGATCAGGTTTCCTTTGGTTGTGCCAAGCGAGTGAAAAAGATCATTATTGCCGATTCTTACAACCAGGATAAGACCGCCGACCAAACCCAAAAAAATACTTATGATATGCTTGACCTGCACTTTTTGCTTCAGAAACAAAAAAGACCACAAGATAACAAGGCTAGGCAGCAGAAGAAACAAGAGCTGAGAGACGATAGATGTCGTAAACTGTAGCCCCAAAACAAAAAGGAGAATATTTCCGGAAAAAAGCAACGATGCGCCTAATATATGGGTAAAATCTTGTTTTTCAAACGTCAGCACTTTTTTAATGAGGGCAAAAGGGATAAGCAGGATAAACGTGAAGAAAAACCGGGTAAATGCTATCTCAATGGGAGTAATTTCTCTTAAGGCAACTTTCATAAAAATCGGAGCCAAACCTCCAAGTATGCCTGTGCATATAAGTGCAAGAAGAGCCTTTGTGCGTGTTGAAAGCATGATCCATTATATCAGATGATGGAGCGGTATTATTCGCAGAGAAGTGCTTCAAACTTTCCTCCGTTTGTACACTGCACTGTTTGGGTTGGTTCATCCTTGAGTTGACAGACACATATTTTTCCCGGAGCACAGGTGCATCGTGCTTTTACTTTTATATCTTTGCAGAGTGGATTTGTTCCGGTTGAACCTTGGCAGGCAGACCATGTGGTTGATGCGGGCATATCGCGCTCTGACTCTCCGCAAATGGATACTGCCATTGGGCCCGGTTTTAAATGGCATACGCCAACTGATATGGTTGGTCTAAGTGTTGGAGTAAGAGTGGGTCTCACAGTTGGTGTGGGGGTTACAGAGGGGACAACCGTTACGGTGGGAGAGGGTTGGAGAGTGGGTGATGGTGTTGCAGGCATGGTCGGAGTAAGAGTAGCGGTTGGTGTGGCAATCTGTGTAGGTGTCGGCGTATCAGTAGGAGCAGTGAGATTTACTATATCATCAATTGCGTTATTTGACAGAGAATAAAATGCAAGTGAGTAATCCACAACATCAGTTATACCGTCGCTGTTTATATCTGTTGCAGCGCTTTCCGATGATACTTTTCCAAGATCTTTCATGATAAGTGACATATCCTGTGCATCAACTTTTCCGTTTGACGGTGGTACATCTCCGCTTAAGAATATCTGTGATGTCAGATCATACGAACTTCCCGTAGCTAAAAAGAAAAATTGGGGTGTCGTACATTGAGTGCCAGTTAATTGGCTATTACAAAATACACGTCCGATGTGTTTTTCAGGTTTGATAAACAAAGCATACCTTTTATTAAAGTCAAAATCAGATGCAAACACAATATCTCCGGAAAAGATGCCGTTTTCATAGGTAAAGATAACCTCCGGCTCCTCAGAAACCTTGTTCGGGCCGTCGTAAAAATCAATATGTACCTTTACTTTATCAAGTTCTTTGCGTACTCCCTGCAGCTTGATTTTGAGAGACAGCGTATTTGATGCTGCCCTGCTTCGCAGGGGAGATGTGGCAACAAGAAGTATAAAAACAAGAAGGAAAAAAAAGAAAACGACCGTGATAAACGTAAACCGTATTGTTTTGTCGTCTGTCATAGGGTGATTTCCCTGAAACTTTTCGTCATATCGAGGATTGGTAGTCCGTTCAAATATACGCCTGTATTGTTGTAATCAACAGTAAATACATTTGTCCTGCCGGACTCTATGATAATAGTCGCAAAAACCTCGTTTGTTTTTCCATAGGCAAAACCGCCGGCTTGCGGCACGGCAACTCCGGTCATGATAAGTGCGTTATCTTTTTGCATGAGGCGCGGATAAGAAGGGAAAGAAGCGCCGCGTCTGATTTCTTTGATCTGTATTGTCTCTGGCACAGTAAGCACGAGATCGGCAGCGTCAATTGCCGTATTGGCATCGCCTTTAATATATATATCTACCTGTGTTTGATTGGGTAAACCGGGCGTTAAGGTATAGGTATAATATACATTTCCTGTTTTTGATTGCGACAGATTCTCTGTTTTTGTCTGCATGATAGCTTGACCTGCATCCTGCTGCAGAGCGCGTACCGTATCTTTCAGGACCCCGGATGTTTTTTCTTCACGAGTAACTTTTTCCTTCAGCGCTCTGTTTTGTTCGCGAAGCGGGATATAGGTAAGTAATGCGCCGATCCCGATTGCAAACAAAACTATGGAAATGATGAGGATTTTGGTTTTCATCTAATACATATAATACATAAGTTATATCAACAATTCTGGCGTTATGCAAGGTGCTTGGGTATACGGTAAGTCACTGTCAATCCTCAATTCTCATGTGATAGAATAAAACACATGATACACACGATACATACGCTTTCAAACGGTCTGCGGGTCATGCTTATCGATACGGCGTCGTTTCCGACCGTAACCACTCTTTTACTGGTTGGTGCAGGCTCCCGGTATGAAAACACACAAAATAACGGTATTGCACACTTTTTGGAACACATGTTTTTCAAGGGAAGCAAAAAGTATCCCAATCCCGAGATCATCTCCCAGGAGATTGAGGGCATGGGCGGATATTGGAATGCATTTACCTCAAAAGACTATACAGGATACTATATCAAAGGAGCGCTTTCCCACTTTCCCAAAATGATTGATATCATCTCCGATCTTCTCTTGAGATCGCTTTTTGATGCTCACGAAATTGAAAAGGAAAAAGGGGTGATTGTGGAGGAGATAAACATGTACGAGGATATGCCCCAGCGTCGTATTAGTGAGATTTTTGAAAACATCATGTTTCCGGGAAATCCCCTAGGGTTTGATATCGCAGGCACAAAAAAAACCGTGACTTCGTTTGAAAGAAATACGTTTGTTAATTATATGCAGAGTCTGTATCAACCGCAGAATGCGGTGCTTGTTGTGGCAGGAGGATTATCTCAAGGTCAAAAATACAATTCAAAGGTCAAACGTTATCTAGAGATTATTGAGGAGAAGTTTGGGGGTTGGAAAAAAAACCATACGATCGGTTTTTCCACATATATACGAAATCAGACATCTCCTGTAGTCCATGTTGCCCGCAAAAAAACAGAACAGGCACATTTTTGTCTTGGTTTTCCCACGGTTACTATCACGGATAAACGCAGACCAATCCTTAAAGTTCTTGCAACCGTATTAGGCGGGGGAGCATCATCACGGCTTTTCCAGGAAGTGCGGGAAAAACGGGGGCTTTGCTATTATATTTCAACCGGAGTCGAGCAATACGCGGATACGGGGTATATCGTGACACAGTCCGGGGTTGCAAAAGACCCGAAAAAAGTAAAAGATGCCTTGTCTGCGACGATCGGCGAACATGCAAAGATTGCAAAGGGCACGATAAATGGAGATGATATTGCCCGATCAAAGGAGATGATAAAAGGCAGACTGCTTTTGTCGATGGAGGATTCATTTAATGTTGCCAATTTTTACGGGATGAGACAGCTTCGTGAAAAGAAAACTGAGACGCCTGAGGAACTGATACAAAAAATAGATTTGGTTACCAAAGAGGAGATAATCACTTTGGCGCAAGGATTGTTTTCCTCAAAAAAACTTCATTTTGCCATAATCGGTCCTTTCAAAAAAGGCGAGTTTGAAGAAAACGCTTTACAGATTAGCGGTATATAGACTTTTGCAGAGCCTTAAAATATCTTTAGCTCTTCATAGAAATACATCATAAATCCGTCTTGACAAAAAGCTCCAAATATACTATTATGTATATATAAGGGTAATTGTGCCATATTCACTTCATAAAAATAGGGCAGATTAGATTATCAAACCAATATAAGGGGCCGGGGAAAACAGGATGCCGATCATACGAAACAAAAAAAACATATTACCTAAAAAGAAGAATCTTAAGAATAGATTGGTGCATAAACATAAACAAAACACATTGCGCGTTATGTGCAGTGGTAAGAAAGTACGTAGCCGAGCAAGGAAAATATGGAACAGGGTTGTGCGTATGGGGAAAAAGATGAGAGGTGGATTTGACAGGCTTCATATAGTATACGTTATACGATCCTGGTTGTATAAAAGAAGCGAACTTCGTTACTCAAAAAACTATTTACAGCTTTTCGGTACGGTATTGTTTACTGCAGGTGTAGTCTTCGGCATCACGTTTGGAGGGTACAAACTTATAAAGAGGATTTTCGCATTAACCGAGTCGACCGTGTCAATGCCAGGTGAGGTTGCATTTGACAGAGGAACAGTATCGGGACTTGCAGGGTATAGTGACGGAGGCGGTGTCGTATCGGTGCTCTCATCCGAGGTCCGTATCGCAACCTCAAGCTCATGGTGGGATGGGAACTATCTCCAAAAAAAACCTTTTACTCTCAAAAATCTGTCCACCCAATCACTTCCTGCATCAGGATCTGCCTCAATCACCATAAATACCAAAGAGTTGTATGACGCGGGTAAACTCCAGACAGACTGTGACGACCTACGTGTTGTCTATATTGCGACAGAATCGGCCAATGTTAGACGCGAGTTACCTCGATCTATATTAATCGCGTCTGAAGCGACTGACTGCAGTGACAGTACATCAACCATAGTGACCTTTCCCAGACAGGATATGTTATGGCCAAGCGGAGGGACAGATGTAAATTATGAATTGTATTATGGAAACGCTTCAGCTGCTTCTCCTGCATCTGGGGCTCTGGGATATGATATATCAAGAGCGGATGGATCAACAGCTAGCGCAACTCTGGTATGTCCTTTTAATGGTACAACCACATGTGTTGATGGAGAAACTCCTACTGTTGAAACAGGGGTAATCAGATATTCAGGAGGGAAAAGCGCTATGAGTTTTGATGGGAATGATTATGTAAGAAACAGCTCTGCTACGATTGACTTTGCCTCTAATGAAGTTACAGTGGAGCTTTGGGTTAAATTAAGTGATTCAAATTTTGGTGGCTATCCTATTTTCATGCAAAGTAATAATTTTTGGTTAGGAACAGACAGGACAAACAATTGTAGTCATTCAAACAATTTTGTATTTGGAATTTCAAATGTAAATACCTGTGATCAGTTGGTACATAGTACATCTTCTGTAACCAGTAAAATTGGTCAGTGGGTACATGTAGCGGGTATATACAACGGATCAGAATTAAGAATATATATAGATGGAGAATTAGAGGCTACAAAAGCATATACAAAAACAATAGGCAACTCGACAAATTATTATCTTGGTCATGCTGAACCTACATATAGGCCAGAAGGTATTTTTGACGAACTGAGAGTTTCAAACACAGTACGTTACACCGAAAACTTTACTCCTCAGACAGCCCCTTTTTCTCCTGATTCCAACACCAAACTCCTCCTGCATTTTGACGAAAACGGAGATGATCCGAGGAACACTGGCAAAGCCATGGATGCCTCGGGTAATGGAAATCACGGCACGATTAACGGCGCAAAATATGTGTCGGGCTTAGTAGGAGCAGACAGGTCAAGCACTGATACAGGATATCTTGCAACACAAAACTTTGCCGCGCATTCCGGTATCTTTATCGAAGAAGGTACTACAAATCTTATCACTAATCCAAGTTTCGAAAATGAGACAAGCGCTACTTTAAATTGGGGGAAAAATTATTTTAATTATGCAACGGCAGCAGCAACTTTTGCACCGGCAATGGCAAAAAGAAACTCATCTGGGCCGTTTGCGCAGGGGGTAATCGTACAGGGGGATTGGGACGCCAGCGATATCAAAGATGAACTGAGTTTTTCGCCAGGAAATAGTATTTCGGGCTATTTTTATCAAAATGTAGATTCGTACCAAGGGTCAATTGTTTTTTGGCTTACTCCTGAGTGGAATGGCAATGACGGTAAACATCACGAACTAGTTTCAGCCAATACCTCCAGGATTGCTATTTGGAAGGGCAGTGATAATTATTTGTATTTTCAGCACGGCGGTCAAAACCATAAGATAAATATTGATGATTGGTTGGCTGGAACTACTTATAGTATTGTTTTGCGTTGGGATACTAAGAGCACTTTAGATGATGCCCACTATTTTGATATATCAGTGGATAATGTACAAAATTTTGGCAATATTTCTAGTGGTGGAGCTCCAGGGTCCTTTGGGATGATAGGGATTGGAAACAAGGCGGATAAAACTCCACCAAATGCAGATGCGATAATTGAAGGCTTGACGGTTTACCGTCGTCCGCTCTGGGACGGGGAGTATGGAATTAATGTAGGTAATGGAGATGAGATAGAGCAGATTTGGAATAATGGTTCAGGTAAAGATCCAACTTTAGTTACTGGCTCCTGGGATGTAGTGTTTGCTTTGCCCACAAATGCAAGCTCAGGTTCAATATCAACAGGCACGGGTAATGCCTGGAGTCACCCGTATGTGTCCAATGTTTTGTATACCGATAGCTCAAATACTGGTGGGTTTATGATGGGTGTTGACTACGTTGAGGATGGATGGAGTCAAGTTTCTCCATGGTGGTTGGAAGGCGAGGTAAGTTCTGAAAACGTTGTTGCGGTGTATCAGCCAAAGGGGGCGAATTCATATACTGATAGTAAAACAAACTTGGCAAATCCGTCAACATATACCATATCAGATGGATTAGATCCAAACTGGAACACAACAGACGGATGGATTTTTACTGGAACACACTATCTTGAGACTGGAATAACTCATGATGATTCTGGTCAATCATGGTCAATGATTGCGAGTTTTTCTGATGTCAGCAATAGCAACTCGGTGGTAGTTTCAGACAGTAACGGCACTGGTCAGAGAACTACGGGATTTAGCCTTATTCCTCGGTGGTTATCAGGTGGAGTTACACAAGTGCATACCTATGTTAATAGCGGTACATCCACTGTTTCAGATTTTCTTACGGAAGGTGTAATGGCTGTAGCCGGATCGCAAGGCTACCTGAATGGAACACCGGATGGAGGATCAATCCCAACAGGTACTCAGTATGAAAATGAGATTCATATTGGAAGTTTTACCGATGATGTTCCCTTCTTTTCCGGTAAGATTAAGGCGTTGGCGATATACGACACTACACTGACCGCAGAGCAAGTTAGTTCAGTCAATACTGCTATATCCGATTATGATGCTATTTATGTTAAATCGCTAGATGCTTCCGAAAAGATCTTTGCCGGTGGATATAAGTGGACAAACAATGCGGCTAATCAGGGGATTAAATATATCAAGTCCAGTCTGACTGCCGGGCAGAATTATGTGGTAAGAGCCTTGGCTCACTCCGACACCACCAGTATCCCCAAAGTGCAAATTTGGGATGCAACTAATGATCATGAAATAACCCAACTAACAGGAACCAATACCAGTACCAGAACAGCACCCAATGTATTAAACTTTACCTTTGAACTGCCAACAGTAGCAAGATATAATCCTGTAGATGACGATTTATCTTATGATTGGGTAGATGCTGATTGTACATCTATAGAAGTAAGGTTAATAAACACCGAAGCTTCAGGAACTGTTTATTGGCATCAGATAGAGCTGCTTGCGAATATGTTTGACAATCCTTCGTTTGAGATTTGGGAAGGAACACCAAGTATGCCTGTAAAATGGACTGCTGGATCTTCGGATGAAGGTGAGATTACGAAAGATAGCGAGAATTATTACTCTGGTAACAGCGCCATTGTTTGTACCGAAGGTTTTGACGAAGAGAACTTATTCTACGATGCAAGTAACTTTTTTACTACAGCCAATAGTTTTTATTCATACGGAGCACATATATCGGGCAATAGTTCTAATAGCATTGCTTTATCATCAAATAACGCAGGAAGTAGAGTTCGATTGCAGGCTTCGAACGGTTCTTTAGCTTCCTTCTTATATACTTTAAGTAGCTCTTGGGATTTAGTATCTGGTGTTGTTAGGACATCATCAGAAGCTTTTGGTAATACGCCATATTTAAAAGGGAATGGTATAGTTTCAAAAATTGATGATATTTATGCCTTTAAACTTACTGATATTCCCCTCACCGTCACTCCTGCCTCGCAAGCCAATTCAACCGAAAACACAGGTCTGCGCGTGGATGGCGCAGATACGCTTACTCAAGATATCAATAATCAATTATCAAACGCCAATGGAGTAATAAAGTTTAAGTTCACACCAAGGCATAGTTTTGACACATCTGATATGTTTGGTAGTACTGCGCCAGAGATCATCCACCTGTCAACCAATGAAGATGCGGATGACTATATCAAGCTCTATCGCTATGATGATTCCACTTTGAGATTGGCTGCTTCCTTTGCCGGTAATGTAGTCAACGCCGACTGGACTGATCCGCCGGTTCTGAACGCGGGGACGACTTACAATCTGGAAATTTCATATTCGGCGGGCGGGTATTTGAAACTGCTGGTAAATGGGACAGAGGAGGCGAGCACGGCAATTGACAAAACTTACGCTTTTGGGACAGTGCCTGCAACGGTATATTTTGGCAGCAATAATTCAGGAAGTAATCAATACGATTGTACGATTACCAATTTTACCGCTCTTACTCCCTCAGAAAATACCATCGCTCCATATTACACGTTTGGTTCAAAGTCGGTTAAGCTCATTGGATATGACAAGCCCGATGAATACACGATTGCCGCAACCGCATCAGCAAACGGGAGTTATACGCTTTCAACATATGTGTATGACGGAACCACGTCAAACGTGGCTGGTGTCGTGGACACAAGCGTCGCACAACTTGCATCAGGATCCGCAGCGTTGTCTACAACATACACGGATATGGGTGGCGGCTGGTGGCGGTTAACTCATACGACAGGTACGATTCCTGCAAATACGTATTATTTTGGGGTTCAGGTCCAGCCGGGCAGGACAATATATATTGACGGAGTACAGCTGGAGGCAAAAAGTTATGCCACTACTTATGCTGATGGTAGTTTAGGTACCGGTTACTCTTGGAGTGAGACAGCACATGAGAGCTTGAGTATAAGAAACGCAACAAACATTCTTGTCCCCCGAAACGGTAATCTTAATTCTACTCCTGCCGCAATCAGCATGTGGTTTAAGCCTGTTAGCATGAAAACATCTGGAGTACATTTCCTTTATGATGGAACGTTCGCATGCGGTTGTCCTTCTCTTCAGTTTAGTGCGACTGGGTACGGAATAGGGCAGGATTCCTCGTGGGGAAGAACTGTCTCAACAACGATTACAAAAGACAAGTGGTACCACGTGGTAGCAATGTGGGATGGTAGTAATATGGGATATCTCTATTCGAACGGAATAGGATATAGTTTCACGCCAGCAGGAGCAGCTTGGGCATTCAATTGTGCATCCCTTACAATAGGAGCAAACGATGGTGGTAATAGCAGTCACGCTAATGCAGTTATCTCAGATGTACGTATTTTTGATAAAATCCTCACCGCAGGCGAAGTCACTGATCTTTATTATCAAGGTCTTTCCACTCACTCCTCAGGAAGCGAGTCTGATGATCGGTATGAAGACGGAGCGATGACATATACTTCACCTGTTATTGACTTATCAGCAAATGGGCAGTGGGGCGCCTCCGCCTGGCAGAGCCAGGCTACGACGCCTGAAGGAACAAGCATATCATATTACACCAAGACCTCGGCAGACAACAATATCTGGTCTGACTGGGCAGCGGTGTCAGGTAACACGATTGCGTCAGATCCTAGGCGATATTTTCAGTGGAAAGCTGATCTGAGCGCAAACGAAGAGCTGAATGAGTCACCGGTCATTTCAGGCATGACTGTTTCATATGTTGAAGATACGACTGCTCCTCAAAATCCTGAGTCTGTTGCTTTGGGATATGCAACTTCTTCAACATCCTCGGCAAGTTTGACTTCAGGCACCTGGTATAACTATGATAGCCCTATGTTTACCTGGGATGTGGGAGCAGATGATGCGGGTGAAGGTCAAAGCGCATCAGGTATCGCCTCATACTATGCTTTGCTAACACAGGATGAGACAGCTACACCCTCTGCACATATCGCAGACGACTGTTTTAGCCAGACGAGCGCTGATTCACGTGCTTATATTGTCGGCACCGCACCATCAAATTGTGTGTTATCTGACGGCACCTATTATTTACGTCTGCAGACAAAAGACAACTCAGGTAATATTTCAGGTCCGGTTACCTCATTTATTTACAAATACGACGGGTCAATCCCGAATGCTCCTGCAAATGTATCCACCACAAACGTCGGCTACTCGGCAACCAATTCATTTACTTTTTACTGGCCTGCGGCAACAGACAACGGTCCTTCAGGAATATCGGGATATGAATACAAAACCGGTACTTCCTCAGGTACGCTTTCTGACTGGATTTTTACCGTTGATACGACTGCCACAGCCATAACCGCTTACCAGGAAGGTCAAAACTTTTTTTACGTCCGTGCAAAAGACAATGCAGCCAATTACTCGGGTACGACCACAAATAATGTAGCGGTAGGAAGCTTTTACTATAACGCGAGTGCGCCGACCAAGCCAGAAAATGTTGTCTTAAGTCCTGCAACATCGGAGAGCGCGCCTTCCATAAGCAACGTGTTTGATGTGACATGGGATAAACCCGCAACCTATTCGGGAGATATCGCAAAGTATTATTATTGTGTCAACTGCACACCATCGCAGACTACCATGACCGAGACCACGCCTGAGGAGACAATCACCCGAACGCTGGAAAGTCTCGCCCTTGCCACTCAACAGGGAAAAAACACCTTTTATATTGTTGCCGAGGATAATAATGTCAATGCTACAACCGGTCATGGAAACAGGAACTTTGATGCCTATGAAAGTGCGGATTTTTATGCCTCAACAGTTGCGCCCGGCGCACCTGTTTCTCTGACGATCTCAGATACATCGGACCGTGACAGTTCTATATGGCGCCTTACCTTGGCATGGAAAGTCCCTGCAACAGGCGGTACACCTGACCATTATGATATGTACCGTTCAACGGATAACACGTCATTTGCCAAAATAGGGTCGACCACTTCAACCGCATATACTGATGCGGATCTCACCAGTAAACAGCTCTATTATTACAAAGTATATGCAATTGACAATGCAGGATCGGTTTCAATCGCTTCAAATACAGTCAGCAAATCCCCGGAAGGTAAATATACCTCGCCTCCGACAACCGGAGGCATTCCTTCAGTTGCAACAGGCGCAACAACCGCAACAATCAGTTGGCTTACCGGCCGCGCGGCGTTTGGAAGCGTGGAATACGGAAAAACTTCTGCGTTTGGCGCTATAGCATCCGAAGCTTCGTCATCAGCAACACATAGCGTGAAAATTGCAGGTCTGTCTCCTGGTACGACATACTATTTTCGCGTACAAAATCTGGATACATCGGATTTGGTCGGATATACGAGAGATGAAGCATATTCCTCATCATATTCATTTACGACCCTTACGACTCCCTCAATCAGCGGCATATCGGCAACAGACATCACCCTGAATTCCGCATATATATCGTGGAATACGACCAGCATGTCGTCTGCAGTTGTGGAATATGGTGAAAGCACCGCATACGGCAGCAGCATCACCGTTTCAACAACCGCAGATGAAAGCACGCATTCTGCACGTCTGTCAAATTTAAAAGACTCTACCACCTATCATTTCCGGGTACGGGGGACGACCTCGGACGCTGATGATATTTTTTCACAGGATAATGAGTTTACGACCCTTACTTTTCCCAAAGTGACTGCGCTTGTCATGAACACAGACCAGGAAGCAGGGGGTACAAGTGTATTGCTGGCCTGGTCAACCAATGTACCCACAACAGGCGAAATACAGTATCAGGCTGTTTCATTGGATACTGCAAATACCAAATCAATACCCATAAGCGCGATCCAAAAAATGTCCCAGACAGAGTTAGCCGCAATACCCGTTATACCCAAAGGCGCTTTGCAGACAGCATACAGCGGGAAGCTCGAGACAAAACATCTGCAGAGGATTACAGGACTTTCGGATGGAACGATCTATGTTTTCACCATACGCGGACGGGATGCCAACGGAAACGAAGCAATATCAGACCCGATCCGTTATGCAACCGGTCTTGATTCTCGTGCTCCGACACTCCAGAACATCATCATTGAGACACCGATTACCGGAGTTGGTGCAGATGCCAAGGCCCAGATTATTGTCTCCTGGGAGACGGATGAGCCGGCAATTGGCCAGGTCATGTGGGGAGCGGGCACTGGTTCAGAGTATCCCAATGCAACCGAAAAAGATAGTGCTTTTACCACCCGCCATGTTGTTGTTATACGGGATTTGCAGCCCACCCAATCGTATCATCTGAAAATCATATCTGCGGACAAGTCAAAAAATACCGCGGAATCGAAAGATACCGTTGTTGTTACCCCGACCGCACAACAGGCAGCATTCGATATTATTCTCAAGAATTTGGAGGATGTATTTGGTTTTTTAAAACTATGAAAAAAAAGCAGTCGTTGCCCGCAACCATCAACATCAATGCAATTGAGTCGCGGCTTCCAAGGAAAAAAAAGAGGTCACATCATGAGATTGTGATGATGCGGAAAGTCAGCAAGGAGTTTTATGTGGGAAAACAGAAAATAAAAGTATTAAAAGGAATTAGTTTGACTTTGTATTCAGGTGAGTTTGTTATTGTATATGGTCCGTCAGGATGCGGCAAAAGCACTTTTCTCCATACGGTGCTCGGTCTGGAAAAGCCAACCCGCGGTGAGGTTTTCATACGCGGGAAAGACATTTATGATATGACATCCGATGATCGTACATGTTTCAGACGTGAAAAAATCGGTATGGTCTTTCAAAAGACAAACTGGATAAAATCATTAAGCGTACTTGAAAATGTGGCATACCCGCTTTATCTTTCAGGTATCCGGAAAAAGGAAGCGCTTGACCGGGCGTACCAACAGCTGCAAACCGTTGGGATGGAGTCATTGTCGGATCACCGGACCAGTGAACTGTCAGGAGGCCAGGAACAACGTATTGCTCTAGCCCGTGCGCTTACCGCAGATCCATGGATCATCATTGCGGATGAACCAACAGGCAATCTTGATACAAAGGCCAGCGAAAATATCATTGAACTTCTGGCAAGGCTTAACCGGGAAAAGCGGAGGATGGTGATCATGGTTACGCATGAAATGCATTTCTTGCCTATTGCCACACGCCGTGTCAGTATGAAAGACGGTGAAGTTATATATGACGAACATGATTAAAATGTCAAATTTCAAATCTCAAATCTCAAATAGTGAGAATACAAGATCAAACATTTTGGCGCGTCTAGATATTCCCTTGTTTAAAAAAACCCGTGTGCATATTCTTGAAACGCTACGATGTTATCGTGAATATATTGTCATGGGCAGAAAAGGATATCTTTCATGGAGAATCGTGTTTGAGATTGCGGTAAAAAATCTTATTATTTCGCCATCGCGCACCCTTATCACGGTCGGCGCAATCGCGCTTGGTACTGCCGCAGTCGTTTTTCTTGTCTCATTCAGCTATGGACTGCAAAAAATCGTGACCAACAGGCTGGTACAGCCAAAGTCCCTGCGTCTTGCCGATGTCCAGAGCCAATCGACCGCACTTTCGCTGTCTTCCCAAAAGATAAAGGAAATTCGGCAGATCCCGGGTATTGAGTCAGTTGCGCCTGCGGTTTCTTTGGCTGCTTCAGTCATGTTGGGAGATTCGCGGATGGATGTAGTTGTCATAGCCTCGTCAAATCAATTTCTTGAATTTGCCCACATTGTACCCATTGAAGGAACGATTTTTTCCTCACAGGCAGAAAACGTATCCAATGAAAAAACATCACCGCTTGAGGAGCTTGTGAAACTTCTTGAAGACGGAGAGGTTGCGGGTCTTGATGACGGGAAAGATACGATATCAGTCAAAGACGAAATTACGGGAAAAACCATAAGGTATCGGATAGATGAGGAAGACTATATTCCGGTTCACGACAGCCCTTCGGTTGCAGCACCTGTTATCGGATATGTAAGGGGGAGTATCGTTGATTCTTTTTCAGGTACAGAGGTATGGGGCAGTACCTATAAAAGCGTCTCAACAGCTGGAAAAAATCAACAGGACAAAACAGGCGTATGGTATGGAAGGTGGGTGAAGACGACGGTGCCGCTGTGGGAAGAACATAACGACAATATCTATCTTGAAAAAAAGGGGGAGCTGGGTAGTCAGAAGATTGAGTCGGGCTTTATTGGAGAAAGCTCCATTACCATTCTTTCCGATCAGGAGGTCATGGTTGAAAAACAGATTGAACAGCTCTTGATTGCTCGGGAAAAGAGCCAAGTTTTAGGGGAGGCGACAGGTTCAGCCGGAGTTTTACCAAATGAAAGCGAGTTAACTGTAAATCTGACTGGTAGCGGCACGTCAACGGATGAGGCGATATTGCAGGCTATGCTTGGCCAGGAACAGCAAAAAGCAAAAGAAGCAAGTTCATCAGTCCACCTGGGTATCATTGAAGTCAAAAAGAAAGGAGGAAAGGAAATACTCGTATCAACCGGTTTTTTAAATGCGCTGAAACTGACGTCAAAACAGGCACTTGGAAAAAAAATCGAGGTTTCCTATATTGTAAGCGGAGATCTTTTGCCTCGTATTGCAGGAAGAGTCGTATCAAAGCCGGTTTCCTATACCATCATTGGTGTTATCGCAGATGACAGCAAGCCTCTTATATATGCTCCTCTTGCCGACATTGAAAGCATGGGTGTGCAAAAATACAGCATTGCTAAAATCGTGAGCAAGACTGAGGCCGAGTTTCCCAAAGTCCGTGAAAAAATACAGACGCTTGGATTCACCACGACAAGCATCGTAGATACGTTAGCACAGGTTGACCGACTGTTTAAAATAATGCGTTTTCTTCTGGGTACATTTGGGATGATTGCCCTTATTGTTGCGCTGTTTGGTATGTTTAACACACTTACGGTATCGCTTCTTGAGAGGACGCGTGAGATCGGTGTCATGAAAACACTTGGTACAACGGATTATGATGTTGTAAGGCTTTTTATGGCAGAGTCCGTGGTTATAGGTATCTTCGGAGGTATTTTAGGAGTAAGTGTGGGGGTTGAGTTTGGAAAGTTGATAAACGGTTTCTTTCTCTATTTTCAACAGGATAAAACCATTTCTCTTTTTTATGCGCCGCCGTCTTTTATCATCTTTATTCTTCTTCTTTCGGTTTTGATCGGTTTTTTTACCGGCATATATCCTTCAAAACGGGCAAAAAGTATAAGCCCGTTGAATGCGCTTCGCTACGAATAACTATCTTCTTAATATAGCTATATATCATTTTTCGTACACAAAAATTATACTGGAGTATTGTTGTTAAGACGACCTATATTAGAAAAAATATAAAATAAAACATTTATATATGGATTTTACCAAAAGTGCATAAAATAGACAAAGTAGATATATGTACATGAGATAGAACAAATGGAATAAATAGAATAAATAGTTCATAAGCATTATATGCATAGGATAGATATGATACATCTAGTACTTGACATGGATATATATATGTATATATACTGAAAATACATGAGCCCTACTGAGAGTCGTCTTTATAGATTAACCCCCAGCCAGCTTCAAGCTCTTAACCTTCTTGCCAAAACAAAGGAAGGCATCATATCCTCAACTGCCACTTCATCAAAACTGAAAAAAACAGGTAAGGCTCTGGGAGGCGTTTTTTCGTCTTTATCCCGTCAGGTGATACAGGGTGAGCATCTGGTGCTGCCGTGGGGTAAATCTCCGGACGGACACGGTCTCAAGTGGAAACTCAATAAAAGACTGATATCTCAAGAAAAACTGTTGCAAATCACCGGAGATTTGCTAGTCTGAAATATACACACCGAATATGCAAAAAAAGAAAAAAAGAGAACAGACAAAGATACATAAGGTCGCAGATGTAGTAAAAATATCTGTAAAACCAAAGGTCAAAAATCAAGCAATGTCATTTATGATCGTATTGACGGCAAGTTTTGTCCTCACGGTTTTTATGATCAATATCGCTCCTAATCTTTTCACAAAAGGAAAAAACCATATTCTTTTCCTGCAAAAAACAGAGGTTGCAAAACAGAAAATAAAAATAGTAGGAAACGAACAGTATGAATATATTGATCCGGTTCTGGTCAAAGAATACATAGAGATACAGCGGCCGGATATGGTATTAATTGATTCACGTTCAAGGGAAGAATATGAAGTAGGGCATATTAAAGGAGCAATAAATATCCCGCTTTATATGGATTTCAGACGTCCGTATGAATCTATGCAGGAAAAACAACAGTGGATTAAAGACATAAAAAAATACAGCAGATATATGAACGAAATTATCGTGTATGGATACCGACCTGATGCTGATTTGCTTTTAGTATCTGTTGAGGCACTTCGAAAGGAAAGAAAAGGAGTCAAAATCCTTTCTGTCGGGTATGGTGACTGGCAGGGAGGTTACTGGAGCTGGATGCCCGGAGGAGAACTTTTGGGAGAGTTTAATATAAACAATTACATCGAACGGACAGATAAATGAGAAATAAAAATATCATATCCATTCTGTTTTGCATAACGATCCTATTCATGGCTGCATGGATAATAAAGATGTACGGAGTATCTATGAAAGTCGTTTATGCAGCAGAGCATGAGGTGACCAAATCAACTCAGACCGACTGGTCTGCAGGCAGATTTGAAAATAAAGAAGTTGATATTGCCACATCTGCAGGTGATATAAAGCTTTCGTTAGATCTGGGTAACTGGGATGCATCGGGGCCTGCGAATATAAATCATGCGATGGGATATACGCCAGCATCAGGAGTTTTCGGTAATTCAAAGGTAATAAAAGTCAACAGGTTTTTATATGCATTCAGAAATACCACGACCGGACAATTTTTAAGATATGATCTGGATACGCGCGAGTGGAAAGAAATGGCATATGTACCTATCCAGTCCTATGAGGTATTGGACGCAACAACCAATGGTACGTCCAAAATCTGGGCATTTGCGACACGCACAAACAGAAAACACTTCCTTGAGTATGATATTGCGACAAACACCTGGAGTTTTCTTGCCAATATCTCGGATGTGCTTACACCGGGGGCGACTCTAGAGTATGTACCCGGCGAGACAAGTTATATCTATGCATTCAGGGGAGGAAGCACGGATTTCTTCCGGTACCATCTTAACGGTACACAGATAGGTACATGGCAGTCAATTACCAATCCTACCAGTCCAAATGGTGCGGCAACCTGCGGCAATCATTGTGATCTGATGTATGACGGAAGCAGATATCTATATCTGGTCAGTGAAAGTGCAAATCCCGACAGATTATATATCTATGATACCTGGAGTTTTGGAAGCGCCTGGACATATAAAGCACTGGCTTCCAACGGTGTTGTGGGTTCAGGGAGTGATCTGGTAAAAGTCGGTAGTAATATATATATGCTTGGAACTCCGATACAAAGCGGATCACCACCAGCACAGCAGACTCTATATAAGTTTGATGGGACAGAATGGACTACATCAACTCCACCGCCATATTCTCTTTTCTTTGCCTCGATGGTTTATGATGATGGATCAGGAAAAATTATTGCGCTTACTGATGTTGGAAACCTCATGTATTTTAATCCTCAGGATGAAAAGTGGAGCTATCCTTTGAAGGGCCCGCCGGCAAATACCTATGCAGGAAACAGCATGACGACCACAAACGGCACAACAGAGATATATCAGTGCAGAGCACAAAATACTGCAACCTGTTATACATATACAATCGGGACAAATACTTGGTCTCCGGCTATAACTTATAGCACGGGTACTTTGGGTGACGGATCTGTTCTGACCTACATGGACGGTAATATATATGTGGGAAGATATAACACAACATCTTTTTATTCTGTTAATCCGACAACAGGAGCAGCCACTCCGCTTGCCGCGACTTCCGGTAATTTCGGAGTCGGGTCTGCCATGGCAGCATCAGGCTCTGCTGATCTTTTTGTTTTACGAGGGGCAAATACCGTAACGTTCAGAAAATATAATACTTCTTTGGGTTGGTCTACTTTAGCTAATTTTCCGGAAACTCCAGGACGCGGTTCAGCGCTTGTAAAATTCGGTGATTATATATACGGTATTCCGGGAAACTATAGGGGAAGGATGTATCGGTACTTAGAAACACCAAATACATGGGAGGAGGTGGCTACATTACCAGTTGGTGTATTTAACGGAGGAGCTCTGACTACAGACGGTGTACGTTATATATATGTACAGGTTGGTGGAGAAAATGATCTCACCGGACGTTATTTTTATCGTTATGATACATTCACAAACATATGGGAGCGTTTGCCGGATACACCAAACATGATCAGGTATGGAGGAGGACTGGTATATGTAGGTGGTTCTCTATATTCATATCAGGGATACAACAAAGCGCTCTGGAAATATACACCGCCAGCAGTACACAAATATGTAAACTCAGGAACATGGTATTCGCCTGTATATGATTTAACGTATGCCTCGTCCTATACATCTTTTTCATCCTCTTTTACTCCTGCAGACGGAGTAGAAAATAGTGTCTTGTTTTATGCACGTTCGTCAACAAATCAGAATCTGTGGAGCGATTGGGAATCGACGAACACAATAGAGAATTTACCAGCAGGCCGCTATGCACAGATAAAAGCGGTATTAACCGGAAAACCTGATGGTAGCACTACTCCGGTTATTGATTCCTTCACGTTCGGATATAATGATGATATAACGCCGCCTGTTATCACAGGGCTTGATTTGAAAGCATATAGCAGCAGCTCAAAAACAACCGAGTTAACAGACACGGAAACATATAGCCACCGCAATCCTTATTTTGAGTGGAATGCGGCAGTTGATAGCGAGACAGGAGTCGAAGGATATTATGTGTATTTTGGTGACCAGTCAGCATACGATCCTGTTACTTATGGATCTTTCCAGGGGACGACAAACTATACGGTGTCTTCAAACCTAGTATCAGGGACAACCTATTATCTCAAAGTCAAAGCAAAAAATAAGGTAGGGTATATATCCGCATCAACCGACTTTTCCTTTGAATATGAGGGCATATCACCGGTTACAACCACAACTATTGCAACTCAGTCAGATTGGGACGATGCACAGGCATCAAAAAGCGCAGTATATGTATCAAGCGCCTCCTGGTGGAACCAGTCATACGCATATCGGCAACAGTTGGATATTTCGCCAGCGCTGACTGCAACTGCCGGATCAATGATAAAAGTAAGTACAGATACGGCAGCATTAGTCGCAGGCGGAAAATTGCGAAGTGACAGGAAAGACTGGAGAGTAATCTACTTTAACGGTAACACATGGGAAGAGATTGATCGTCAGTATGTGGATGCAACAACTACGTATTTTCCCTTGAAAAAAGCAGTAAATGCAGGTACGACAGACACGGATTATTATCTATATTACGGCAATCCTGACGAGACAACCGATGCCATGAGTAATATTGAAAATTCGTTTTCATCTGCCAAATGGAGTGGGGTATCCGCATCTTTTGACGGAGGAGATTATGTACGGCTTTCGAGCATGAATAATGCTCTTGACGGCTTGTCGCAAATGACCATAGAAGGATGGTTTAAATATTTGAATTCAAACGGGAATAGAATACTTTTTGGAAGCAATGATCGCCAACAGACTGCTGTTGGAGTAGCCAGCGGTAATAACATCATGACCTACCAATTCAGGACGACCGCACTGCCGGTTGTTGTGACGGGTAATGGGACAACGTATATGACGCCTAACACATGGAATCATTTTGCTTTCACCTATGACTCATCTACCGGGGTTGCCAAAGGGTTTATCAATGGCCGCCTGGATTACACAAGTACACCGTCGGCCGGCTTACTATTCGCAAAGACAAACCCGGGTCTGTACTCATATATAGGTTATAATGTCAATATAAATCCATATGCGTTTGGAGGTAACCAATATGGGTTTATTGATGAGTTCAGAATTTCAAATTCAGTAAGATACAGTTCAAATTTTATTGCACCAACCTCACCCTTTACGACTGATGAAAACACATTGGGGCTGTATCATTTTGATGAAGCCAGCGGTCAGACGCTTAGTGATTCATCAGGCGCGGGCCGTGATGGACTGTGGGGTTCTGGTGCCGGAGTTGATGGAAATGATCCTTTGTGGGTAGGATATGTAACTGCATCTTTTTTGAATGAAGAGACTGCACCAGTATCTGCAAATACAGATCTTAAGCTCCAGCATACATCAAACGGTTCATGGGCAAATAGCGAACTTCCCAGTCTTCCCTGGGGCGCGCGTATGCAGTATGGAGCATCGGTTGTGGCAAATAATGCTTTATATGTGATAAAAGGCTATAACACCGCAGCATTTTATAAGCTTGATTTTTCAACCAATCTTTGGACTCAGTTGACTGACCTTCCGGCAATTGCATATTATGGAGCTGCGATGGTATATGACGGCAATGACAGTATTTATTTTTCGCGTGGCTTAAATACTTCTGATTTTTATAAATATTCGATCTCAACTGATTCCTATACTACTGCACCTACTCTCAATCAGCCGGCAAATGTGTTTGGATACGGGTCTGTTATGACAAAAGGAAAAGATAAGGACGGCTACGACGTCCTTTATGTGATGCGTGGAGCAAATACTGATGATTTGTACATGTATTATCTGAGCGGTCCGACTGCCGGGACGTGGACTCCAAAAGCGTCAGCACCTTATCTTGCATATAACGGATCAGGTTTGGTTTATGATAGCAGTACCGCCTCGGTATGGTTTCTTGCCGGAAACGGTATGGGATTTGCAAAGTATTCTATCGCAAATGACGTATGGGACAATACTGTGACTGCACCTGCTCTTCCACCTCATAATATGTCGTACGCCAAAAATAGTATGTTCATGTATGGTGATTATTTATATGCGTTTACATCTTTTAATATACAGGCAAATAATGAAACAAAAAATTATATATGGCGTTACAGCAAAACACAGGACAGATGGGAAAATATACAGACTCAAACAGAATTTTGGGCGATGTATGGATCTATTGCATATGACGGATCGCGTTATGCATATTTGATAAACGGTGAGGGTTCGGGACAAACAGCAATTGCACGGTTTGATGTGGAGACCCATTCGTATTATCCGGAAACTCCGCCTCTTCCGCAAGACAGGTTGTATACCAGTAACGGAGAACGCATAACACATGCGGTTTCAACAGGTACAGCTTTGGCTTATGACAACAATGATTTTATCTATATGGCACAAGGCGGGACAACCTATATAAACAAGTATCAAATATCAACCAAACGATGGACACAGCTTCCAAACATACCCTGTTTGTTTTATGGCAATCTTGTGCATACGGGGTCTGACCTCTATGTTATCTGTTCAAGCAACACCAAAAAAATCTTCAGGTATGATGAGGGAAATAGAAATTGGAAAGCGCTTCCTGATGCGCCTGATGTGATAAGCAATGCAGGAAATCAGGGAGCTGTATATGATGGAACTGGTGCAATCTATGTGCTCCGGGGAAACGCCACTACCCATCTATATAAGTATACGATAGGTGAAAATGACACAGGCACATGGGCTACAGAGTCGGCAAACATACCTTTGAATACTGGCTCGGTAAACGGAGGGAACTCCTTAGGCGCCTCCATGAATTTTTACCAAGAGGGAGAAGATCAGTATTTATATATCTTTCGAGGAAACGCAACTCCTCATTTTTACAGGTATAAGGTTGGGACCGGAACACAATGGACTTATATGGCGCTTGTTCCCGAAGCAATATATCAGGGCTCAGGGTCTGTTCTTCACAATGGCAAGATATATGTGACATCCGGCTTTCATAATACACAGATGTATATATATGACATGGCAACCAATACGTATATACGCGGAACAAATACGCCGTCGCATATTAGTGCCGGAGGAGCCATGGTAAAAGGATCGGGAAACAGCATCTATATCTTACAGGGTAATGGCATGTATACGTTTTGGAAATATAATATGCCATCAGCAACAACATCGTATGCCCAGCTAGGTACCCATGTGACAAAACCCATGATTCTTGATCATCCGTATTCGTTTGCAGGGTTATCTGCAGCTATCGCTTCTCCGTCTGCTACGTCAGTTCAATTTGAGACACGAACATCTGATGATCTTGAGACCTGGTCAAATTGGTCTGTTGCAACGAATTTGAAAAAACTTCCTTCAGGTATATTTGAATACAATATCAACTCTTCTGTTGCAGATTACTTACAGGTCAAGACAACACTTGTTTCTGAAGAGGGGATGTTTACACCCACCGTATCAAACATAAATATCAACTATTACAATGACTCAACTCCGCCGACCAATCCTGATACTCTTGATCCATATGCAACGGCCACAAAATCTGCAGGATTACTGGACAATACTTGGTACAATCATTCGCGTCCGTACTTTGAATGGACCGGCGCAACAGATGGCACTGGGTCAGGTATATCGGGATATTATGTCTATTTTGGGGTAGATCCAGATGCAGACGCGACAATATCAGGAGAGCTTGTCACAACCGCAAGTTATAGTGCGACACTTGCAACAGACAGTACAGAAGACGGTGTTAACTATTTGAAGATTAAAACAGTTGATAATGCAGGAAACATAAGCTCATCTCACTGGAGTCCATATGAATATTTTTATGACCCGACAGCGCCAAGCGCTATTGCGACAGAAAATATCTCGGTACTGCCAAGCGGTTATACATCAACAAATAATTTTACGTTTTACTGGATACCTACATCTGATCCATTGCATAATAGTACTGCTTCAGGTTTACTTGACTATTACTATAAAACAGGGACAGGGTCTGGGGCTCTATCACAATACCAACGTTTTACAGGAACGTGTACGGAATCTGTTTGTACGGTGACTGGAATCACTGCATATCAGGAGGGGATAAATACATTTTATCTTAAGGCAAATGATACGGCAGGAAATTTCACGAGCGTCACAAACGCAAACTATAATTTTAATAGCATTGCTCCGTCTCCTCCCAGAAACTTACAGCTTGTATCGAGCGACCCAGCAGCAAACCAATTTGACTTTGATTGGGATGAACCGTCTGTCTATCGAGGTACAATAAAAGAATACAGGTATTCGGTGAACGAACTGCCCAATGTTTCAAACATATCAACAACATCGGCAAGCATGGTTAATGATATATCCGGTCTTCATGATGGAGAAAACATTTTTTATGTGGTTGCGGTTGATGATGCTTATAATGTGAGTTACGGAAACTTTGCATCAAAAACGTTTAATGTTTCAGTAACTGCACCAGGCATACCCTTGGCTCCTGAGGCATTTGACAACTCAATCCGTTCAACGTCATCATATCGTGTAGGATTGACCTGGGATCCGCCGACTGATAAAGGATCTTCGTTTGGCGAATACAGGATATATGCGTCTGAAACAGACACAGAATGTTCAACAAGTATGGATGATTATGAACTTGCCGGATCAACTGCAGGTACATCTTTTCTTGTTTTTTCAATCGGTGAAACAGAGCTTGAGTCAAAGCCATACTATTTTTGTATCAAAGCATGTGCAACAACCGAACAATGTTCTTCTGCTTCAACAACAGTCACCATGACGCCGACCGGCCGTTGGCTTACTGCGCCTGAGCTTGTCGGTACACAGTCTGCAACAGTCAAGACAAAATCAGCCCTTATCCAGTGGGCAACAAACCGTACTGCAAACTCGTTTGTCAAATACGGTACAAGCACCGGAGATTATGGCAATGAAGTCGGATCATCAGAGCAAGTGACAAGCCACAGCATAAACTTGATCGGGTTGACACCAGGAACAACTTATTATTACAAGATGATCTGGTCAGATGAGGATGGCAATCAAGGATCAAGTGATGAATTGACTTTTGTCACTAATCCTGCGCCAAGTGTTTCAGGCGTCAAGGCAACAGAGACAAGCATCCACTCAACATATATTACTTTTACAACTGCAAACGGTATTAAAGCTACAGTTGAGTACGGAGAAACACTTTCGTATGGAGGATTATCTTCAATATCCATAAGTAAAGATGAGACCGTCAATACCATAAAACTTGATAATTTGACCGAGGGTACGGTATATCATTATCGGATTGTGGTTGAGGATGATGAGGGGAACACGTTTGCAGGAGATGACTATACATTTGAAACTTTGCCTGTTCCCAAAATCATTACATTTAAAATCCAGCAAGTGTCAGGCATGCCAACTGCCACACTTAGACTTTTATGGACCGCAAACACTGCAATATCGTCAATTGTGACGTATTATCCGACAAATGCTCCGGTTAATGCGCGCGATCAAGTAGCGCTTACCCTTAAAAAGACCCATGAGGTCATACTTCGGGATCTGCAGGATGATACTGATTATACGATTCTTGTCAAAGGCCGTGATTCTGCAGGAAATGAAGCGGTTTATCCATCACAACAAGTAAAGACCGCAGTTGATTTCAGAGCTCCTGAGATACAGAATATGACGGTTGAAAGCACGATTATCGGGATCGGAGAAGACGCAAAAGCCCAGATTATTGTAAGCTGGGATACGGATGAGCCGGCAACGACCCAGGTTGAGTATGCACAAGGGACAGGCACCACATACAGTCAGACTACGCAGGAAGATACAGCCCTTACCACGAACCATGTCGTGACTATTCCTGGTTTATCACCTTCAAAGATCTATCATCTCCGTGCAGTTTCCAAAGACAAGGCCGCAAACATCTCACAATCCGCAGACACGGTGATGATCACGCCTAAATCAACCAAAGACGCACTGAATTTAGTAATTGAGAACCTTTCCAAGACATTCGGGTTCTTGCGCGGTATACAATAAGATATGGCAGACACCAAAGCATTGATACAGATACAAAATGTAAAAAAATCCTTTCCGGTAGGCACTGGTACGGTTGAGGTTCTGAAAGGGATAAATATCACGATAAACAAGGGTGAATTTGTCATTATATTTGGACCATCCGGATGCGGTAAATCAACACTTCTTCATACCCTTTCAGGTCTTGAGAATCCAACTGAAGGCAAGGTTATCATGGAGGACAAGGATTTTTATGCCATGACTGAGGATGAGCGCGGACTGTATCGCCGGGATAAAGTAGGTATGATATATCAGGAGCCTCTCTGGATAAGTTCATTTAACGTGATTGAAAACGTGATGTTTCCCTCATTTCTTCTTGATCAAAAAGAAGACGATGTGCGAGTGAGGGCACAGCAGCTGCTTGATTCAATTGGTTTGGGTAAGTGGTCAAGTTACATGCCCCTTGAGCTATCATCCGGACAACAGCAAAAGATCAGCCTTATTCGGTCACTCATGCTTGATCCGTTACTTATTATTGCTGATGAGCCCACAGGAAATCTTGATACGGTCTCCGGTCGCGAACTTCTTGAGCGTTTTATGAAACTTGTTGATGAAGGAAAGACGATCATCATGGTTACGCATGATCTTGAATACCTCAAATACGCTTCAAAGATCTATCATATTCTGGATGGCGAGGTGGTTGAGGAATATATGACCAAAGACAGACATGCAAAAAGGGATGTTATTGCCGGAAAAAAGGAAATAGGTGGAGATGTAGTTGAGTCAAACGTGCGCGATCCGCAGTTCTTGAAAAAATTAAATCTGACATGAAACATATATTATCCAGTTTAATTAATCAACTCAAAAATCTTATCACCCCTTCCTGGTGGATAAGTATATTTAAAGCACTGAAAAAAGGCATTCCGCATTTTATAAAAGGCTCATATATGATGATGAGTTTTTTTGTGCTTCTTGTAACATTTCTGGTCTCAAAAATATTCCATGCCTTTATGAAGATTCCTTTGATAGGGGTTTTGTTTGCAATTATCCATACATTCTGGATGAGAGGTATGAACAGATTGTATGACAGGCTCGTTGTTGGTATTGAAAGCGCACGTCTTACCAAACTCAAACGCTCATATCTTATCTCACTGGCATACAAAAACCTCATGGTAAAAAAAACGCGCTCCTTTATTACGATTCTTGGTATGTCGGTTGGGGTCGGGATCATCGTATTTCTTCTCTCATTGGGGTATGGTCTTGAAAGGCTTATTATCAGTAAAGTCGCTGGACTTGATGAACTTCGTATTATCGATGTCTCAACCGGTGAGAATACGACACTGAGGTTAAACGCAGAGGTTTTAAATAAGCTTCAAAAGCTTCCCCGTGTTGAAAAAGTAATACCGTTTATCTCGCTTGTCGGCAGAGTAAGCTTTAATAAAGCAAATACTGATACGGTTGTATATGCAGTACCCAAAGATTATCTAGTCATAAATAAGATCAAACTTTTAAAAGGTTCTTATTTTGCACAGGATACGTTATTTAATCCGCTTACTTCAGGTCAGGTAAGCGGTGTTGAAGTAGAGATCAAAATGGCAACACGTGGAGCAAAAATACGGGAGATTGATTTTAATATAAAACCTGATAAGCTGTCGATGGCGTGGGAATCTTGTACGGTATCATCCAAACTCGCAGGATATGTATCCCGTCTTGAGGGAGGTTATGAGGGGGTTGAGTATTGGGGCGGAGAATATGCTCCTTTTGAAAGCTTTGGCAGGGCTGCCTATGACAAGATAAGAAATGTATATCTGGGGCTTTGGGTCAAAGCATATATTCCTTTATTTGATAAAAACAGCGACGGCAAATATATACCTCAGCTTGACGATAAGGGAATGCATGCATGGAAAGAAGTATGTTTGCCTGAAAAAGATCTGCAAGTTGAGCCGCGTCTCTTATTTTCAGAGGTTTTAGGAGAGTCAACAGAGTCGGCAGTACTTGAGGAGTCAGTGGAGGAGGCAACAGATTCTGCTTCAACTTACGGCTCAGTTGTGGTTATTGCAAGTGGATCAGGCGGATTGGAAGTTGTCTCGCTTCAGGCAACAGATTCTGCCGCAACTGCCAAAAAGGGATCTGATGTATTGAAACTCGACTCACCTTTAAGCGGTGAGACGATTGTGTCGCTTGGATTCTTGCGGCTTCTAAATATTCCGGAAAAGCAGGCAATTGGTCAGAAATTTCTGGTTCAGTTTATTGTCGTGAAGAATCTTATGCCGGAAGTTGAGGGAAGGGTGCTTACCAGCCAGGTTGAGTATACGATAAAAGCAGTGATAGATGATGTGGATACCCAGTATATGTATATCCCGTTTGCAGATGCGCAGCGGATTGGCATCAAAAATTTTTCCCAGGTAAAGGTAGTTTTTCCGGATAAAGATAAGATGTCAACCGCACGCAAAGAGATAGACTCAATGGGATTTAAGACCAATAGTACGGTTGATACGGTTGCACAGATTGAGACATTATTTGCAAACTTGCGGATTCTTTTGGGGTTACTTGGCATGGTTGCACTTGGAGTTGCGTCTTTGGGCATGTTCAATACACTTACCGTATCATTACTTGAACGGACACGCGAAATAGGAGGTATGAAAACCATGGGTGTAGTATCTGATGAGATACAGGATTTATTTTTGGCAGAGGCCATGATCATGGGTTTGGGAGGCGGTATTGGCGGACTAATACTTGGCGACTTGGTAGGCCGGGCGCTATCTTTTGGCATATCTCTTATTGCGATTGTCAATGGCCAAGGGTATCTTACGCTAACCTATGTTCCGCCGTTTCTGGTATTTTTTATCATGCTGTCTTCGTTTATGGTTGGTATGATCACCGGATTTTATCCTGCACAGCGTGCAAAACGCATATCTGCATTGAATGCGTTGAGATATGAATAATATTATGATTTTTTACATAACTGCTTGTTTTCATTCATAAGGATATATATATTTAATTATGTATAAGTCAAAGTCTTTCATTCTTTTAGTACTAACTACTCTAACTATATCGATATGGTGGGTTATTCTCCAGATATTACCCGCAAAAGATACGATATATAATTATCTGTATAATGGAGCGGTTTCCTTTATTTATTTTTTTGGAGGAATTTTGACACTCTATTATGCTAAGAAAACATCGAAAAATAATGCTTTGCGCAATGTATTCATATATTTCAGTTTGGCGCTTATCAGTTGGGGGATAGCTGGTTTTATCTGGACTTTCTATAATATATATTTACATGTGGAGTCTCCCTATCCTTCTCTTGCAGATCCATTCTACCTAGCCTGTGGATTGTTTTCCGCCATTAGTTTATGGTATGTATTTGATTTCTTTCATTTTACACCCAAGCGGGAACATATCTATCTGTCATTAATAATTGTGACTATCATGTATTGGTTGGTATTTTTTATTCTTCGCAAGCCTGGTTATAATGACCAGTTGCCATTTCTTGCGGTAATTTATAATTACCTATATCCCTTAACGGATGCATTTTTATTATCTATTGGTACCATTATCCTTATAACGATTGGGAAATTGGGTTTTGGAATTGGATCGATAACCATTTATATACTACTACAGTCAATTGCGGATATCATATTCTCATGGCGCCAATCAAAGGGAGTTTACTGGAATGGAGACATATCCGATATATTTTATAGTTTGAGTGGCATTTTTTTAATACTTGGTATGATAAAAATGTATCATCGGTTTAAGGATGAACCGGACAAAAGAAACATATTAACAGAACGCATTACACATCAAACCAAAGACAATCAGATCTTAAGAAATGAAATAAAGCGCGATCTTTATACCACGATCATTGTACTTATGTTTCTTTTGACTATAAATTTTGTTATCTGGCAGTTTTTGAAAAATGATCTCTGTACAAAAACCAAATCAGATATTCGTGTGATATCTTTTAATTTGGTAAAAAATATTGAATCGAAATTTGATAATTATACGGGATTACTTGAAATGGGGGCAAATTACTTTACATCAAGCCAATCAGTTGAGAGGCATGAATTTATTAATTTTTACAATAACCCGTTACAGAACTATATCAATACAAATAAGGATATAGCCATGTTTTCCTTTATAGAGAAGGTAACAAATAAGGCAGACTTTGAAAAGAAGATAAAAAGTGAACAAACCGTTCCTTCGTATGAATATTATTATTTCTCCATCTATCCCGATTCAACATCAACCGATCGGTATGTAGTCAACTATATCTACCCTTGGGCAGCCAACAAAAGATATTTTGGTTATGATGTTATGACTGACTCAGTCTTTTCTTCATATTTTACCGAGGCAATAGAAAGAGGGAAATTTGTCACTACAGATCCGGGTCTATTTATCAATAGAAATCTATTGCTGTTCATCCGACCAGTTTACCTTAATGGTGGGCAGACAGAGACTATTGGAGAGAAAAAAGCAGCAATAAGTGGATTTATCGTCATGTTTCTTGATCCGGAAAAGATGTTTGACAGTGTTATCAATCATAAAGAATATGAGAATATTGACATTTTTATCTATAACGGAAATTATTCGACCCATGAACTTGACGGTTATGAACCTGTCTTTTTACAAAAAAACATCTCCACGGGTAACAAAGATTTGATGAGTGAACTTCACCATATTCGCGTTGGAAGTAAAATATATACTGTTCTTGTCCGTGCCGATATTTCATCAAAGCAAAATTTTTTTGGGAGATATTTTCCCGATATAAATCTTCTGATATCAAACCTTCTTGCTATCGGCTTTATCATTCTCTTGACTCAACTGAAATCTCAAAATCATAAGCTTCAGCAATATATGGTTGCCAATAAAGAAAAGTAATCCCATGTGTATGTTTAATGTATTTATTTTTATTCTTGGAGTTGCTATAGGATCATTTCTCAATGTTCTTATTGATCGTCTTGTTGACGAAGAGACAATCATGGGCAGATCGCACTGTGATCATTGCAAAAAAACACTGGAGCCACTTGACCTTATTCCGATTGTATCCTTTGTTTTTTTAAGAGGAAAATGTCGGTACTGCCATACTAAATTATCATGGCAGTATCCTGTGATTGAGTTTTTGACAGGAATAATTTTTGTTGGAATAATGAATAATTCCTTAATCCTTATTCCTAATTCATTATTCCATTTAAGTATTGCTTGCGTTTTTATCGTGATCTTTGTTGCAGACCTGAAAAAACACATTATTCCCGATGAGATGCAGATTGCATTGTTTGTCACGGTTTTTTTCCTCAAGGTATTTCAAGGTATGACGGTTGTCGGATTTGGATATGCACTTATCGAAGGAATGATCGTCATGACTCCAATATTGTTTTTATATCTTTTGACCAAAGGCCGTGGTATGGGATTTGGAGATGTAAAGCTTGCACTTAACATAGGTTTTTTTGTGGGTATAAAAGCAGGGCTGATATCTTTATATATAGCCTTTATAACCGGTGCGATAGTGGGGGCTGTAATGCTGTTGACCAAGCGGAAAAAGATGAAGAGTAAAATTGCTTTTGGACCTTTTATCATCCTTGGGGTTGTAATAATGATCCTTTTTAAAGATCAGATTTTCCCGATTATATTGCAAATTTACGGGTTATAGCAGGGCTGCCTCATGTACTGAAAAAAACATTTCTTATTACAAACGGATATTCATGCTCCATATCCAGGATAAATATACGATATGAACTCGCACGCTCATAAACCAATGTAAACATGAGATAGCCATTTGAGTCAGTGTTTTTTTCCTGACGATCAACAAGTATATCGTCCTTAAAAAGGAGAATTTGTATATGTTCATGAGAAAGGGGAATGTCATTGACTCCCTTTATACTCAGGTTAAGACGTGCGATGTTTCGAAAACTTCGCAGATCAAGATTATATGTGCTGCGGTTTTCAATTGCTTTTTGCCACACAGGTGAGAGCGGTACTTTGGCAGTCATGGAAAATTCATTTGCACTAGGCTGAGAAAGATGCGAAAAAAGAAAGAAACCAGTGATAAAAGCCATATAAACTACCCGTCGTCCCCTTATCATAAGAGTGAATTATACTGCACAGACGTATGGAATGCAAATTGTAGATCGACAATAAGTTTATACATAGTGCTAAAATAGCTTAAATTGACAAAGAGCTTATAGTATGATAATATTTTCGGATGACGAATAATATGGAAGTTCAGCCAGGAAAAGGATGCGGTCGTCTGTTTGGATCAATTCAAAGAGTTGTACGCGCATTTGGACATCATGATGTCAAAGAAACCGAATTTCCTCCGATTTTTTTTTCAGAGCAAGCAAGAAAGACACTTATTGAACAAGGCTTTCACATATACGAGCTTTCAGGCGGATCCCTTGGTATGATGGGTCTTGGGCAAGATTCAGTTGAGCTTTCTTTAGGCTTTGGTCCTGCAAATCCTGATGCACGAAAAATCAAATCCCATAAACGCGAGGTTGCAATTGCTCCTGAAAGTGATACATATGGTGCGTGGGATCTTTCTTTTGACGGTCATTGTGAACAGCTTGAGAGTAGTACATTAGACAGTATTTCCGATGTACACGTCGGGATGGGGAACGCGGCTGATTATGCAGAGCTTGCCTTACTGCATTTTCAGGCAACAGGAGAGTTGTTATACGGGGGCCGGGGTATCATTGCCGCATCATTGCTGGATATGTCCGGAATGCCGGTGTATACGGTTGTTCAATGCGAAATTAATGAAGGCGTATTAAGGATATCGGTTCATAACTGTGCTCCAAACAAAGTAAAAGATCCATTAATTGGGTCGTTCGGATTAGTGATCCCAATAAAAAAGTAATAAATCACTAGCTGCTTGCAGATGTATAATGCCGGAGAGCATACTTCCAGAAAACCCTTGTCAGGATAAAAAGCACAGACGTAATGTCTTGATCAATAGCTTATAGTGTGGTATAATATATAAATATGGCATCAATTGAAGCTGCCCATGCAGCTAACAGACAAGGTTGTCTTCCTGGATTTTTACGCAGACCTGCACAATGGTTATCTGATCAAGCACTTGGAGCTACACAAAATGATTTTTTATCCAAATTATTAACAGTAACAGCTAACTCAGCAGAAAGACCGGCAGGTGTTCAGCATGACCCTTTTACAGCATATTTAATGGAACTTCCTCATGTACAGAGTAGATTTTCTTTGCTTGAAAGAGAATCATTACATGGAATGGAAGCAAGAATAATACATCTTGATGGGCAAACAATTGATGACATGCAGATGTTAGATCCCAGAATGATACATGTTTCTGATTCGGAAAATGCAATTTTAAATGGGAGCTCCATTTTATCCAGAGCATCAATACGAGGAGACGTTGCAGTTATCCCAGGATTGTTTGAACAATTAAGAGATCTAATACCATCCCAACAACAAATTATGTTTGCTAGCATGAAAGAACAGTTTGATAGAGAGAATCCAACTTTTGAGATGATTCAAGCAAATGCCGCGACTTATATAGCATTATTTAAAGCTATGATCCAAGGAGGTATGTCTTATGATGAAATTGTGAGTTTTATTGGATCCTCAACGGGAATGGTTGTTTGTCTTGCGCAAGAACAAGTTGAAACAAGGTGTGTTAATGTTTCAGTTAGTGATTGTGAAATAAACGGTCCCTATGCATCGATATTTACCTCCTTATCTTTAAAAGGGCATTCTTGGGGCATTCTTCCTCTTATTATTCAAAGGTCTTAATAATTGAAATAATACGTATATTTAACTGCTTGCAGATGTATAATGCTGAAGAGCATACTTCCAGAAAACCCTTGTCAGGATAAAAAACATACCTGACAGTCCGATCAAAAAAAGTATATCACCGTCCCATGCACCGCGTACCAATACTTTTGCAGGAGTGGCAATTGATATACTGAAAGGGAGAAGGAAAAACAATACGAAATTTCTTAGTTCGCGTATCATCTCTGCAGGGTAACGCGCCATACCGTTTATCGTATAAAGAAACTCCACGACATTGGTAAGCCTGGGAAACCATATAAGAAGCGTACAGTAAAAAAGCCATAGTGAGTAAAGAAGCATGATGCCAAAAAAGGCAAGCACTACAAGTCCGATCCACCCCTGAATTGTGAAAAACAGGTTATTGCTGCGTGTGTATATCATAAGAAAAAAAACTCCCAAGATGACACGTATAAGGTTTGGATAATTGTGAATGTGCGTTGTTGCAATAAGCTGAGAATCAACGGGTTTAATCAAGAGAAAATCGAGCTCTCCTTTATCTATAATGCGGGAAAACCTGTCAAAATTCCGGCTGAAAAAGAAATGAAATATACCGATGATGATGATATAGAGGATTGCAAGCGTTACCAGTTCCTGTTTGCTCCAGCCAAATGCAGATTTTGTCCGTATAGTCAGAAGCTCGATCCATACATACTGAAATACGCCCCAGCCCACGGTTGATATGGTGCTGTTTATGAAGTGTGCCCGGTATACGATGAGATTCTGGATATTAAACCGGAAAAGAGCTCTGTATAATCGCACATATTTCATCATATTATTGGCCGATGGCTGTGAATTTTTTGATACCTTTTTTCCATAATACCCGGTTAAGTCCGATAAGTATCCCAAGCCATACAAGTTGCATAGCTATAACCTGAAACAGCTGAAAGATCTGTAATTTTCCCTGGACTGCAATAATAGGAAAAAAGGCGGTATAGCTAAAGGGGAGGATATATGAGATGATTTGTACTGCCTGAGGTAACAAATACAAAGGCACAACTCCGCCAGAAAAAATAATAAGGGTGATTGTCACCAGTTCAAAAAATCCTCTTGAGTCTTTGAACCAAAATGCGCTTAATCCCAGGTTCATTTTTATGGTAAATGTGATGAAAAAAGCAAAAACTGCGATAATAAAACTAAAAAATAGTATAAGAGGGTTTGCGGTTATCCGGATATAAGTTCCGAAAAACAAAGAGAAAAAAATCAGGAGGATTATGCCATAGCTTCCCTGAAGGATACGGTAGGGTATTTCCTCAATAAACTTGATCCAATAATAGGGGAACGGACGTATGAGATATCTCACGAGTTCTCCTTGTTGGATATCATAGTTGGCAACATCCTCTTCGATATGCGAGGAAAGCATGGCGTTTGCGATAGTCAGGAGAAAATAATAGGTTGTTGCCGTATATATGGTCCAGTTTGGATCAGCAATCGTATTTTTTAAGGCACCTGACCAAAACAGGATGAGAACAAGATTGTTGAGAAGAGGTATGAAAAACCACACAAGTGAGCGGAGCCGGTGGTGAAATACTTGTTGGAAGTGGAGCGATATGATATTAAGAAGCCCCATGTGTTTGTCTCTTTTTTTCAGAAAATAACGAACGTATGACTTCTTCGATTGGAGGTTCTTCTATATTGAGGTCTGCGACAGCGTAGTTTTTTAAGATGTAGGAAGCAGCTTCATTTGATTTTTCCCGCTCTACCTCAAGGTGTACACGCGTTCCTTCGTGATACAAGATACTTCCATGGTTTTTTAATGCCTCAAGAGGTACAGGTGCTTCATTGAACGTTAGAGTAAGTAGTTTGTATCGTGAATATTTTTTTATTATTACATTTAGTTGGCCGTCAAACAAAAGCATGCCGTGATCTATTACAATGACTCGTTTGCATAGTTCTTTTACATCATCCATATAATGGCTTGTGAGTATAATTGTTGCCTTATAACGCTTATTATATTCGCGGATAAAATCGCGGAGTTTTTTTTGCATAAGCACGTCCAGACCGATTGTCGGCTCATCGAGAAAAAGGATGCGGGGTGAGTGAAGAAGCTGAGCTACGAGCTCGCACTTCATCCGTTCACCCAGCGAAAGATTTCTTACCTGGGTATGTAATACATCCTTTATTTCCATAAGTTCAGTCAGTTCGTTAAGATTCTTTTGAAACAGTGTATCTGATACTTGGTAAATTTCTTTATTCAGGAGAAAAGACTCCATCGGAGGCAGATCCCACCACAGTTGGTTTTTTTGACCCATGACCAGTGAAATTTTTTTTAAAAATTCGTTTTTTCTGTCAAAAGGCGTAAATCCATCAACCATGACTTGACCACGAGTCGGATAAAGAAGTCCTGAAAGCATTTTCAGGGTTGTTGTTTTACCGGCGCCGTTTGGGCCGATAAATCCGATAAGTTCTCCTTCAGCGATTGAAAAAGAGACTTCTTTGACTGCAGAAAATTCACTGTATTTACGGTTAAACAGAGATTTTATTGACCCTGCCATGCCCGGCTCCTTTTTATAGAGACGGAACGACTTTGACAGTTTATCAACATGAATAGCGCTCATAGTATTCATTTATTGTAGTATATTGTAAATCAGAATACTATCTGTTAGTCTGTAAGATGTGAAAACTAAACTCTATATTGGTCTTGTAGGTTCACTTGCCTCAGGAAAAGGGATAGTTGCCGACTATTTTAAAAAAAAACACGGTTTTGTTTCCTTCTCTCTTTCCTATATTGTCCATGAGGAATTAAAAAAAAGGGATATCATACCCGTTACGCGCAAGACCCTGCAGGATGTTGGAGATGATTTACGACGGACGGACGGAGTTGATGCGCTTGCCAAACGGGCGGTCAGCCTATTGGACAGGGAGGGAAGCAGCAGGGTAGTAATTGAAGGCATTCGGAACCCCGGAGAGATAACATATCTGAAAAAACTTCCTAATTTTGTTCTTATTGCCGTTGATGCAACGCGCGCCATTCGTTATAAACGGATTATAGAAAGGGGAAAACCATGGGATCCTAAAGACTGGGATAGTTTTCTTGTGGTTGATAGCCGCGATCATGAGGATGAGGAAAATACTGCCGGACAGCAGGTAAAAAAATGCATGGGGATGGCAGATTATATTATTGAAAACAACAAGGATCTTGAACATCTGTATAAGGAAATACAAAACGTAGTCCATCAAATTGTAAAAAGGTCAAAAGTCTTCAGAGGGTCACTTTAATACTTATTTTATTATGGCAGCAGTAGAAGGTACCGCTATCTCAGATATGACAGTAAGTTTATTGGTCCGAGTCAATATATTTTGCGGAGGATCAATATTTTCGATAATGGTTGAGTCTTGAGTGGGATGAGTGTGTAGAAAAGAAAGAGTCGTTTCCCCCGGTTGTATACTTCGAAACGTTAGCTCCGCAAGAACGGTAATCCCTTTGAATGGGGTAGTGACTGTCTGTTTTTCCATATCTGCGGTGATTGCATTAAACTGAATGATCCCTGTTTTATTTGCCTCAGAGACAACCTCGGCATAATCGAATGAATTGTTGTTAAGGGGAGTGAATGTTTTGAGGCTCGTTGTCTGTTTTGCCCATGGCATAACCCGGATAAGCTCGAGTTTTGACTGGTCAAATGCTATCTTTACGTCGGTTCCTCTCACCATGGCATTGTCGCTATTTAAGACGATCTGGGTAGCAAAAAGTCCGCTTGGGGATGCATTAATTTTTTCAGATGCAAATGTTAGGCTTCCGTTTGCACCGGATGCATGATTAAAGATGATATACCGATTCAGATATACGAAAAAAAACACTGCTGAGATAAGAGCCGAAACAAAAAGCAGAAATGTCTTCAGCCATATTGCAAGTTCAGTTGTTTCCTTTTCCATCGGCAGGTGTTGCTAATTTCTGTGTTACCACAGTAAAATCAAATGCATTTATTTTTCCGTCTTCATACTGATCCGCTGGTGTTTGTTGCTGTATCTCATCCGCCTCAACAACGGCCTGGATATCTCTCCAGTTGACAACACCGTCGCCATTGGCATCTCCTGAACCTATCACGGCAGGTTGTCCCTGTATCATGGTTGAGGCAGGCAGGATACGTATGATCAATCTTTGAAAAAACGGGGTAATAATCGGATTAAGAAAGAGACCGATCGCTGTGAAAAAGGCAAAAAAAACGAGAAAAAAAACTGCTTTATTCCTCATGATTTGTTATTTGCGTTTTTAGGAAATAATATTGTTTCATCAGCGCGTTCATATATGAAAAGCTCCTGATTGGCAAACCACAAAGCAACTTCTTTTTCTCCGTCTTCAATACTGTCGGAGGCATGGATAATATTGCGAAGCGGCCTGTTTTGTTCGTTTGCCAAGTCTATCGTATCATGAGAAAAATCACCGCGGATGGTGCCGGGTGCTGCTAAAACCGGGATTGTATTTCCCGACAGTTTACGTACGATTTCAATTGCCTCATATCCTTCAACAGCTGCTACCATCACAGGCGATTCCTGAAAATAAGTAATAAGCCATTTCTTCACAGTTTTTCCTATTGCAACAGCATTATCAGTGCCAAATATTTTTTTGGCATCAAGGTTCTTTTTTGCATAGTTTGTCAGTGTTCGCTCTCCTACTTTCCCAAACCACGCATCGTTTTCAGGATAATGGGATTTGACTGTATCAGGGTTTGCTTGTATAAACTTAAATCCGATAACCGTCAAGCCCACTTGTTCAAATCGTTTTATAATGGTTCCACATATTCCTCGTTTTACACCATCAGGCTTGATGATAAGAAGAGCTTTTTGTTTTTTCATACATATATAGTATCATATTTTTTAAACTGATATAACAGTATGATCAACAATTACTATACATTTTGTTTGTTAGAATAGGTATATGAAGTATCATTCGCATGATAATAAACCTCCGACACTATTTGTCATAAGTATATTAATGCTGGTTTTTATCGGTGGAGTATTTTTATATAAATCAATAGTTAAAAATAATTTAAATCGGGGCGGTAACACGGTTGGGAAGCAACTGCAAGAAAAACAAACGTCCGTCAATATTCCAAGTCCAACTCCTTTGGAACTTTCGATAGATGTAAAAAAATGGCTATTGGCAACTAGTGCAGTTCTGTCATATAGAAACGGGGAGCGTTTGAACACGCTTGACTGCGGACTTCCGGGCCATGATGAGGCTATGATACTGAAAGACTGGTGGGGGATAACAGGCTCAACGACTGCTGCCGAAACACTTGAGTGGTTGAAATATGAAGGCCACTCACGAAGTTTTTCCGATCTCTATGAAAGCATAACACAACTGGCTCAAAATGAGGATCAGTATCAGATAGTAAAGACAAAGATGCTCAAGGAAGATACAGGATCAGTGGAGGGACAGAAGCGTCTTGCTTTTGCCCTTGATTTTATATGGAAAAATAAAGAGAAATTCAAGGGAAAGAAACTGTATGCATGGGATTATATGCGTATGGCAAATGTTGCGCGTTGGTCGTATTCGGCTGGGTATATTACCGAGGAAACCGCATGGCAGTATATGTATCATGGAGGAGTAAAACTCCAAAAAACCTATACATCTTGGGAAGAATTGGGCGAGCATTATATTCTGGGACGCACATTTTGGAATGGCAGTACAAATCACTCGGATATATCCTATGGCATTCGATGGCTATCAACCAACCCTTCAAGTCCCTGGAAAACAAATGATTGGAATATGGATTTGACAAGGAGATGAAATCTTATCTATACAAGGTAAAGTTTATCAATATCACGTTCGTATGTTTTAAATTCTTCATTTGGAAACCAATACTTAATCTCGCGTTTTGCCTCATCCTTTGAACCGGACGCATGTAAAAACGTTTTAACCACCCGGTCAAGGCCGGCAGAGTGTGTTGAAGAATCAAATGAATACTGTGCATGAATTGATCCGGTTTGAGCTAGAAGTGGTATAGTATGACCGCGTAATTTACGTGCAACTTGGATTGCCTCAGGCCCCTCCCATACCATGACAATGATCGGTCCCTCCTGCCAATATTTGACAAGACGGTCATATACAAACTGGCCGAGCTTCAGAGGATCATCGGTTCCCATTTTTTCTTTTATATTTGCCCCTGATTCTTTAAAGCTTGAGATTGTTTTTTCTCCCATTCCCTTAATCCATTCGGGTGTGCCCGGATAATGGTTTTTAATAACATTCTTATCTGGTTTAATCATTTTTGCGGCAAGGAGTTTGAGTCCGGCTTTCTCAAAAGTTTCAATGGTGGCCCCGATTAGTCCGCGTTTTATAGCGTCCGGTTTTACGATAATAAGTGTTTTTTCCATAGCAATACTCAATTGTATAGAAGAGGCAGTTTTTTATCAAGTTCATATAGGTATGGTATAGTAATATTGTTTTCTTATGAAGAAACTATTTATTGCAACAATTGGTTTTATTGGATTTGTATATATTTCTTTGGCTGTGTACGTTGGGTTAATGGTCAATCTGGATAATAAGAATAAATCCGACGTCATATTAGTACTTGGTGCACGTTCGTATAAAAAGGGTACATATAATCCATGTCTTATCGAGCGTGTACGTCATGGAGTCAATTTATACAAAAACAGCTATGCAGAGCATATCCTTATGACAGGAGGTACAGATACGGAGGATAACGCAAACGAATCTGAAGTCATGAAGGAAATTGCAGTGAAGATGGGAGTTTTGCCATCTTCCATCCTTGTTGAAAACAAAGCATCATCAACCTATGAGAACATTATTTTTTCAAAAAAAATAATGGAAACAAAAGGATTTTCATCAGCAATTATCGTGACAGAACCATTTCACTCACCGCGTGCTGGCTTTGTTGCAGACCGTATTGGGTTAATTCATTATGTTTCACCAACTCAAACAAGCCAGTGCTGGACACGGTGGAAATTTGCATCCCGTTTTTTTTTGAAAGAGCCGATAGCAATTATATGGTATTGGATTATGGGGAAAATATGATCATACAAGATATTTCATGATATCCTGTGTAACTTTATCTTTTTCTTGTTCTCCGTTGATGCGTATCCATTTGGTCCATACTTGGCGTTTGATAAGGTCAAGATATTTTACGTATGTTTTTCTTATAAAATTATGGTCTTTTTCCCGGAAATTTTTTTCCTTGTCTTCTCCATGCTTCCATCGGATTGCGGTTTCGGGTTTGACGTCCAAAAAAAATACCATATCAGGTTTGACAATCCCAAACTGCTTTGCGTATTGTAGAGCAAATGTTTCATCAAAACCTTCAAGAGTTTGATAGCAGAGAGTAGTTGTAAAGTATCGGTCTGCCAATACTATTTTTTTTGAAGCAACAGATTCTGTCACGGTTTTCTTCCCCGCCAGTCTTCGCTCGCCTGAACATACCGGCGAAGCTGCGCGCCTGTCGGGGTCCCCAAAAACCGTGCCACCTGTTGCTTCTCTGATTTTTGGCGCGTCAAAAATAAATTGGAGAGTATACAGTAAAAACTGCTCATGCGCGCTCATTTTTTGGTTTAAGTACAGGAAGTCTTTGATCATTCTACCGACCGGCGTATCATAGTGGGGGAATTTGACGAAAGTGGTTGGTCGTTGGTAATTAGTGGTTAGTATTTGAGACACTGATTTTGCCTGTGTTTCACAACCGGCCCCGTCAATACCTTCAATGACGATAAACATGCTTATTATTATACAGGTCACAGGTCAAAGGGCAAAGGGCAAAAGTAAAGGACAAAGATTTACAACAAATGGTAGAATAGGGATACGTTGCCCTCATAGCTCAACGGATAGAGCAGACCCGTCCTAAGGGTAAGATGTGGGTTCAATTCCTGCTGAGGGCACATACGATATTCATCTTTGTCTTCAAAAGAACTGAGTGTTAATTGTATGGTTAATACTTGGATTAGATTGACTTGACAACTCACGTAAAACATTTTAGACTTGTGATTACCTGTTAGAATTTACATACTCAGTATGCATATACATAAAACACTGCATCCTCATCTAGCACCAGTTGGAGATTTGCATCATAATTTACCAATCCAAGATCTCATTTCCAAATCCCTTAAACGTAAAGAGACAGTTACTTCAAATACCGGCGCTTTAGTTGTGTATACAGGCAAATATACGGGCAGGTCTCCAAAAGACAAATTCATAGTTGATACACCGTCATATCATGACAAAATAGACTGGGGTAGTGTCAACCAAGCAATGTCACTAGATCATTTTGAGAGACTTTATAAAAAAGTTACTAATCACCTATCCAAGGCAAAGGAGTTATATATATTTGATGGTATTGCCGGAGCAGACAAAGAGTTTGGATTACCTACCCGGGTTATATCAGAGCACGCGTATCAGGTACTGTTTAGTACTCATATTCTGCGCAGAGTCACTGCCGATGAACTGCACTCACATACCCCGCAACTTACCATATTATCAGCTCCTCACTGTCTTGCCGATCCGAAAACAGATGGAACCCGGTCCGAAACATTTATTGTCATGAATCTTGACAAGATGGTTGTATTGATTGGCGGTACTAACTACTCCGGAGAAATAAAAAAATCAGTGTTTTCGGTGTTAAACATACTTCTTCCCCAAAAAAATGTATTTCCCATGCATTGTTCTGCAAATATCGGATCGGATGGAAAATCAGCGCTTTTTTTTGGGTTATCCGGAACTGGAAAAACCACACTTTCAGCAGATCCCAATAGGTACCTTATTGGAGATGACGAGCATGGATGGTCTCCAAAAGGTATTTTTAACTTTGAGGGCGGATGTTATGCCAAATG
>JBAZKI010000006.1:0-98232 GCA_041650875.1 Patescibacteria group bacterium
ATTGTTTGCTCCAAGGATAATGAAGAGATGGTTTCCGCTCTTGGACTTGCCCAAGTCTCGGTCGTAAGACAGGGAACAGATGGTGCAGGTATGGCTGGTGCAGTACTTACACTGGCAAACGACGTACATGGAGAAACATTGATTTTAAACGCTTCAGATATATTTGACTTTACTGTTTTTTTTCAATATCGGACAATGATTGAAAAAAACGCCCCAGATTTTATTTTTTTAGCAAAACAAACGGCAAAATACTTTCCGGGAGCTTATGCTGTTTTTTCAAATGAAAAAGTAACGGGTTTTATTGAAAAACCTGATCCTGAAAAAGTTCCGTCTGATACTCTTAAACTTGTTGCGGACTATTTTTCTGATTTTCATAGCTTTACGCAGATTTTGGTTAAAACCCAAACTCAAAACGATAATCAATATGAAGAAGCTATAAACGGTTATCTCAAACAAAACATACGTTCAGAGTATGTTTTATATGAAGGTCAATGGTTTGCTCTCAAATACTCTTGGGATCTTCTGTCCATGATGCGATATTATTTATCCGAGATAAAAGAGCAGTTTATTGACACAAGTGCATCTGTTTCAAAAACAGCCATTATAACAGGTCCGGTTCATGTAGGTAAACAAGCAAAAATAGGCGATTTCGTAAAAATAACAGGTCCTTGTTATATCGGTGATAATACCATAGTGGGTGATTATTCTCTGGTCCGAGAAAGCCATATAGGAAGCTCTTGTCTAGTCGGATCATCATCGGAGGTTGCACGCTCATATGTGGGTGATGGCGTAATGCTGCATCGCAACTATATTGGAGATTCAGTACTGGATCGCAATGCACTTCTGGGTGCGGGTGCAGTTACAGCAAATTTTAGATTTGATGGAAAACAAGTTCATACAAATTTGCACGGATCCAGGCTAAATACGCATATGAACAAATTCGGAGTTATTATCGGAGCGCTGTCAAAAATCGGAGTCAATACAACATTGTTTCCAGGAGTAAAAATAGGCAGTAATTCACAAGTTGCACCGGGGCAGCAGATAACAAAAGACATTGAAGACTCTGTTTTTTACTGGAAAAAAAACGAGCATAATAAAAAATAATATGAAAAAAGTAACGGTTCTGGGAGGAGGGACAGGCACTTTTGTTGTTTTGACAGGTATAAAAAACCTAAGTATAGATCTTGGTGTTGTAGTAACAATGATGGATTCCGGTGGATCAACAGGTAGGCTTCGAGACCAGCTTGGTGTTCTTCCGCCAGGAGATATACGACAGTGTCTTGTTGCACTTTCCGAAGCCCAGGATTTTTGGAGAAAGCTTTTTTTATACCGCTTTGATAAAGGGGATTTCAAAGGGCATAATTTCGGAAATATATTTCTTTCAGCCTTGGAAAAGGTATCCTCAGACTATGATCAGGCTCTTGAGAGAGCTAACTATGTATTACAGACAAAAGGAGTGGTTATACCAGTCACCCTCCAGAAATCGCATTTATGCGTTGAGTATGAAAGCGGTGTTATTTTAAAAGGAGAAGGACTTATCGATGAGAATTGTAAGGAAGTAAGCAGGATAAAGAAAGCGTTTCTTGAACCTGGTGTCGCGGCAAATCCAAAAGCTCTTGAGCGCATTGATGATTCGGATATTCTTATCATCGGGCCAGGAGATTTATATACAAGCATTATACCGGTACTTCTTGTTGATGGTATTAAAAAAAGCATAAAAGCGTTTTCGGGTAAAATCATTTATGTTATGAATCTCATGACAAAATCAGGTCAGACGACAAATTACACAGCCTCCGATCATGTTCGTGATCTGGTGAAATATCTTGGTAAAAAACCTGATCACATCATCATAAACAGCGGCACAATACCGGAAGATATTATACGATGGTATATTGATCACGAGGAAAAACCAGTCTCGGATGATATTTCAAAGCACGATCATAATGGTCTGATACGAACTGGAGACGTAGTCGATAACGATGCTATACTAAAAAACAGGGCAGATGTTTTGACACGCAGTATTTTGAGACACGATTCCGTAAAATTGGCAAGGTTTATTCAAGAACTCATAGTATGATGCATAAACATAGGATTTCCGTACAAAACGCATGGAATGGATTGGTCTGGGCATTAAAGACTCAACCAAATTACCGCATACATTTATTTCTTGCATTTTGCGCAGTTATCGGGGGTATTATTTTCCGTATCACGTATGAAGAATTTTTGGTTATTGCAGTACTTATAACCATTGGTTTATCAGTTGAGACCATAAATACAGCCCTTGAAGCGGCAACCGACGCAATTGATACTAGCTGGAGAGAGGATATAAAAATTGCAAAAGATGTATCCGCAGGTGCAATGCTGATTTTTGCTCTGGGAGCATTTTTCATATCCTGCATAATTTTTCTCCCTAAAATTGTGGCGGTGTTTGGTTTATAATTTGTTTAGTTGTTATATTAATAATATTTATTGAATTATAAGTATTTAATTTTTGATTTTTGATATTTGACCTTTGACCTTTGACCTTTTATATATATGTCAGTATATTTATTTGCAACATTTGTTTCATTTCTTCTGAATTTTTTCCTGATCGTTCCCTTCATTAACTTTCTATATAAAGCAAAGCTCCAAAGACAGAACCAACAGACAAAAGACGCTTTTAATAAACCAACACCGATTTTTGATAGATTTCACGGTCATAAAACCGGGACACCGGTTGGAGGAGGGATACTTATTATTGCCACGACAAGCCTTTTATACGGTTTTTTTGTTTTGTTATATGCGGTTTTTAATAAACCGCTTCATGCAAATTATCCCTCTGTAATGGGCGAAATCAAAATTATTTTCTTTACTTTTCTTAGTTTTGCCATGCTTGGAGTTTACGATGATCTTAGCAAGATTTTTTTCTGGAAACGCAATGATTTCTTTGGACTACGGATGCGTCATAAATTCATCATAATGACAATACTTGCAGGTATTATTGCGTATTGGCTGTATAACGATCTTAAGATAGACATTATACATATACCGTTTTTTGGTGTTTTTAATCTGGGATGGTTGTATATCCCGTTTGCTGCATTTGTGATTGTGGCCTTTTCAAATGCGATAAATATTGCAGACGGTCTTGACGGGCTGGCAACAGGAGTTCTTATGATAGCTGTGACTGGTTTTTGGGTCATAGCCAGGTCTATTATCGATGTTCCTACATCCATGTTTATTGGTGTATGGCTCGGAGGGCTACTTGCTTTTTTATATTTTAATATTTATCCTGCCCGTCTTATGCTCGGAGACTCAGGAGCCTTGTCTTTTGGAGCAATGTTCGCGGTTATTGGGCTTATTTTGGGCAAGTCCTTTGCATTACCCATAATTGGAGGTGTTTTTTTGCTTGAGATTGTTACTTCACTTACACAGCTTGCAAGCAAGAAATTTTTGAAAAAAAAGGCTTTTAGCGTTGCGCCGCTCCATTTATGGCTTCAACTGCGCGGATGGGAAGAACCAAAGGTTGTCATGCGACTGTGGCTTCTAGCAATCATTTTTTCCGTACTGGGTCTTATGATTGCGTTCATGAGATGAGAAAGCTATAATTGGTACATGATTTCAAAAGCCACTTATTTTTCCTTTGACTCATACAATATCTCCCGCGATGCAAAATCAATTGATTTTAATTATTCAATAGGTTTTGATTTGGCAAAACCAGTACATTTTACGAGTAACATATTGCTTCCCCTACCAATTTCCGAAAAAAAACAGTCTCAGCCGCTTGGTGTGATACTGGAGCCTTTGCATCTTATGCTTGGTATATCCTACTGGAAACTGTATTGCCCGAAAGAAATCCGTATACCATATGTTTTAGATTATCAACAGGCACAGTTCTGGAATACCGTTTATACGAAAGGCATGGGTGAATTTTATTATCGAAATGAAATCGATTTCAGAGGGCTTGTATCGTTTCCGTATACAAAAACTGATCAAAAAAAGTCTGTCAGTTTTCAACCGGAAAACAGATCTCTGGTAGGGGTTGCAGGAGGAAAAGATTCAATAGTAAGTGTTGAGCTTTTGAAAAAAACCGGTAAAAGCATAACAGCCCTGATATTTGAGACAAGTCATGAATACCCACTCATACGATCCGTACATAAAAGGATGGATATACCGGGTATATATATAAAACACATGCTTGATAGTAAACTGGCAAGCTTAAACGAAACAGGCATACCTTATAACGGACACATTCCCATATCTGCGATATATGCATTTCTCGGATTTTTGACATCAGTCATATATGATTATTCGTATGTTATCGTGTCAAATGAAAAAAGCGCAAACTTCGGAAGCGTCATTTATCACGGTATGGAGATAAATCACCAATGGAGTAAAAGTGATGAGTTTGAGCGGCTTTTCACAAACTATACAAAAGCTTATATAACACCTGAAATCACTTATTTTTCGCTTTTACGTCCATTGACTGAGCTTAAAATATCCTCGATTTTTGCACAATATACGAAATATTTTCCGTATTTCTCGAGTTGTAACAGGAATTTTCTCTCCAAAGACTCCAGGGCTTTGTATGGTTTGACCCGAAGCACCGGATGGTGCGGCAGATGTCCCAAGTGCGCATTTACCTTTGCGATGCTTGGCCCATGGATCCCAAGACAAAAATTGCTGACAATTTTCGGCCATGATCTTTTTTCAGAGAAGAATCTAGTGTCTTTATATAGAAAGCTGCTCGGGGTTGAGGATATCAAGCCCTTTGATTGTGTCGGGACTTTTGAAGAAGTCGCTGTGGCGCTGTATATGATGTATCAAAAAGGTGAATATGCCGAAACTCCGGTTATGAAAATGTTTGTGAAGGATATTTTACCTGGTTTTAGGAATGCGAAAAAGCTAAAAAAATACGTATTGGAAATTGCAGATAAATCCAGTCTGCCTGACAACTTTAAAAACGTTTTATGAAAATCAGGGATTTGGAAAACAAAAAAATCCTTATAATGGGTTATGGCAAAGAGGGAAAAGCAACAGAAGCTTACTTGCTGAAAAAAGTAAAAAGAGTAGAAATCGACCATTTGGATATGGCTGATTGTCCTGACTATCTGCAAAAGCAAAAAGGCTACGATCTGATCATAAAAACTCCCGGGATTCCTAAACGGCATATAGATTATCCATATACTACTGCGTCCAATATTTTTTTTGCCAACTGCATATACCCGGTAATTGGTATCACTGGCACAAAAGGTAAAAGTACGACGGCAAGTCTGATCCATCATATACTGACTATGGCCGGAAAAAAAACATATTTGGTCGGCAATATTGGGACACCCGCATTGGAAAAGCTGTCCGAAGTTTCAGAGAAAACCGATTTTTTTGTGATGGAGCTTTCAAGCTATCAGCTTGATGATATTAGCTATTCGCCCCATATATCAGTCATACTCAACTTATTTCCCGAGCATATGGACTATCATACCGATATAACAAGCTACTTCAACGCAAAACAAAACATGGTATCACATGCAGGCAAAAACGACTACCTTATCTACAATTCCAGATACAAAGAGCTTGATGGATTGGTAAAAAAAGCAACTTGTCAAACCATCGATTATACTTCATATGATATGCCTGTCACAAGCAATGAGATTTCACTTAAAGGAGAACATAACAGAGAAAACATACAGGCAGCGCTTGCAGTTTGCGACATTTTGCATATTAATAAAGAATTAATTATTAAAGCGCTAAAAAGTTTTAAACCGCTTGCGCACAGATTGCAGAATATTGGAACATACCGGGGGATAACTTTTTATGATGACGCCATATCAACAACCCCTCAGTCAACAATTCATGCGATCAGGACCTTGACAAACATCAGCGTCATTATGCTTGGAGGCCATGATCGCGGATATGATTTTTCCGGATTGGCTGAAACGGTTTTACAAGCCCAAATACCGTATGTTATTCTTTTTCCAGACAGCGGTACCAAAATTTTGGAATCATTCAAGAGTAAAACTGACAAATTACCGGTTATTTTTTTGACAGATAACATGAAAGAAGCGGTCAAATTTGCATACAAGCACGCGCCATCAGGCAGTATTTGTCTTCTCTCTACAGCTTCACCGAGTTACAGCTTATGGAAAAATTTTGAAGAAAAAGGCGATTTGTTTGCATTTAACGTAAGAAACTATGAAAAGAAAGCCATATAAATCGCAAGGCTCTTTTAAGGAAAAAAGAAACTCCACCCTTATAACGCTATTTTCGTTACCTATTTTGCTTTCTGTCATAGGCCTTTTTTTTGTTTTTGAAGCCTCCTATGTAAAAAGTTACGGAGAGTATCATGATAGCTTCAGATATTTTAAAACTCAGGCAATGTGGCTTGGTTTGGGTATCACCATCATGCTGACTCTTTCGTTTATTGACTATCATAAATTGTACTATGGTGCTTTTTTTCTGATGCTCACCACGATTGGTTTGCTTTTTCTTGTACTTATACCGGGAATCGGTACCAAGGTAAACGGTGCTCGGCGTTGGCTTTTTGGTTTTCAACCGAGTGAGATGGCAAAATTTACTTCAATTGTGTATCTTTCATCATGGTTTATTACAAAAGAGAGGAAGCGCTTTTTTTCGTTTATTATCCTTTTGTCGCTTCTTATGTTTTTAATTATACTTCAACCTGATATGGGAACTGCAATTGTTATATTTTCCCTGAGCATCGTTATATATTTTTTAGCAGGAATAGACCTTCAGTATCTTTTTGTGCTTATACCGTTTTCAGCGGTTTCTTTTTTCATATTAGCTAAAACATCTCAATACCGGATGAGAAGGCTTCTTGCTTTTTTTGATCCCTCACTCGATCCATTGGGATTAACCTATCATATTAACCAAATCCTGATTTCACTTTCAAACGGAGGAATTTTTGGCCAGGGATTGGGTGCATCAAAACAAAAACATCTGTATTTACCTGAAGCCCATACAGATTCAATATTTGCAATCATAGGAGAGGAAGTTGGGTTTGTAGGTAGTTTAATCCTTATATCAATTTTTGCATTCCTTATCATATATATATTCCGCGTTTCTGAAAAAGCCCCTGACAGATTCGGAAGACTTTTAGCAGGTGGTATTTTTGCATTTTTTGGTGTCCAGACAATAATCAATTTGGCAAGCATGGTCCACATAATACCGCTTACCGGTGTACCGCTTCCTTTTATCTCCTATGGTGGTTCAAATCTTCTTTTGTCTTTTTCTTTGATGGGTGTTGTGTTGAGTATTGCCAGAAAAATAAAAGTCGTATAATAAATGATATGAAAATACTTATGACAGGCGGTCATCTGACGCCGGCCCTTGCCGTCATTGATGGGCTTATGGTTCCGGAGTATAAAGACAAAACCACCCTTGTTTTTGTCGGGAGAAAATACAGCCTTGACAGCGAAAGCGCATTTTCCTTGGAGTACAAGGAAGTCGTAAAAAGAAATATCCCCTTTATTTCCCTGACAACCGGCAGGATCAATCGGTCACTCAGTTTTGGCAGTATAAAAAATATACTTAAAGTTCCTTTTGGATTTCTCCATGCTTTGAGTATTTTAAGAAACGAAAGACCGGACGCGATTCTTTCCTTTGGAGGTTATATTGCCGTGCCTGTTGCTGTTGCGGGATGGCTAATTGGAATTGCGGTTTATACACATGAACAAACAATAAAACCAGGTCTTGCAAATCGACTGATAGCATTGTTTTGCAAAACAGTTTTTTATTCATTTCCAGAAGTCCGCAAGTACTTTTCAGGAAAACGTGCAATCATGTCGGGAAACCCGATTCGCAGTTCGGTCATGCAAATCCAAAAAAAACCGTTTGAAATCAAAAAAACAAAACCCGTGATATATATAACCGGAGGTTCGCTTGGATCCCATGCCATAAATAACCATATCATGCAAATTGTAGGAGAATTGCTTGATGATTTTATTGTCATCCATCAAACAGGGAATGTAAAGCAATACCACGATTACGAACGGTTAATGCGACAGAGAAGAAAACTTCCTTCAGATAAACGGGAAAATTACTATATTTGTCAGCATTTTTATAATGACCAGATAGGTTATGTGTATGAGATGGCAGATCTTGTTATTGGACGAGCCGGAGCAAATACGTTTTTTGAGCTCATTCATCTGAAAAAGCCCGCAATATTTATACCGCTTCCCTGGTCCGCAAATAAAGAACAACAATATCACGCAGATTTTTTTCAAAATTACCGTATTGGTGAAATTTTTGAGCAAAAGAAAAACAGCAAGGCGCTTCTTGAGCTTATTCGAAGAGTAAGTTCAAATTTACAAACATACAGACGCAATTTCAAATCATTACCATTGCAAATACGGCAAAATGCAGCAGAAATCATCATCCGGGAAATCCACAATAAAAAGTAGTCATTTGTTGACGGCAGTCATTACAGTTTTACTTTTTTTATTTTCTTTGTACTATATTGATTCTTGGTTGAGGGTTACACATATTCAGATAATTGGAGTAGGTAGTGAAGTACCAATTTATGGATTGGAAAGCATCAAAAAAAGCCGTATGTTTTTTCTTTCTGAAAATAAAACAAGCGACTATATTAAAAGGATCAATCCCTTGTTTGAAACAGTCACAATAACCAAACTTTATCCTCAAACCATTAAGCTGTACATAGTGCTTGATAAACCGGTTGCGTATTTGAAAGCAGATCAGGGTTTTTTTGTCATGTCAAAGCAGGCAAAGATTCTAGAAAAAGTAAAATCAAAAGATATGCACTCCTTACCTGTCATAACCTATTTTCAGAAGTTCGGATATGATTCATATCAGAGGGGTGATAATCTAAACCGAAGCGATTTGTTAAAGGCACTTTACATATCGGAAAGATGCAGGCAACTGGGAATCCGCGCTAATACTATTGATATTGATGGAGTTGATGTGATAGGATTGTATATAGACAAAAAAGCTATAATATTTTCGTCAGAGAAGGATCAGGATTCCCAGCTGTATCAGTTAGAGCAAATTTTACATCAATTCCGTATACAGGGAGATGATTTTTCTAAATTGGATCTGCGTTACAACAGACCGATTTTAGAACTTATCCAGTAATATGGCAGACCAACTAATAACAGCAATTGATATCGGAAGCTCCAAAATTGCAACTATTGTCGGAATCGAATCAAAAGAGGATGATGAGCTGCGTATCATCGGATTTAACTCCACTCCATCGCGTGGGGTAAAGAAGGGTATGATCGTGGATATTGACAAGGTAACTTCATCTGTGGAGCAAAGCATCGAAAAGGCGGAGCGGATGGCCGGACAAAAGATTCACCGGGCCCTTGTTTCGGTTGGAGGCCCGCATATCTCTTCTTTGAACTCACGCGGAGTTGTAGCTGTTGCAGATACACGCGGAGAGATTGCAGAAAGCGACATTAACCGGGTTGTTGAGGCTGCACGTGCAATTTCTCTTTCCACTACCCGCCAAATTATCGAGGTATCACCCCGTGATTTTGTGGTTGACGGTCAGGAGGGGATAAAAAATCCGATCGGTATGAGTGGTGTTCGGCTTGAAGTTGAAACACATATTATTACCGCATCTCATACGAACCTGAGAAATATTGACAGGTGCATGGAGAATATCGGAGTAGAAAATACGGGATTTATTTTTGCAGGACTTGCCTCATCTGAGGCAGTGCTGACTGACACGGAAAAAGAACTCGGGGTAGTGTGTGTGGATATCGGAGGAGGAAAGACAGACATCGCCCTTTACATTGACGGATCCTTGTCTTATTCATCATCTATTCCGGTCGGTGCAAAACACATAACAAACGACATAGCAGTCGGTCTTCGCGTATCGCTTGACTCTGCCGAAAAAATAAAATTATATCTCAGCAAAAAACTTGATCATCGACAGGATAAAACCAAAAAAAAACTTGAGGAACTGAATCTCAATGAACTGCATTTGTCTGAACATATAGAAAAGCTTGATGTAAAACTTCTTATTGACGGTATTATAGGTCCGCGACTTGAAGAGATCTATAAGCTTGTAAGTGATGAGATCGTAAAAAGCAACTTTATCGAACAAATACCATCGGGTCTTGTCATAACAGGTGGAGGAGCGTTGACTGTGGGCATTCTTGAGATGGGACGCAAGGTTGTTGGGTTCCCGGTACGTGTGGGGACGCCGGGTAAGATAACCGGTCTTATTGATGAAGTTATCGAACCTGAGTTTTCGACAACGGTCGGCTTGATTTTATACGGAATTAAAAATATAATCACCAAAGAAGAAGGATTCAAGAACTTTAATAGAATATTGAAAGATTTTTCGGTGGGTAGTTCGGTCGGGAAAGTCAAGGATTTTTTTAAACAGTTTATCCCATAAAATGTAGTTTTATGTTAATCAAACCAAAAGCAGGTCAAGCAGCCCGAATAAAAGTAGTGGGCGTAGGAGGAGGAGGCGGTAATGCTCTATCATCTATGATTGTCGAGGGGGGGATAGCCGGGGTTGAGTTTGTTGCAGTGAATACAGATTCACAGGCTCTTTTGCACAATAAATCTGCAATAAAAATACAGATAGGCGAAAATCTTACAAAAGGATTAGGGTCAGGAGGAGATCCTGAGGTAGGAAGGCAAGCTGCCGAAGAGTCTCGCGAGCGTATCAAAGATGAGTTGTCCGGGGCAGACATGGTTTTTATAACAGCAGGAGAAGGAGGGGGAACCGGAACAGGCGCCTCACCTATCATTGCTGAGATTGCCAAGGAAACCGGTGCGCTGACCGTTGCTGTTGTCACAAAACCCTTTGATTTTGAAGGTACCAAAAGAAAATTGACCGCTGATCAGGGAACAATGAATCTTAAGGAAAAGGTAGACACTCTTATTATTGTCCCTAACCAGCGGATATTGCAGGTTGTTGATAAAAAAACACCGATAATTGAAGCATTCAGAAGGATTGACTCCGTTCTCCATCAGGGCGTCAAGGGTATAGCAGAGCTTATTACCGTACCCGGTCTTATCAACGTCGATTTTGCGGATGTCCGCACCATCATGAACAGTGCAGGAACTGCTCTTATGGGAATTGGGCTCGGGACCGGAGACAAACGGGCGTTAGCTGCGATAAAACAAGCAATATCATCTCCTCTTCTTGATGCATCAATTGACGGGGCACGCGGGGTTCTTATGAATATCGTCGGAGGACCTGATATGACAATGAATGAGATTGATGAGGCGGCAACAATCATCACTAAGACCGTAGACCCTGATGCGGATATCATATTTGGAGCTGTTATTGATGACAAAATGATGGATACGATCAAAGTTACGCTTATTGCTACAAAGTTTGATGATCAACGGGTAAAACTCTTTCGTTTTAAAAAGGAAACCAACTCCGACCAGATACAGAAAGATGATGATATACTTTCCATGGATGATGAAAAAAACCAAACAGAAAAAGCAGATCAAAAACCAGATATGGATGAAGATGAACTTCTTGAAGAAAACGACGCCTTTGACGTCCCTGCTTTTTTGAGGAAGAAGTAAGCATAAAATGCTTCTACACTGCAATTTAACCTGGGATAGACTGTTACAGCGGGATATTTTCTTGACTTATAGTTTTTTTATGCTAGAATTATATTCTATGTCTTCTAAAAGCGAAGATCACAGACGACGGAATGAGTTCCATCACTATTTAACTACTTTAGGATATCCCTTTAGACCCCCCCAACTAGGTCAGGCACTATATGATGCAGTGCATATACATGATATGGGTGGAAACGTTGTTTCTGAAACAATAACGAGGTCCAGAAGAGGCAGTGAACATTTAATAATTACATTAATTGAAGGCAGGCATAGTCAACCACTAGATGGAACAAAGGTTCATATAGCAAAAGAAACAGATCCAGAGGGTCGAAAGAATCGTTATGATATGGAAGCAGGACAAGTCTTAATAAATCGAGATGGAGAAATCGTTTGGCTTGAAAATAGAAAAAGATATATATCCCCTAGAACTTCTTTTGTTGTTGACGGAAAGCCAACAGAAGCTCGTGATTTACGAGGTGAGGACAACCTTCAATCTGCTATTCATCTTTTAGTTCCGTCTTCAGTTGTTGAGGCTGGAGTGCATGATCACATATGTACTGATATATTTGCCGGACAACCTGGTATAAATTACTCACGTTTAGGAGTAGATTATGAGCCAGAAAGCGGCGAAGTTTTTGCAGGTCCAGGCTCAGTTTTAAGGCCAACAAGACTCTTCGCTTATCCACATAATAGACACGGTGATGTTCTTACTTATGTAAATCAAGATCCTGCTGCAGTTCAGTATTTAGTTGAACATGGAGTTTTTCCAGAAGCAATTGATGGAGTAGCAACAGTTGAGAGATGGCTTTATGCACCTCTTGAGCCTGGTCTCCTAATAACTCCGGAAACCTTTTTAGTACCGGCACACGCATAATTGCATTCTTTTTGTCTTCTTGCTACAATAAACGGTATTCCTATGTTTAATCCTGTACCATCAAATCCGGACTTTCCTGAGCTTGAACGAAATCTTCTTGCCCATTGGTATGGGAAAGGCATAGTGAAAAAATATCTTGATAAAAACAACAAAGCCAAAAAAACATTCTCCTTTCTTGACGGACCAATAACCGCAAACAATCCAATGGGCGCCCACCATGCATGGGGAAGGACATATAAGGACTTGTGGCCACGTTTTTTTAACCTACTCGGATACCGGCAACGATTTCAAAACGGATTTGATTGCCAGGGGTTATGGGTTGAGGTTGAAGTTGAAAAAGAACTAAAGCTTCGCAGTAAAAAAGACATTGAGAACCTTGTTCCCGGAGATAAAAATGCATCCATCGCCAAGTTTGTGGAGCTTTGCAAAGAACGAGTGTATAAATATTCAGCCATTCAAACCGAACAATCCAAACGTCTCGGTTATTTTGCGGATTGGGACAACTCCTACTATACCATGAGTGATCAAAATAACTATATGATCTGGCATTTTCTCAAAACATGCCATGAACACGGCTGGATATATAAAGGTCATGAATCAGTGCCTTGGTGCCCCCGTTGCGAGACGGCAATATCCCAACACGAGATGTTGACCGAGGATTACAAGGAAGTAGTGCATGAATCTATAATTTTAGAATTTAAGGTAAAAAATCAAACGTTAAAGATCAAAAATAAAGGGCAAAAATTAAAAATTCCTAATGAATACCTGTTGGTGTGGACGACAACACCATGGACAATACCTGCAAACATCGCAATTGCGGTTGATGAGACAATAGAGTATGCGCTTGTTGAGGGAATGACAGGTAACGTATACTGGGTTGCGAAGGAGCTGGTAGGGCAGGTTTTTAAAAAAGATTATAAAAGGATTATAAGGACTGCCCTCGGCAAAGACTTAGTTGGTTTACAGTATGAGGCTCCGTTTGATCATCTTCCCGCTGTTGCAGATGTTGCAAAAAAAAATACCGATACGTTTCATAGGGTTATACCGACAGATCCGTTTATCATGCCGATTTCAGTAACTGAAGGGACTGGACTGGTGCATACGGCAGTTAGCGCAGGCACTGAAGACTTTCAGCTCGGGAAAAAACTGGGGCTTCCCATGATACCTGTTATTGCAGATAACGCGGACTATCTTCCCGGTCTTGGATTTTTGTCAGGAAAAAATGCCAAAAAACATCCGGAGATTATCCTTGATTATCTGAAAGAGGAGGATGCAAAAGGAAAAGAATGCGTATTTGCGATATTCAGATACAAACACCGTTATCCTGCATGCTGGAGATGTAAGGCTGAACTTGTATGGAAAGTGGCAGATGAGTGGTATATCAAGATGGATGCAAAATCCAAAATCCAAAACTCAAAATCCAAAACAAATGCAACACTCAGGGAGAGGATGATAGACGTTGCAAAAAAAATTACGTGGATGCCGGAATTTGGACTTGAACGCGAGCTTGACTGGTTAAAGAATATGCATGATTGGCTGATAAGTAAGAAAAACCGGTACTGGGGGCTTGCTTTGCCAATATATGAATGTGCATCATGCAATCATTTTGAAGTGATAGGTTCAAGACAGGAGTTGAAAGAAAGATCAGTTTCCGGATGGCAGAAGTTTGAAGGACACACACCGCATAAACCTTATATTGATGAGGTTGTAATCAAATGTCAAGTGTGCGGAGAGTCAAGTAAACGGATTGAGGATGTGGGAAATCCCTGGCTTGATGCGGGTATCGTCCCGTATTCTACCATCATGGAAAACAATCAAGGCGAACCTTTGTATTTTTCCGACCGGGACAAATGGCGGCAGTGGTTTCCTGCGGATTTTATAACCGAGTCTTTTCCGGGTCAGTTTAAGAACTGGTTTTATGCTATGATTGCCATGTCTTCGGTTTTGGAAAACACCAATCCCTTCAAAAGAGTTTTAGGATATGCGACCATGCTTGGTGAAGACGGCCGTGCGATGCACAAAAGTTGGGGCAACATGGTTGAATTCAATGAAGGAGCGGACAAGATAGGAGTTGATGTGATGAGGTGGATGTTTGTCAAACACAGCCCTGCGGACAATATGCTTTTCGGATATAAAAAGGCTGATGAGGTGAGACGCCAGTTTTATCTTATGCTTTGGAACATCTATAAATTCTTTATCGAATACGCTCGTCTTGACAAATGGAAGCCAACAAAAGATACGATGAGCTATGAATCAAAAAACATACTTGATACATGGATTCTGCAAAGGATGTTGTGGCTTAATGATTTTACTGAAAAGTCGTTAAGGGCTTTCAATGCAAAAGACGCAGCTCAAGAAATAGAAAAGTTTGTGTCTGATGTCTCCACATGGTATATAAGACGCAGCCGAGACCGGGTATGGGTCAACTCCGAAGATCAAAACGACAAAACACATTTTTATCAAACTCTTTACCATGTACTGGTAAATCTGTCTATCATCATTTCTCCCATACTTCCCTTTATTAGTGAGATCATGTATACCAATCTGACAAAAGCTGAGTCAGTGCATCTTGCGTCATGGCCTGTTGCAGCGAACAAGGGTCCTATGTACGAGAAGTTTTTTGCGGATATGGCACTCGTTCGTGAGATAGTTGAAGCAGGACAGCGTACGCGCAAAGAAATCAGGATAAAAGTCAGACAGCCGCTTTCACGCGTAAACATAAATCTTCCAGCACAAAAAAAATTCAGCATATCACCGTATATTCCCGAGTACGAACGTCTCCTGCGTGAGGAGCTCAATGTTAAGCGTGTTGTATTTACCACAGCCAAAGAAGATAAGATACATGCACTCTATGATACAGATTTGACCACCGAACTTGTATATGAAGGAAAGCTGAGAGAACTTATTCGTCAGATACAGACCAAAAGAAAAGAAATGGCGCTCAAACCTCATGATATGATTGAGCTTGTCATACCTGAGGATTTTGCAAAACAGACTGAACTTATCAAACAAAAAGTATTGGCAAAACATATAAAAATCGGGCCGGTGCTTTCTGTTTCCGTATGATACCCATACTTATCCCTTGCTTCTTTTTATTTTTATTTGGTTTTTTCAATTTGTTTGGTATACGGCCTTCTTTGGGATATACCATGCTTATGAATTTCGCAATGGGTTTGGTTCTTTTTTTCATCTTTAAGAAAATTGGATGGAAATTTTTTCGTTCAAACATACTGATCGTATATTGGCTTTTTATCATTATCCTGTTGGTTACCTATATTATCGGGGTTGAGGTAAAAGGATCAAAAAGATGGATTGATCTGATTTTTTTCAGATTTCAGGCAAGCGAGTTTTTTAAGATTTTCTTTATCCTGTTTTTTGCAGATTTTTTTGCAAAGCTGCCGCGAAGGAGCAATGATTTTTTGAGCCTTGTCCTTTCACTGTTTTATTTTGTAGTTCCCGCATTTATCATTTTCAAGCAGCCTGATCTTGGGAATGCATCGGTATACACATATATTTTCTTTACTATGTTGCTTTTTTCCTCAATCTCAAAAAAACAAGTAATGACCCTTATCGGTCTTATCGCACTTATATTGCCTTTTAGCTGGTTTTTTATGAAGGACTATCAAAAAAACAGGATAATCAGCTTTGTGGAAGCACATCAAAACGATCAGGAAAACGCCTATAATATGATCCAGGCAATTATTACTGTAGGGTCCGGAAAGTTATTCGGACGGGGACTCGGACTTGGAACTCAATCAAGACTTTATTTTCTACCGGAAAACAGGACTGATTTTGCTTTTTCCTCACTTGTTGAGCAGTTTGGATTTTTGGGGGGCTTTGTAACTTTGTTCTTATTTGCGGTAATACTTTTTCTTTTAGGCAAGCGGGCGCATAAGTTTGTTTTCAAGGATGATGAAAATGGCAGATTTATATTCCTTTTTTTGCTTGGTTTTATGTCCCTTATTTTTTTCCAGGTACTGGTTAATGTTGGTATGAACTTGGGGCTTCTTCCCATTGCCGGCATCGCACTTCCTTTTATATCATATGGCGGATCCATGTTGGTTGCTCTTATGATCGGATTTGCCATAATCCCCTGATAATTGACAAACAAAAAGGTATAAAGTAGCATTATGGAAAGCGTAGATCTATGAAAACACAGATTGACAGGCGTATTCAATATTTTTTGATATTCAGTATTCCTATCATTATATTAATTTCATTATTGATAGTTGAACGTAAGAGTGAAGTGCCGGTATCAGGTACTGTATACCCTACAATTGCCGATAAAAATAGAAGCGTTACAAAATCTTCAGCGATGCCAATTGCCAGATGTCTAGCTCCGCAAAAAAGCCTGGATAAAAAAACCGTTGAGCTTTTTTTAAATGACGGGACCGGTTTTTCAGATGACCGCACTGTACAAATTTATGTTTTAAGTACCGGTTCTTTTACTCTTTTGACTTTGGCTGAGTTTCCAGGCGATGCAACAAATATACCGTTATCTGTTGCCGATGCCGCTCTTTTTAAAGAAGGGGAGGAGTTGAGATTTGTTGCAGTGCAAGGGGAGTCGCTTGACTTGAGTATCCATATGGATGAGGCAAGAGGATGTCCGGTTTTTATAAACTGAGTTTGGAGAATGGATAAAAAATCGCATTGATTTTTATACCTATTTCCTATATACTAACAGCTTATGACTAAGTTTGCCGTGGTAAAAACAGGCGGAAAACAATACGTTGCAAAGGAAAACGACTTTCTTGTAGTTGACCAGATGCCCCAAAAAGAAACAGAAACCGTTGAGCTTGAGACGCTCGCTGTATTTGAAGATGATGGCGCTATAGATATTGGCGCACCGCTTCTGTCTCACAAAACACAGGCAAAAGTCATAGAGCATGTCAAAGGAGAAAAGCTGAGGATTGCAAAATTCAAGTCAAAAGTCAGATACAGAAGGGTAACCGGATTCAGGTCCCGTTTGACAAAAATACAGATTACCAAAATCTAACTATGGCACATACAAAAGCGCAGCGCGCTGTAAAAGGAAACCGCGACTCAAAACCAAAAATGCGCGGAATCAAAAAATTCGGAGGGGAGACCGTCATACCGGGTAATGTTATCATACGGCAAAAAGGTACCAAGTTTCACGCAGGTGCAGGCACTATGCTTTCCCGTGATTTTACCATAATTGCGCTCAAAAAAGGCATTGTTGCATTCAAACTTCATCACGAAAAACGCTACGTATACGTAAAATAAAGCCGATTATGCTACAATTTGGCTATGAACCCAGAGATTGAGAAGGTCATAGAAGAGTTTAAAAAGGAGGAAAACTTCATAACAAAAGCCAAGCTTTTGCGTTTCCTGACTGTTGATAAAGACATGAGAATCAAGGACTTGAGCCGATATCTTGGTATGAAAGAGTCATACATATGCCATATACTTCGGTTGAATAAGTTAAGCGATATGATAGTTGACGGCTACTATTCGCGTCTTATATCAATCAGTCACTTATTTATCATATCGCGCCTGCACAACGAAAAAGATATCATGGATGCTTATGAAAAGGTTTTATCGAACAACATGACTGTTGCAGAGACTGAGGAGCTGGTACGTGAGATGCTTTATCAGATCAAGTCCTCTGGCAGTCATATCCAAAAAGAAGAAATTCAAACATCTGCAAAACAGATCGAAGAACTCTTTCCGGGAACACATCTCAAGATCATCCAAACACGCATAAAAAGCAGATGTATCCTTGAAATTAAGGGCGGGCTTGAGCAAACATCACAAATCCTGCGCTTACTTCTTAAGAAGCTGGAATCAACATAAAACTACGTCATATCTTATCCTCATACTTCTGATATCGGCAGGCAAAGGATTTTCAATAGGTCCTATTTTATTTGAAGGAAAATACCGGTAAAACACTTGGCCGATGATGCCTGATTCCGGAACAGTCCCAAATTCGCGTGAGTCAGATGAACGCGGACGATTATCTCCCATTACAAAAAACTCATTGTCCGGCACGATGGTTTCCTCCCCTTCTTTTGAAAAACCGCCTTCCCATAGATTGGTTTTTTCCGCAATATAATGTTCCTCAAGCATGATACCGTTTACATATACTTCACTGTCTTTTATCATCACCCGGTCTCCCGGTAAACCAATAATGCGTTTGATATATTCGATATCAGGGTTTTTGGGTGATCGGAATACTATGACATCCCCCCTTTGATAATCCCGGAATTTATATGTGACTTTACTCGTAAAAATATAATCTCCGGAGTTGAAAGATGGATCCATGGATGCGCCTTTTACCTGATTAGGCTGCATTACAAAAAGATATACGACGATAAAAAGCGATCCAATAAAAACCACGGTCTCCAGTATATCCATTACAAAATCCAATATTCCTTTAAGTACATACATCATAGGAAATCATTGTAATCAAAAACATTGAAAAAAACAAGAAGTCCCATTACAATAGAAAGCAGGAAGGATCCATAGCTCAGTTGGCTAGACCTGCCTGCCGGCAGGCAGGGCGTTTCGGAAAATATGTAGGCAGTTTTAAACTGGCCGATTAGCTCAATTGGTTAGAGCGCTGCATTCACATTGCAGAAGTTGGGGGTTCAAGTCCCTCATCGGCCACTATCAGTTTCGGCAAGCAGGTTGCAAAGGTCACAGGTTCAAGTCCTGTTGGATCCACTGTCAATGTTTATGCGGTTGTTTGACGCGGAATACTGATTGTTTTTGCTTCAGTACAAATATTATCCAAAACAAAAGAAGGGAAAACCCAAAAAGTCTTAAGAATCCAACCTGCACAGAATCCTCCATCTCAATCTGGTTTTCATCAACTGATGTCTGATGTGAATCTGTGTTTTTTACTATATTGGTTTTGCTATCTGTTACAGCAAAACAGCTGTACGCTGATCCCAATAGAAGGAAAGCTGAAAAGCATATGAGCAGTATTTTTTTCATCCACCCAATACAAAACTTTTAAATTCCTGTTCAATTATAATGGGATCAGGAAAATATGCAGTGATGTAGGTCACTTTTTTAAGTGACATTTATCACAATTTATATTGTCTTTAACTGATAATATTAAAAGACATATGGATCAGGCCATAAAAACGAAGCTTGACCTTTTTTTTCAAAACTACAAACCTATTAGGTACAAAGCTAAAGAAGTGATTCTGAGAGCTGATGAAGACATCCCTCCATTTGTTTATTTTTTGTTATCAGGCTATATAAAACAATATGCCATTTCGTCCCGCGGTGAGGAAATACTTCTCAACATATTCAAGCCATACAGCTGTATTCCGCTTGTGCATGTACTAAGCGAAATACCCAATCATTGCTATTTTGAGACGATAGTATCAAGTCAAATCATAAAAGTTCCCAAACAGGATCTGATTTTGTTTTTGAAAACAAATAATGACATCCTGTATGATTTCTCAAAGCGTTTGAGCCGCGGTCTTGATACTTTGCTGACAAATATCGAGTCTCTTCTTTCAGGACATGCACAAAACAAAGTACTGATGGCGCTAGTTGCATTCAACAGACGGTTTGGGGAGAATGTAAACGGCCATCGCGTGATCCAGTTCAGTTTGACCCATAAACATATCGCTTCCTTTGTAGGCCTGTCACGGGAGACCGTCAGCCGTGAGATGGAGAGGCTGACAAAAAAAGGGATTATAGAGAAGAAAAAAGGACTGCTTTACATAAAAAACATGAAAGGTCTTATGGAGGCCCTGCTTTTACAATAATATCCAATACTTTCCTGTGATGAAAATCACATGAATTTACAAGATTTGTGGTAGAATTTAGCTTGATGGAAAAATCTTTCTTTAAAAAATTCCTCCGTAAAATCTCATCACTCAAGTGCTGTCTTTCAAAAAAACGCATGATGGTTTTTGTAACATCCGGCAAAGTAATCATTCTCTATACTCTTTTTTGATATATTATAGGACGTCTTTATACATATCAGTTGTGTAAAAAAGAATTATGACCTAGTGAGGCTATGGAGCATCAAATCAAATACTGTTGCGTGAACTATAATTATTTGTTAATATATCTGAAATATAGCTGTATGATTATCTCTTTTATCAATTTTTATCATCTTACATGAAATACACCCTGACTCAGCGTGTGGTTTCGGTGATTTCTTCACTTTCCCTTCTTTTACAAAGCTTCACTCCCTTCATCTACATGGTGCCTCAAAAAGCATTTTCCTCAGAACCACTGCGCACTAAAGTATCTTATAGCAAAGATAAAGGGGCTTTTAAATTCGAATTAAATACCTTAGAAAACAGCATCAGATCAGGTGAAGTCGAATATCAGCTTGTGTATAAAAATGATGCATCCGTTAATCCTGAGCAGCTTGAGAATGCTCATGACAAAGTGGAGATAAAAGATGAAGATTTTGATACAGAAGTGGATGCAAAGACCTGCTCCTCAGAAGGCGCATGCGTTGGACACAGCGTACCCCGCGGTATCCTGAAAATCGAGATTAAAGACAACAGTTGGTCAGAATCTGTATGGTTTGAGATAAAGGATAGTGACACTGTTGACTTCAAGCGACTTGATACGGCAGATCTTGCGGATTTTACGGATGAAGAGGAATATTGGCTTTTAAAGGGAGTTGAGATGCCCACCCAAACCCCTGTCCCAACACAGGAGCCAACTCCCACTATCGTCGAAGACGGAGACATACTTGATGAAGGACTATTTACGAGCGTCACGCCGACCGCAACCGTGGAGCCAACAATTGCCCTTGGTAGCACAAATGGTGATGAGATAGTAATGGCAACTCTCGTTGAAACTGATGCACAGGCATATGTAGATCCTGCAATCTGGACTGACAAAGGGGACTATGCGCCGACTGAAAAAGTGGTGGTATCTGGCAAGAATTTTATACCGGACTATATATATACAATAGTGATAAGCTCATCAGATGAGCCTACTGTCACGCATACAGGCACGGTTACCGCATCTTTCGATGGTATGTTTACCTACGAATATCAGCTGGACGGCAATTACAGGCCAAATTATAAGGTGGAGGTAAAGGATAAGGATGGAGTCTTGGTTGCAGAGACTACGTTTACTGATAGTCCGTTTAAAGTGATTATTTGTCATTCAACCTCTTCACAAACAAATCCATACAATCTTATTGAAGTTGCCATTAATTCAATCAGTAAGTGTGAAGATGTAAACGGTCATGGATTAGATCCACACGATATCATCCCGCCATTTACTTATGAAACATGTGAATATCCGGGGTTGAATTGGGATACAAATGGTGAGGCAATTCTGGAAAATGGATGCAAACCAATAAGCGCACGCTGCGGAGATGGGTCAGTAAATCAGGAAAGCGAAGAGTGCGATGACGGAAATCAGGATAATACAGACTATTGTACAAATGATTGTGTGCTAAATGCAGTTTGTCTTCCTGATGTGAATATGATGGTAAATGGAGATTTTGAAAATCCCGATGTTGTTAATTCTAAGGGTTGGGATATATTCAATAAATTTACAGCAAATTTGGGTTGGTCATCAGATTGGTATAACGTTCCCCCATCCTGGAATGACTATGATAGACCTGAGAATTCATATATTGAGTTGCATAACGGTGTAAACAGCTGGATTCCAAAATCCGGGTCACAATATGCAGAGCTTGATAGTGACTGGTTTGGTCCTGACGCTGATATCTCAGGTGAACCTGCTTCAACAGCCATATGGCAAGATCTTGCAACAATTCCCGGAGTCGAGTATGAAGTGATTTTTTCTTACTCACCACGTCCAGGTGCGGATGCAACAAATAATTCAATGAAGTTTAGTTGGGCAGGAGATGATAAAGAATCTTTTTCTCAGGCAGGAAGCACAAATACCTCTTGGACTGAAAAGAAGTATACCTTAAAAGCAGAGACAAATAAGACCAGAATTCAATTTACCGATATAGGTACACCAAACTCAGAAGGAATGTTTTTGGACAACATAAGCGTAAAATGTTTAGGTCCTGTTGTAGTTCCCTGTGTTGAAGGCGCAGCTTGGGCAGGAAAGATTGAGACTGCAAATCAGGGGAAACTAAAAAATGGAAACACCATAACAGATCCTCTGAGAACAGATCCATCAAGAGCTTTAGGAGTTAACGATGGTTTATTTTTCTCCTTAGGGTATGGCGGAAGCATAATAGTCTCATTTGCCGGTTATGTTGTAGATAAGCCAAACTCCAACGATCTGTCCTTCCATGAAGTCGCAAATGGCAGACCGTCTTATCCCATTGAAAAAGCATTAATTGAAGTAAGTAAAGATGGTATTAATTGGGTAAATCTAGGAGAGGTTGATAATAAAGCCGGTGGAAATGGTATTGCATACAAAGATCTCAATGGTACTGGTCTTGATTGGATTAAATTCGTTAAAATCACTGACACAACCAACGATTCAAGGCATATTGGGACAGCAGACGGGTATGATCTTGACGCAGTTGACGCAACTGAGCAGGTTTGTGAGGAACCTGAGCCAACAACTGAAGTCAAATTATGCAAAACCATAGACAATCAACCTGCGCAAGGTTGGGATATGATTTTGTCAGGTCGGGAGCTTGTCAATACATACTCCCTTGATACGGGTAATCCATCTGGGATTACTATACCATCTCTTACCACTGGTGATTATTATCAGATTGAGGTTTCTGGAACGTGGAATAATGGCAATATTGAAACAAGAGATGCATTTTATAGTGCTGCTGGTGTAAACGTGGGCAATCTTGATCCGGTAAATACAGGTATTTATGACCCAAGAATCATAAAATTTGTTGTTGATGGCAAACCGACTGCTCTTATTGATTTCCCAAGCTTTTGGGGAGCATATGACAGTTCATCCCACACCTATACTACGGTTTATCAAACAACGGGTACCTCTTTGAATATAAAACTTTGGGATTTCCCGATTGGAAATGAAAGTTACACAGGTTGGTATGATGACAACCGGGGAAGTCTGATAGTTTCTTTGTACAGACTTACCGATCAAAGAGTTGAGACAACGGTCACTGACGGATGTGCAACATTTGCCGATGTATCAGACGGATCTTATTACATGAATGAAGTACCGCAGACAGGATACCAGATGGTATCCGGACCACAGTATCCTGAGTCAGTTTCAAGTACAAACAATACATTTACATTTACTAATCGACCCTATGAATTACCTATACCAAAAGCTTCAGTCACTGTATGTAAAGAAGATACTTTAGGACACAGACTTGAGGGATGGAATGTTGCATTGAAAGGCGAACTCGTGGATACGGTTACGGTTCTTCCGAATGGTTCAGATTATGCATCCGAGACAATCCCAGCAGGAGATTATGTGCTTGAAGCAAGCGGATATTATACATATAGACCGGGTACAGCAAATGCTGAGTATACTGATGCCAACTACTCAAAGCGGCATCCAAGTGATGCAGTCTATGGTGGAGAATTTGTTCCATGGGTAAATGTCAATACATTTCCTGCTCCACATACAGGATGGTTGGGAGTTATGGTGAACGGATCTGCAAGAAACTGGAGTGATTATCTTGCCGGAGATCATGTATATACTCTGGGTTATCCCGGATATACAGATACGTCTTTTTCATTCAAGATTCTTGATGATAATTATGGAGACAACAGCGGCAGCATACCGGTAAATATTTACGAGGGTTATGCAGGAGTAACAGGAACTGATGGGTGTGTCACGTTTAAAGATGTTCCAATGGGTGACTATACATTACAGGAAATATTACATGCAGATTGGAGAAAAGTAAGCGGTGAAGGATCAATAACAATAGATGAAGCGCAAGAATCTTTCACTTTAGTAAACGACAGACTTCCTGGTAATTTGGAGGTGAAAAAGATAGTTGATTGGGCAGGAGTAACTCCTGACACTGAAAAGGAATTTCAGATTTGTATAACTGGACCAAGTTATCCAGTTGGAAATTGTCAGACAGCTGATTATAACGGTGATATATTAAGCTGGACTGATTTGCTACCCGGTGATTATACGGTGACTGAGACAGATCCAGGTGGAGCATGGCTTGTTACAGGATCAGGAAATGTTGTGACTGTCTCTTCACGTGGTACTGCAGAAGCCGAAATCACCAATACTGCAAATCCGTTGACCATCAAAGCATACAAGATCGTGTGTCTAAACGAATCGGATTTGCCAAACTGGTCAGATAGCTCGGCAATAAATGAAACAAAAATAAATGAGTTTTTAGCCGATAATCCACGATGTCACAAAGCTCAAGGTTGGGATTTTCAATATGGATTTGCTGATAAGACTGGTGCAGACGGAGTTGACAAGCTGATCGGCACACATATTGGACCGGCAGATGGTACATCTTCAACCTGTTCAACTAACTGTGGTACTCATACTTTTACAGGTACTGATTATGATGACTGGAAAACATTTGGCTCAACAGACACCAATGGTCTGGCTGAGACTAAGATCATGGATCTTGAAGGAGCACCAGGCATATGGGTACGCGAGAATCTGAAAGCAGATTATGTGCCTTATACGTATCCTCCTGAGGCAAGTCCGGGAGATGATATAAGTGCTGAGATGTATTGTCATAATGACGTAAACAAATATGACAATTATGACCAGATAACAGGTTTACAGTATGGCGCTACATATTACTGTGTTGCTTTGAATGCACAAGCTATGGGTACAGTCACCGGACACAAATATCATGATATGAATGGTGATGGTGATTGGGATACGGATGAGCTAGGATTATCCGGATGGACGATTTTTTGGGACCGCGACAATGACGGCGAGTTTGATCAAGGACCTGAGCCGCATCAGATAACTGATGATAGCGGTTATTATGAATTTGACAATCTTCCAACAAGGCAAGAACTTAAGATATGTGAGCAAATGCAGACTGGTTGGACTCAGACAAGCACACCTGTTTGTCATACAGTCACGGTCAATCCTGGGCAAACAATAGAAAACAAAGACTTTGGTAATTTTGAATTAGGTGCAATACAGGGACGTAAATATGAAGACTTGAATATGGATGGTACAAGACAGACTGGTGAGTCGTGGCTTCCAGGCTGGACCATCCGTTTGTATGATGCGGAGTGGAATCTATATGATGGCACCAATAGCCTTGTGACAAACGCAAACGGACTATATAGATTTGAAGGTATGACGCTTGGCACCTATTACACCTGTGAAGTTTTGACAGATCAGACTGGTTGGACACAGACAGGACCGATTGTTGGTGGTTCAAATCGTGTGATAAACAACTCGCCAAACAAAGATGAAGAAGGACCTGTTTGTTGGCGTGCTGTTATTGACAGATCAGGCCGTAATAGAACCGGTTTACAGTTTGGAAATATTCAATACGGAGATATCACAGTCATCAAATTTAATGACATTAATGGTGACGGAGCACAAGACGAAGGTGAAGAGACTTTACCGAATTGGGAAATAAACCTTACTGGACAAGATTCACAGATGACAGATGCTACCGGTGAAGCGTACTTTGGTGATCTTATCCCTGATACATATTACTTAAGTGAGACAATGCAGGAAGGTTGGACGCAGACTGGCATCAGTTGTACATATGAAGGTGAGCCTGTACAAGACCCAAATAGCATTGGTCTTTGTCACTGGAATGAAGGTACAGGCCGTTGGAACGCCCTGTATCTCACTATGGACAACCCAGGACATGCGGGACATACAGAAGATTATCCATATGATGGTCCGAGAAAAGAAAATGGCCACCCGACAAAAGAGGGCGATGCATGGTGTCTTGAAAATGCACCTGTTGACGGTATCGTATCTGATGTTTCTGCACAAGATATAGAACTTCCAGGATATCCTGTTGAGGTCAATGCTGGTGACAGCATAGTATGCATGATAGGCAATCAGCACATACCTGCTGAATTGACCTTATCCAAATACAACACAACCTGGCCAAACAACACATCTGCGGGAAGCGATGTAGAATACCATCTGGTTCTGACAGTCACAGAGAATTCAGTGCACGACTTGTTTGTGACAGACCTTCCTCCTGCAGGATTTAAATATAATCCGGGTAGCTGGAAGTGTTATAGAAACGGCAGTCAGTTTGCCTGTCCCGAACCCACATATGCATCCCCTGGAGATTGGCTTCTGGGAGATGCGGAAAAGGGTGATGAGTTTGAGCTTGTCTATACTGCATCAATTGACAGTTCGCAGAAGCCCGGACTTTACAAAGATCTGGCTTGGGGCTATGGATGCCAGACCACTGAAGGTGAAGGGTGTAATATTGAAAGTCCTGATGCAATCCTTGCCGATGCGGTTGACTCAGGTACTGATGATCCAGGCACATTTGACGGTGTGGAAAACTTTGTTGGAACAAAGGTCCTACTTGCCAAAAACGACGCGGACTCGCCAGGAGTTGATATAAAAAAAGAAGAAAAAAAAGAAGTGAATGAGTCAGGAGATGTGCTTGGTGCCTCCACAGGGTTGCCAGGTACCGGATCACCAAATATATGGATTATCATTTCAATCCTTATGACTATGATGGGACTTGTATGTATGGGTATTGGGCTCATGAAAAAAAGGAGTTTTGCATTTGCAAAACATATGATTGCCGTGGCTGTAATTATCTCTGTACTCTTTTCCTTTGGAGCAAGGACTACAGCTGCAAACGGGATAGATTACCTTACTATACGCCTTGAACAGCCCAAAAGCCCGACTAGAGTAAATGACTTTTCGTTGGGGTTTGTCACTATGGATCTCAAAATACAGCCTATTACAGTCAGATGTTTCATGAAAAAGCCATCAACCGGGTATAGTCAGATCGGAGGAGATCTGGCAATTGCTGCAGGTGGAAACAGCGGATTGTGTCCTCTTACATCATCCATGATAAATGAGAAAGGCACATACCAGTTTTATGCAACAGCTCACACCGCTTCAGACAATGCAACAAGTGAGACTATCACAGTAGATTACAATACTGATGGTCCCGGTACACCGACCAATTATAGTAAGGAAGAGGTCTCCGATTGTGAATATAAGATAAGTTGGAGAACTGCAGACGATGGCGGTAAGACAACACGTGTTGAGATTTACCGCTCAGAAAGCAATACCTCATTTTCAGCTGACGCCGGTAGCAGACGCACGACAATCTATATGGGTTCAAATCAGAATGGTACTTATAATGACGTAGTCGGTGATTGTGCTAAGACATATTATTATGTACTGCGTGCATTTGACTCGGCAGATAATGGTTCAGGATTAGTGGGTGACAGTGTCACAATCGTGACTACAACTACAACCACCACGACAACCACAACCGGAAGTGGAGGAACAACAGGTGGAGGAGCCATACCGGTTGCCAATGCGACAGTTGCGCCTGGCGCAACTGAAGGTACGGTTGAAGGCGCAGAGGAAGAGAGGGGTAGTGCACCTGAGACAGAAGAAACCGAAGAAGGAGCAGTCCTTGGTGAGGAGACGGAAAAAGGAGCCAATCCTATGGTGTCAGCAATCACCTGGATGAAAGCGAACAAATTGTTGACCGCAGGAGGTATACTGATACTGGCGGCTTTAGTTTATGGTCTCATACAATATGCCAAAAAGAAAAAAGAAACAGATACGACAACCCAGAAACGATAAGGAAAGCATCATAAGCAGGGCACTTATCATATGCGGCGGACTGCTTATAATCGGTAGCATACTCATGCTTCTGACGATCTATGCGCCTGTTGCTGTGCAGGAAATCTCATATAGGACGCGTTTAAAAACTTCCAAAACAGCTGTTATCCACCCTGTTGACAGTGCATTTGCGATCGTTATCCCCAAGATCGGAGCTAACTCCAAAGTCATCTCAAACGTAAGTCCCTACAATGAAAAAGAATATCAGGTCGCGCTCACCAAAGGAGTGGCCCATGCCAGGGATACATCGCTCCCTGGGGAGCCCGGCAACAGCTTTTATTTTGCCCACTCAGCTGCAAACTGGTATCAGGCAAATAGGTATAATGCGGTTTTTTATCTTCTGACCAAGCTTGAGCCGGGGGACGATATCTATGTCTTTTACAAAGGCGAAAAATACAGGTATCAAGTGACAGGACATGAGTATGTAGACCCGGCAGACCTCACCTATCTTCACCAGCTGCGAAGCAAAAAAACCATAAGCCTTATGACCTGCTGGCCACCCGGCACCACTTTAAAGCGGCTTGTTGTGAATGCGGAACTTACTCTATGATAAGGATAATAATAACCTATAGTTAATTCACGAATTTCATGCTATAATATTATCCTTTATGCCTACGGCTATTGAGACAAGACCCGTCATACCCACATCCCATATTGAAAACGGTACAAGAGCTCCCGGTTTGGAGCAAAAATATCGAAAAATAAGTGTTGGACATGAACTTAAAAGAGATTTTGAGCTATCATTTGACGAACAAGCATTGGATTTGATTGATCCCGAAACAGGAGTGTTTAAGGATGAGACAACAATTGGATTAGTTTTTGAAGAGCTTGTTGTCAACTGTTTGGAAAAACCAGATGATCATATCACAGTAAAAGCAGGAGTCATATATGATCTTGAAACTCATGAGTATCATGTTGTAGTTGAGGACGATGTACATTATGATTCAACAAGAATTGCCGAGATTCTTCAAAATCTGAACTCGGATAAAATAAACAGAGACTTGCAGGACAAATGTGAGGGGTTAGCAATGGGAGGTATTGGAATTGCAGCAGGCGTAAAAATTGCACTTGCCAGATGGGGAGGCGGTCTTGAATATATAGCCACTCCTGACAATCGTATAGTAGCTGTCGCACATTGGAATAAAGATGTATATGACAACCCACATGAAGTTGATATGCCGTTTGTTGATGAGGCGCTTCTTGCTATGTCGCCTCCTGAGGAAAGGCTTCCTCATATGGAAGAAGCACTAAAGAGACGCATAGCAGAGGGACAGGATTGTACAGTAGAAGTCTATAGTCGCGAGAAGACTGAGAGCATTGTCAATAATCCATTGGTTGCAGAGCTGACTGAAGAGCTTGCCACGCCCAGTCTCGAAAAAAGATCATCTGAGCAGATACAGGTCACTGTACGTTATATATATGATGATGAAAATGATGAATATATTATTACCGTTGAAGATAATGTTGCCTACGGGGATGAGGAGCTTGATGCACTTCTTGCAGATCTTAGAAATACTACGACGAAAGGAAGTTTAGAGAGAGCCAGAGAAATACTTGGCCTATGGGCCGGCACTCTTTCGTTTGAGAGAGGAAGAGGAGGGGTCGTATGTGCAGTTGCAAGGTGGAAAAGGGAGGCTTTTGAAGCTACGACTTCTGCGTAATCTGATTATTAGATTTCTTCGTCAACAAATGACGCTGTAGTAAGCCTGTACGGCACTCAAAACGCTTATTGATAGCACTGAACTGATACTCAAAGAACTATTCTTATTTTACATGGCTTAATAATTTCTCTGCCGAAAGTAAAAGAATGCGAGCATATAAATAATTTTTATCTTTCAAAGCTATTTTAGTTTTATTAAGTTTTTCTTCAATAGTCATTATTAGCTGAATAATATATGTTTTATTATATTTGCTATTTTTTGCATATATTAAATTTTTTTGCTTTATCTCAAAAAGCAATTTCAGTTTATAATATTGAAGGTTGAGTAGAGTATAAGATTGATTTTCATGTGATCTATATTCATTATTACTCAGTAAAAGTTCAATTTTTGACAGTGCTGTAAACAATTTTGCTCTTATTTGAGAATCTGATTGTTTTTCTATGCTTTGAATAAGCTTGTTATGAACAACAAAAAGTTTTGTACCTAACTGTTTTCCAGTTCCTGACTTTTCAAGATTATTAATTACTTGTCCAATATATGCATCGTTAACCGAGGTATTGAGCTTTTTAAGAAATATTATAAGGTTATCTAGTATATCAACAGGCTGTTCTATGGGTTTTTCAGCATCGAATACAAGAGAATATTTCTCCAATTGACCAATGTGTGTAATCCATCCATCAACCTGTTGCCAGATTGTTCTGCTTGTTCCTAATTGACCTATAAGTATTTTATATGCTCCTGTTTCATGACCCTTTACATGTATGGTATATGGTCCAGACTCTGCATTCTTTATAAATACGATTCCTTTCTTCTCTTGATAAGTACGGTTATTTTTCTTAACTTCAATGCTTGCTGGTGATAGAACTATAAAAATAAGAGATGGAGTAAGAATGGTTTTTTTGCCTTCCGTTATGTCTTTTTCAAGGTAATTAATTTTAAGTGTTTGTAATATGTGTTCAATAGCCTCTTTTGAGTATATAAGCTCTCCATGATCTTTAAACAGAGTTGATATATGCTTCCCTAATGCAGCGCTATTTACCGTTACTGTATAATCGCCGGGAGATGATAAGGTGTGTTCAGGTCTTCCGTCGGGATATCGGTCCAGAAGTTTGTCAAGCAATGTTCTTTCCGTAATTATGTATCCTGATGTTGTTTCTCCTTTTTTTCCAACAATTGTAAATGTATTTTCATGTAATGTTTGATTTTTAATCAACAGATTATTCTTAATCTGCATGGAAGAGATAGGTATGAAGGTGTTTTTTTGTTTTAAAAAGTTGTAGATGGGAAATAAATTTTGCATAACAGGAAGATTTTTTACTGCGATTTGTCTATTTGTTTGGATACCATCACGATAAAGTTGTAGTATGAGTTGTTGTGTAAGATTAAAAATTATATTCCCTTCTTCAATTTCACCTGCTTCATAGAATTTATATACCTGCGCAACACCTTTATATGGAGAACCAACTGTTATAAGTTTGTGAAGGGAATTAGTTCCATATCTATCTATATATATTTTACCTATTAACCCACCAAGAGAATGTCCAATAATATCGGGTGTTTTTTTAAGACGTTTTCCATCAATAAATGATTTTAGTTCCTGTGAAGATTCATTAATATTTTTTCTCCAATCGTAGTAAAACATAAATAAATCAGTATTCTCTTTATATCCACAATTTTGAAGAGTTTTTATTATTCCGTCATACTCTTGAATAACCGGATTAATTTCCCAATTAGATTGATGAACTTGTTGGTTATATAGTATTGCTTTCTTATTCCAGGATGCAAAAAGTCCCGGAATAATAATAATTGGCCTTTTGTCTATATTTGGAGTTGGTGTTGGCAGTATTGGTGAAGGGAAAGGGATAGTTGGAGTGGGTTCTATTGTTGGTGTTAGAGTCGGGCTTATTATTGGAGATAGTGCAAGATTTAGCCGCCATCCGGTTGCTGAAATAGTACTATAGTACAACATGAACTGGTTTGGTGCTTGATGTACAAAAGGAAAGAAACCAGATATTGAAAGAGCTGTTCTTTGCGACCATTGAGAATTACATGAAAGATTTGAAGTTTTTATATACTCAATTCCATTTGCTGAGTGAAAAAAAAGAAAGAATTCATCCCCGGATTTAATTATAGATTTCGGCACAACATCTCCTTCAAGAAATGGATTAGTGTTGCACTTCAAAAAAGCACTTCCATCTGTTGATATTGCAAGACCCATATTCCATTTAGTATTAAGGCCTGTATAAAATAAATAATTATTGTTATTTTCACTATATATAACAGGTGACGATATGCCATTTGTTTCCCATGTTACGTCAGGTTCCAAAGTACTTTTGAGTGTTGAGTTATCAAAGTTTATTCCGTCAGTTGAGTTTATTTGCCATACTTTTGTATGTTCATTTGGTGGTGTGTTTGCGAAAAATAATATGTATTTATCTGTAGTTTTTAGGATTGATGGGTCATGAGTATCTTGTCCATTAAAAAAATCATATAATCTTTTTCCGTGCCACACTAAACCATCTGTTGACTCAGCATATGCTATACGAATCCCATTTCCCACAGACGTGTACCACATCCTGTATGTTCCATTATCAAAAATGATATTAGGTTGGGATATACCTAATTCTATCCAGTTATCATATTCAGAAGTCACGATAAGTGGATTTGAAGAAGACGGAATAAATTGTTCAAAACCATATATAGTTGGACAAAAGAATAATAAGCATGCTAAAAAAAACATAATATATGTTTTTTTCATAATACTTCATTTTTAATAACTATTTTTTGAAAGCACAATGGATTATATGCCACAAAAAAGCTATTTTTTCCTTATATAGAGCTCCAGAATAGAGCCATGGTACTTTAAGTTAAGAAGTCTATAAAATATGCGTGCAAAAAGACGATCAAACAAAAATATCTGAATTTTTTGTTTTAAGGTAAATCGTTTTTTTTTATCATTATCAGCTCCTTGATTACTTATATTCTTAGATAGATACTCTAACGATTTTTTTCGATATATAGATTTTAGAATACCCATAAAGTGTTCAGGATAACTGTAAGATGAGATTTTGAAGACTTCATAGTTTTTTGGAATTACATATTCAAATGACTTTCTTGAAAAAATCCATAAATGATCAGGTGGAGTAAGAAAAGTGTAATCTTGTTTTTCCCGATAAAAAAGATGAGAATCCAGATTTGGGGTTTCGATGTACAACACGCCGTCCTTAGATAAAAGATTGCAAGCCATTTTTATTATTTTTTTCGGGTCACGTAAATGTTCAATGGTATGTATTATAGTAATAAAATCGAATTTCATATTAACGCTTTTTTTATAAAACTCTTCAAAAGTACCAAAATAAATTGACTTAATTATTTGATTAATTGAGTCATGAGCTAGTTTGCTGTTTGGTTCGACGCCTTGAACGATGTAATCGTTTTTTTTTGCCTCATGAAGAAAGTAACCATATCCCGAACCAATATCCAATATTGTAGAATTGGTAATTTTTACTCTAATTGAACTCTTTGGTTTAAAGGATTTCAGGATTTGTTGAGCGCGAGTACGAATTATTTTCTCATTTGCTTTTCCGGCAGAATAATCAAAGTTATTTTGATAGTATTTCCCAAGTTTTCTGGCGTTGGGTTGCGGGTCCACAAAGAGTGTTAGACATCCATGGCATATATAATACGTGTAAATACCGACAATATATTTTAAAGAAATATCTGAGCTACGACACAACCTACATATTTGTTTCATAGGTCAATAAGTATATGAAAAATAAGTTCTATAAACAAGAGCCTATATGCTACAATAGTGGATAAATTGGGCGGTATTATTATGAGATGTGCCATATGCAAAGAAGAAGTCAATAAAGCGGTCAGGGTCGTGCATGGAGTTGAGATATATGAGTGCCTCCATTGCGACCTTGGTTTTGTTGACCAGACTCAAAAAGCAAGAAAAAGCAGAAAAAAGCTGTATAACCTCTCCGCATACAAAAAAGAGGAGCCACGCATTGCACATATGCTTGAAAATCATATAGATTCGATCATACGCTACAAGAAATCCGGATCCGTCTTGGATATCGGCGCCGGTTTTGGCTTGCTTTCATCACTTCTTCTCAAAAAAGGCAAGTTCAGTCTTACGGTTGTTGAGCCTTTTGTGACTCCATATTATCTGAAAAACAACGTATACCATCTGTATAAGATGACGATAGATACATTCCTGAAAAAAAACAGCAGGCAGTTTGATATAATCATCCTTTTTGATGTCATTGAGCATCTGAAAAATCCAACGGAAACACTTGCCGCACTCCGCAAAATCCTGAAAAAAAAAGGCATCATCGTCATACAGACACCTAACTACAAAAGTCTTATGCAAGAGCTGAGCCCCGACTGGTCCTGGTGGATGATACAGGACCATAAATGGTTTTATTCGTACAAGTCTCTTATCACGCTTGTTGAGAAAACTGGTTTAACTTCTCTCAATCAGACATCATATGAAGACTGGCATGATTTCAGTAAAAATCTGGATGCTCATTTCAAACGGTTTAAAAACAGGCACATGAGACGGATTGCAAAGATGTTGTTTTTCATACCGTTTACCCCTTTTTATTTTCTGTTCCGTCCTCTTCTTTGGAGGCTCGGATTTGGCGGACTCCTGTTTTCCATAAGTAAAAAATGATATATACTTTTTATCATGATGATCGCATTTGCAGGCTTTTTGATACGGGTACTCCTTTCTTATATTTTTGTGTATGTAGTAAATCATGACACCATAGGATGGGCAACGGTTGCCGACTATACATTACAACTCAAAAACATATATCCTTTTCCCGCTTATGAATATCACTCTTTTTTCCCTGCGTTTCTTTATATAGACGCTTTTGCCTTATGGCTTCAAAAGACCGGATTGCCGTTTATGTTTACGATTAAACTTATTTGTTCTATTTTTGATACCGGAGTGATATATCTTATATATCTCCTTTCCAAAAAAAACAAAAAAACAGCCTGGTTTTATGCTCTTAATCCTATTTCACTTTTTGTCATATGCGTCCACGGACAGTTTGAGTCGATCCCTATATTTTTTCTATTGCTTGGTATTTATATTCTCAAAAAAAAGAAAATTGCATTATCCGGACTGGTACTTGGACTTGCCGTGGTTTTCAAAACATGGCCGCTTCTTTTCACTCTTCCTTTGATCAAACGCGTATGGAAAGGCAGGTTCGTGCTGTCGATTGCAGCAGTTCCTGTTTTTATGGTCTTGCTGTATATTGTTTTATTTAATTCGCGTCTTATTGATATCATCCACTATGCCCTTTTTTATCGCGGACAAACCGGTAATTACGGCTTGGGATATATACTCAAAGACTTGGTATCAAGCACAACCATTCTTCGGGTATTTTCAAATGCTTTTCTTGTCATGCTTGCTTGTTTTACGCTTTTTAATACAAGAAAAGACGCAATTGAAGAGATTTTTGACCAGATGCTTTTTTTCTTTATTTTGTCTCCGAGTATGGGCATCCAATGGCTTATGTGGATGATGCCTTTTTTATTGCTTGTAGGACCAAGATGGCACATATTTACTGTTATAGCAGCTAGTTTCTATGTTGGGTTGGTCAATATGACATGGATCCTGCCCGAAAAACATTTTGGGATATACGATCAAATTCCGGTATTTGGAATCATTGCCTGGCTTGGTTTTATTATGATTGCCATATATAGAAAACACGGATTAAAATCGCGTATTCTGGTTTCCACAAGGCGCATTTAATAATAGCGCATCTGTATCGTGTTTACGATAGTTGCGAGGGTAAAGCCAAGGATGACTAAAAATATCACATGACCTGTTATTCCGGGTGATTTGGGAATGCGGTACTTTATATTTAGCATATGCGAGACAGCATATAAAACAAAAGGCAGAAATACAATAAAATATCTCCCTTGAGTACCGTCTATGGATGAGGAGCCGACAGGTTTCCAATTCAGATAAAAAACAGTCATCGTCAAAAAATAAGAAAAAAATATACTTAAAAAGATTAGAAAAATTTGTTTCCGTGTAAGTCGTTTGTCAATGAGGGGTATTGTCACATATAAGACAACAAGCGCGGCAATACCATATACTGCATATATCCAAAAAGGAAGCGAATAATCAAGCCATCCGAATATACCGATTATCCCTTGCGCATGAAATGCAAATAGGTCTATGGTTGAGTCAATAAAAGTACTCAGATATCTCAGGGGGTGGTTCAGTATATAAGCCATTTGACGAGCCGGGTTAATTCCCGGAGGATGATACGTGTAGCGGGTGGCTGACAGGAAAAAAGGTAGTTTTGCAAGCATATATCCTGTAAGTATTGTCAATATGACCAAGCCTGTTTTTTTTATATAACACAACGCTTTTGCACATATATTTTTTGCAGGAATAAGAAACAAAAGCAGCATCATTGGTTCAAATGACATCTTCATGATAAGAAACACAATAAATGAAACTGAAAGAAGCGCCAAATCATGACCTGTAAGTCTGCGTTTTTCGAACAAGTTTATAAGAAGCGTAAACAAAGACAGACCAGCAATATACTGCATCGCATCATAGTTATAGCCAGTTATCTGATGTATGAACATTGGGAGCGCATATACATAAAGAAGGATGGGTCTGTAAGCGGGAGTGTTTTTTCTGTAGAGATATATCATCACTAAAAATGCAAACAAAAACATCGTAAATCTTCCGATAAAAAAAGTTATATATACGCTTTGTGATAACAAGGTTGAAAACAATATACCGGCTGCATACGGTATGTACGCTGATCCGGGAAACATAAATTGGCCCCATGTTTGCTCTTTTACTTGTTTTGCATCTTCATAAGAACCGGAGCTGGCTTGAGCGTACCATACAGGGTCAAACTTCATCTCCCTCCGGTAGGGAATACTATTGAGATGCGGATCATGGATAAAATCACGATATTTTTTTTCGATTAAAAGCGACGTATCTTTCTCAGTCAAATATAGCTTTCCTTGGCTGAGTAGCAAACTACGGATAAAGTGTGCATGTTCATCAGGCTTTTGGAGCGGAGGCACAAGAAAAGTAAATGCAAGTCCAAGGATGAATACATAGATAAAGATATATTTGGAAATCAGGTTCATTGATGTATGATTATAGCATCACTGCAACTTTGCGTGTAGGAAAGCGTACATGTATCAAACTCCGTGTTTTCAAGAGTAAGGACAAGCAAGTGTTTTTGAGGTATAAAGTCGGAGTTTATGGGTAGGGGTACATATATCCCTGTGTCTTTTTTGATTGTTTTTGGCAGAGACCCTTTCGCATCATAAGAGCGAAGAGTCAGCTTATTGATGTCCTCAACACTAAAAGGGTGACTTGATGAATTCATATAGCGGATGGAATGTATTGTTAAATCCTCATGTGCTAGTATGAGCATGCCTCCATCGGTTTTTTTACATTCAAATAATCGACAGTATGGCACGTGTATATCCATACCCGGCTGCGGATATACGATATCACGGACAGTACAGTAGTTTTTGAAATAGGGCATAGTTCTTGTAACAATGACAGGTTTATATGCTTCAATATATGTCTTTACCTGTTTGGGAAAGTCAGTATATATCCCATGCGCAAAAAAATTCCATTGTTCATATAATGGACCGATTGTATGAAAGCGTTTATCAAGAAGAGGTATCATGGCGTCATCCGACAGATTTACATATGTATCGTTTGGTTCCATTGCATCTGTTAATGCAGCGTGAAACGAGTCTATAAGATCACGGTCATAGGAGGACATATGTATAAAGCGAAGAAACGGCAGTGTAGCAGACTCTGCCTTAGCACTTGCCAATCTGGGGCGGCTTGCATACGTCATGATGACAATCGCAAACAAGGCAACACAGATGAGACCGTAAGAAAATAGAGTGTTTGTACGCTTAGTTATAAATGCGCTATGGACCGTATATACAAAAAATCCGATTAAAGGAGTCGCTGCCCAAAAAAAATGTACAGGATCAACTGCCGGATAATATTGCATCCATGAGGCAAGACATATCAGGCCGGACATGAGAAGTGTTTTATTTTTTAGGCTTGCGTCTCTTGTCTTATGTAGGGCATACAAAGATTTTACCGTCATATATACAGAGCTTAATGGTATAAGAAGCCATATGATATTGAGATGAAAGGTATGGTTTTTTATGTATCGAGCTATAAACAGGCTTTTTAATACCTGGTCAACAGATATACCTCTTATGACTGTTGCGTATTTTTGTGCAAAAACAAAAGATTGTATCCACCAGTCAAGCATCGCTTGGTTTATAAATAAATACACAATAAACGGTATAAAAGCAAGAATAAAACCAGCTGTTACAAATAATAATTCCTTAAGTTCCTTTGCTTTTTTTCCGGAGTAGAAAAGCATGATAACATAATATGCCAAAACTGCTCCAAACATAAAGATTCCGACAGGTTGCCGTGATAGGAAAGTTAGAGCGATACATGCTCCTGTTGCAAATCCATACCACCTGTTTTTTTTCCTAATAAGAAAAAGAAGTGTGAGCAATAATAAAGATTGAAAAAACAATGCATATACTGATGACCATGGCAATAGCGGTACCGTATAAAAAGGCGATAATGCGAACCACAAAAAAATAGATGCTATCACAAGGCTCCAAGACATAAAGTGCGACCAGACGATGGCAAGGACAGATATAGTCAACGCATAAAAAAGTACCGTTTGCACGCGAAGTATGTATAGATATTGTCCGAAGAGTTTCACCGCAAAGCCCTGCAAAAAAGGAGCAACCATGCCATATGGTGTAAAAGTCTCACGGAATAGGATGCGGCCTTGCGCTACATCTATGGCAGGCTTAAGCCATATGGAGTCTTCAAGCGTGCTCATCTCAATAAAGGAAAAAAGCAGTATAAACAGGAAAGAAACTATGAAAACGGCAACAATTTTCATTGCTTTTAAGTATAGCAAAACCAAAAGACACACTTCCCTATAAACAAAATATAAAATGGTCGTATAATATAGCCATGCGTAGAAAACTATCCGTTTTAACAGTGACTTACAATGCAGAAAAGCTTTTGGATAAGTCGCTGTCCTCAGTTGAGGGTTTAGCTGACGAGATAGTGGTTATCGATGCATTTTCAACTGACAAAACCGGACAAATCGCTTTGAGACATAATGCCAAACTTTACAAAAGACGCCAAATCTCCTTTGGTGATCAGCGAAAATACGGGATAGAAAAGTGCAGAAACGATTGGATTCTTATGCTTGACTCGGATGAAGTTCTGACCGTCGCTATAAAAAAAGAAATAGAATCTGTCCTAACATCTGATACTGATAAAGACGGGTATTATATCTATTTTCAAAATCATTTGTTTGGCAGACCGATTTATCATGGAGGTGAAAACTATACAAAGCTGGTTTTATTCAGGAAAGATGCCTCAAAGATCATCTCATCGCTCATTCACGAACATGTCGAGGTTCAGATCGACAAAACCGATTTTCTTAAACACAAAATCAGACATTATTCATACAGATCCCTTCCCCAGATGCTCCGGAAATTTACACACTATGCAAAATTGGAAGCGGAACGCAAACTTAAAGCCCATGAAAAAACAAGTATTTCAAAAATCATACGATACCCTATTCACATGTTTTGGTCACGATATATAACAGACAAAGGATATAAAGATTATTATTTACGAATTATTCTTGATACGGGATTTGCCTACATGGAGTTTATGACCTATGTATTTATGATCTTTTACCAAAAGAAAAAACATAAGCCCCAAGATTGTGGGCCATGCCATGATACTTGTCATTGCTCCTAAAAAAAATATTTTAGGTTCATACGAAAAAATAATATTGCTTGTACCTTTTGGTATATGTACTGACCTGAATATTAGGTGTTTGTTAAGCTGCGATTTTACATTGTTTACCGACACCGTCCATCCGGGGTAGTACATGTCCAAAAGGACCAGATACGCGGATGATGTTGACGTTGCCAGTATCTGTATATTATTTGAAGTGTACGATATGATGTCGGCTTTGTTTACAAAATTGTGATTCAAGTCTGCTACATATGCACGCGGATATACCTGCTTGTTTTGAAATACCCAAAAATTCCGGTTGATACGGGAGTCAAAATATGAAAATGCGGCAATATAATCGCTGTTTTTTTCAAGCTCCTTTTTATATCTTCCTGAAGTAAGAATATACTTTACATTGAGATGATCCAGTTCACGTATGCCCGGCTCAGGAAGCGATATTTCAGTTGGTATATTGGTATTACTTTTGGGAAAAAAATCTGCATATTCTTTATGCACAATTGAAGCATACCCGCCAACAGATTGAAGTTGCGCCGGTATGTTCGTATTCGGTTGAAAAAAATCCAGCGCTTTTATTGCTTCATATTCAAAATAACCAGGATCACCAAACGGCGGCTTTGCCCCTGGGTCAGTATAGGTCAGAATGCGATAATGATAAGCGTCTTTTTTTAAAAATTTTTCAATTGGGGAGCGTGTTTCAAGAACCGTCTTTTTTGAGACGATGTAATTGTTGTAAGCAAAAAACATCAGCTCGGTTATTACTAAGAAAAGAAAAAAGAATTTTAAATGATAACGAAAACGTGGATATTTCTGAAAAAGAAATAGCCACACAATAAACAAAAAAATTGTCAGAAAAACTGTCAAAACATTCATAGTCCACAAATGAAAAATGATCATCATTCGCGAGGCTGAATATTCAAGAAAGCGGGAAGTAAAAGTTGCGTGCAGTATATTGTCACAGGCTGTCATAAAGTCCTGAAACCAGAAAAAACCATATATTTTTATGTAGAGAATCACGCAAAAAAATACGAGAAGCAAAAAACCAAAGAGAGCGAATTTTTTTTCAGTGAAACTCTTTTTGTTATCGTATTTTGCCACAATGTTTTCGTATCCGAATCCGGATAATACGGCCAAGCAAAATGTATAGACGATAAGAACAGCGCCCGGCGATCTGAAGCGAGATATAAAGGGCAGTACATAAAAAGCCGTCAAATAAATCGGTGAATATTTACCTAATGCAAGTAAAAGACTTATTAAAGCAGCCAGCCCAAAAAAAATGACATTACGGTTTTTCATTCTTAACATAGCCAGAGATGAAAGAATCAATGGGATAATGCCCATATAACCATTTATATCTGCAGTTGCCCCCCATGAAGTACCTTTTCTCATCACGCCGAAAAAGTTAGGCAGTATAAGCCGTATGAAGGAGATAGCAGAGACACTTCCTGCATAGCCAAGATCTCTTACCGGTCTTGTCGAAAAGCGTGCATATTCAAGAAACGGCAAGGTCTGTACGGCAGTAAGAAAAAGCATGGGTATATAGATGACTGTTATATATCCAATTTTTCTTGCCGTGTTAGCTTTTTTTGAGATCATGTAGAAAAAAGAAAATAGGACAGTGTAATAAAAATACTGTATATGTCCTCCGAACAAACTCATTGAAAGAATGATTGATGCAAAAAGAGCATATATAATTTTTTTTGATGTGTAAAGATATTCGATAAATACAAACAAAAGCGGGATCCAGACAATTGTATTGAGAATGGCTGTATTCATGGTATGTGTCATTATTGAGCCGGAAAACATATAAATTACTCCCGCAAGTACTGACGCAATGCTTGTGAGCTTGATTGTCCGGCAATACCAATACATTGTTATACCCGAGCATATGACAGCAGTGACAATTGCAAAGGATATGGCTTTTAAAGGCGCAAAAGCCAGATAAAACATATTGAAGGGTGAAAGAAGACCAAGGTTTATATCGGCAAGCAGTGGCGTACCTGAAAAAATATACGGATTCCATAAGGGCAGCTCTGATTGTTGCAGCATCTTTAAAAAAAGTATTTTTGAAGGCATGTTTATGGTAAGGTTGTCTCCTGCAAAAAGAACATAATCCAAAAACAATACATCAAAAAAAAACACCAATCCCAAAAAAATGATAAATAGTACAGGCAGAACCTTTTTAATAGAGAGCAAGAATTTGATCATACCAATGATACGGGTATTGTATATAATTACTATACGCAAATCAATGTTTTATATGACTGCAACAAAACAAAATCTAATTCGTGTGGGAATAGACGGAGGTGATTTTGTACCGGGTCAGAAAGTCAGAAGCGGCATCTCCCGACTTGTTGATTCTTTTGTGCGCACATTGCACGAGTACCCCGAAACACGCATACAGTGGTTTTATTACCATTTCAGCCCTAAAAATAATAAGACTCCTATACTCAAGTTTGTCAGACTTCCGAGAAGATTTTTTTCTTCGTTATTTGTACCTCTGGCATTATTGGCGCAAAGAATGGATATATATCTTGCTTTTTCCGGTGTTCTGCCAAGCATCCGTATTTTTGATAAAAAAAGCATTGTTTTTTTGCATGATTTTGGTTTTTTCGATAATCCCGAAAAATATAGGTTTCCGGAAAAAATGAAGTGGCAGACCGAATATGCGCTTTTTGCAGCAGACCGAATCGTAGTGTTTTCCGATTATATTAAAAAACAGGTCTTTGAACGTTTTCCAAAGATAAAAAAAGAAAAAGTAATCCGGATTTATCCCGGAGCAGATCATATTGTTGACACCAATACAGTCAAAAAACCCGATTACAGATATTTTCTCTTTGTAGGTGTTATAAAACCGGCCAAAAATATTGAAGAGCTGTTTTTAAGATTTTCCATGGTTCGCAAAATGATAAAAGGAGCCAATTTTAAGCTTGTTCTCATCGGTAGTAAAGAGAGACAATATTTTGACAATCTTACAAAAACAAAGGCTTACCTGGAAAACATAGACAATATCGTTTTTGTTGAAGACGCAACAGACGATGAGTTATACTGGTACTATAAGCACTGTATAGCGCTCCTTAATGTATCTTATGAGGAAGGTTTTTGCTATCCGGTTGTGGAGGCCCTACATCTGGGTTGTCATGTTGTCGTAAATGACCTAGCATTATATAAGGAATTCAAATCCATATATAGAACTCTTCATATCATGAAAAATACTGACGAATATATCGTGGAGCTTGTGAAACTTAGTGTAAACAATATTGCATTCAACCGAAAAGAAGTAACTGTTAAAGCGGTCATCACGAACAAAACCACACAACTTACATGGAAAAACTTTAGAAAAGATCTAATAAGCGTTATAAACACAGTCGCATCATGAAAATAGCTGTGATTGCCGTTTTTTATCATACACCGGACAGTGAAAAAAAAAGACTGGCACAAGAGATAGCAGGACTTGGATTTTCCTCATATGACACATACTTTGTTGATAACACAGAGACAAAGCATGGATATGCGCACGGAGTAAACATCGGTATAAAAAGAGCTTTAAAAGACAACTGCGATGTTTTCGTGATAATAAATCCTGATATCTCATTTGATTCACTTAAAGCCCGTGACATTTTGAAGCCAAGCGCTCAATTTGACATATGGGGTTTTGCCATGAAACAGGGAAGAAATATCTATTACGGAGGGGAAATAGACAGATGGCGGATGAGCGGTGGACTTATATTAAAAAAACCAAGAAAACGTTTCAGTCGCACTGATTATGTTACCGGGTCACTCATGGTTTTTACCAAAAAAGCGGTTGATCAGGCAGGTTTTTTCGACGAGTCCTTTTTCATGTATTATGAAGATGTGGAGTTTTGTCATCGTGCATTCAAAAAGGGACTGCGGGTGGGTATTGATTCAGAAAAGACATATACACATTTTGAGTTGTCTCAGGGATCCAGTAAAAAAAACATATTCTTGGCTACAAACAGACTGAAATTCTTACTCCTACATGGATCTTTATTCCAAAAAATCCGTGAAGCTGTAAGAATTCCCATAACCCTTTTTGAAGAAAGACATATTTTCTTCTCCTTACTGTTTTCCTCTGCGTTTGTAAAGGGTTTTTTTGGACTGAACGCATCGGGGTTTATCAACAAGATTTTGAACTTCATCCTATTTCTTTTTATGGTACGATATCTTTCGGTTGGGGATTACGGCATATATATCCTTGTATGGGCTCATGTAACGATTCTTTCTCCTCTCGTTGATTTTGGCACCACCACATACGGTATGATTTATCTTCCAAGGGAAAAAAAAGAAAGATTATATTCTCTGTTTTCGCTGAGACTTGTCCTTTCCTTTGCGATTTTCATCCTTACCGTTATTCTTGCATTTCTCTTTGGATACCGTATGTCGATCGTATCATTTATTACCCTTACATCGTTTGTTATTTTTTTTAATATGACCTCTGGTATGCATCTTATCGTATCTTCAATCCGTGAAAAAGTTATCCAAAATTCACTTATTTCAGTTCTCACCAATATGGTAATGATCATCGGACTAATTATCGCCGTTGTCGTCTGGAGACAAATCTCTGCTTTGTTTATGGTCCTACCTTTCTTTTATATCTTATATTCTTTTCTTTATCTTCTGCTTATCAAAAAGATGGTCGGCGGACTCAGAGTATCGGTTAATATAAAAGAATGGGTTGTAATAGTAGGTAAGTCATACATATTTGTACTTATAGGCTTGTTTGCAGGTATTTATTTCAAGATTGATGTGTTTATTCTGAACTTTATGAAAGGAACCGAATCTGTTGGAATTTATTCATCGGGATACAAATTTCTTGAGGCAATGATCATGCTTGCTTCAAGTTACAATACATTATCCGCTCCTATTTTTTCAAAAATTGCACATACGGATAAAAAAATGCTTATGCCTAAAATAGGGAAGCATGCCTTGTTTTTAGGGGTGATTGGAATGTCTGCGGTTTTTTTGACACATTTTCTGGGTCCATGGATATTGCCTTTTATATTGAAAGGCGATTGGACGCACTCGATACAGGTGGTACAAATTGTCATATGGGCGCTCCCTTTTATACTCTTTAATTCGATTTTGCTGAATATCCTTTATGTGTCTGAATTACCGTTTGTTGCCGTTTTGCTTTTTATAAGCTTATCATTCATCAATCTTTTATTAAACTACGTGTATGTTCCGCAATACTCATATTTTGCATCCTCCTATATTACGGTTCTTACAGAAATCATCAGCCTTTCAGTTCTTATGATATGTGTTTTTATCATTTTCCGCAAAAAAATATTTTATGATTAAAGTGGCATGGGTTCGCGGAAGTCATCTTAACCGTTTTGAGGGACAAAACTATATTTTCAAAGACTCCATACGGTTTGTAGGGTTTGGATCTATGCATTCAATACACACTGACCTACCTTTTCCGGTAATAAGACTTCCGACCATAGGTGACTATATCCCTGTTACGAGACCGATCAAAATAATAACAAACCGACTGTTGGGAGACGCTCAAGTACTTTTTGGTCTTAGCATGTATGCCAAGGAATTTGATATATTTCATACTGCCGACCCTCACTATTATTACTCATATCAGCTTGCACGCTTAAGAAAATCAGGCATGATAAAAAATCTTATTGTTACTTCATGGGAAACCATACCTTTCAATAATGAAAGCGTTGCAAAAAAAAGGGAAATCAAGCGTTTTGTACTTGACCAGGCTGATAGTTTTCTTTGTTATACTGAACGGGCAAAAGACTGTCTTCTGATGGAAGGCATAGAAGAAAAGAAAATAACCGTATGCAAACTTGGCGTTGATATCAGGCGGTTTTCCCAAAATACATCATATAAAAAGAAAGCAATGAATGGAATTACCATACTTTTTGTCGGACGCCTTGTTGAGGAAAAAGGCATACTTGATTTATATCATGCATTTTCAGTCATAAAAGCACGCAATGACAATATACATCTTAATATTGTAGGTAAAGGACCTTTGCAAAACAGACTTGAGTCTATGATACGTAAAGACAATTTGACGGGATACGTAACAATAAAAAACCTGTCCTACGATCAGATGCCGAGCGCCTACAGTACGTCTGATCTTATGGTGCTTTTGTCGAAAAAAACAAAAACATGGGAGGAACAATATGGTATGGTGCTTGTTGAGTCTATGGCCTCAGGCATTCCTCTTTTGTGCTATGAAACTGGCGCAATATCCGAGATTATCGGAAACGCAGGTATTTTGACAAGCCCGGATGATCAGTCAGAACTTATCCTTGCACTTGTCAGGATGATAAAGGATAAAAATCTGAGGCAAAAACTTGGTACAATGGGTAGAAGACGTGCTGTGGCATATTTTGACAACTCCAAAGTAGCCCAAAATATCAGCCGTTACTATGTACGTTGTTTTGAAAATCGAAAATGATGAAAATATCAGCTGTTATACTTGCTAAAAATGAAGGGAAGAATCTGGAGGGCGCTATACAATCCGTATCTTTTTGTGATGAAATCATAGTCATTGACGACAACAGTACTGATGCAACAGCGCATATATGCAAACAATATAGAGTGCGTCATATCATACACGGTTTGCAAGGAAGCTTTGCAGAGCAGAGGAATTTTGCAATGAATCAGGCAACTCACAACTGGATCATATACGTGGATGCAGATGAGACCATAACGGATAAGCTTCGGGAATCTATTGAAATGATAAAGAAGGATGGCGACATTCATAACGCCTTTTATATTAAACGACGTGATTTCTGGTGGGGAAGGGAGTTGAAGTTTGGTGAGACATGGAAAGCCAGAAGATGTGGGATAATTCGACTTGTTAAAAAAAATAAAGGCAGGTGGATCGGAGATGTACATGAAACATTTGTGACCGAAGGCAGAGTCAAAATCCTTGACGGTTTTATTGATCATCATCCCCATCAAACACTTAAAGAATTCATCCATGACATAAATGTGTATAGTACAAGACGTGCGCACGAACTTTATCATAGACAAAAGCATGCAAATATTGCTGCAATCATTGGTTTTCCTTTGATGAAATTTATCTTGACTTATGTTATATATCTTGGATTTTTGGATGGCGCACCGGGATTTGTTTATTCATTTCTCATGAGTTTTCACTCATTTTTGGTACGTGCAAAGCTTTTTCAATATAAGGAGATTGATATGTCTTAAATAACTTATGACTCATGCCATACTGATCCTGGAAATTGTTGGTGTAATTGGTTTTTTACTTGGTCAGTTGGGAAGAATTTCTTTTTTGAATCAGCAGATAAATATTTATCCGCATGAAATCTGCATGATTGCTTCCCTGATAATAATGGTAATAAAATATAATATAAAGCCTCTTAAAGCAAACGATCTTCATAAAAAAATTAAATATTTCATGGCATGGCTTACTGTTTCTTTTATTCTGACAGTGCCTTTGTTTGACTTGTACGAGAGTTTTGTTGGTGGTCTTTATTTTTTACGGCTTGCATTATATTTTGCGCATTTTTTGTATTTTTTACATTTCATATCTTCAAAAAAAATATATATGAATTACTTGTATAAACTATTGGTTTTGATCGTACTGGGACTTATATCTGCGTCTACGTTACAGTATTTATTTTATCCGAATTTACGTAATTTGCTTTATCAGGGCTGGGATCCTCACCTTTACCGGGTTTTCGGCTTTTTTTTTGAACCGTATCTTGCCGGTGCTTCGCTTGGATTAAGTTTATATTTTGTTTTGTTCCGTCTTCAAATGAAAAAAACATGGAAATTTCTTAAAACATTGCTTCTACTAATGATATTTATATTGATAGTTCTCACTTTTTCCCGTACGGTTTATCTTGCATTTTTAATCAGTCTGATTTTTCTTTTAATAAGGGAGGGAAAGTATGTTTTAATATTACTTTCTGTTTGTGCCTTTGTTTTGACTGTTTTTTTAGCGCCAAAGCCTGTTGGCGTCGGTGTGCAGCTCTATCGTACATTTTCAATAACGACCCGTATAGACAACGCGTTAGAAGGTACAAGAATGTGGCTTAAGTATCCTATATTTGGTGTCGGATATAATCGTATACGGTATGCAAAGGCAAATCTCGGTCTGACGGGCAAATATGACAGTTCACATGCAGCATCATCGTATCATTCGACTTTTGTCACCGTATTGACCGCATCGGGAATACCCGGACTTTTACTATTTTTTTTGCTCCTTATAACACTTGCCCGTATCTCTCCGGCTTCATCTATCTATATGCTGTTTCTCTGCATACTATCTCTCGGGGATAATGTACTCATACATCCGTTTATGCTTTTTTATTATCTGAAACTTCTGGTTTATGAAAGCTCTAATCTTCTTTGGAGTAATGCACGGTAACTGTCTTTGATTCCCTGTTTCCCACAATATCCTCGGCGATTATCTCTATTTTATTTTCACCTTCTGATAATTTATAGTATGTCTGGAATCCTCCCTGTGCATCTACAACTACGGGTTGGTTGCTGATTTTTACGTATGTTTCACGATCTGTTTTGCCTGCAATTCGTATCTCCTGCTTTTCTGTTTTGCTGTTATCAACTGGCTCGCTTATTTCAAGCAATGGCTTTTGATTTTTATATATAACAGTATACTTCGTGCTTTTTTTTGTAACTGTATCTTCTTTGGATTTTGCTATGAAATACACGGTATTTTCTCCTGTTTCAAGACCTGATATCTCCTCGGAAAATGTGTCTCCCACGACCATGGCTTCAGTTACTTTTTCATGGTTGAGGTAAACTTCGACTATATCAAAGTTAACTGTTGTTCCTGATACGACAAGATGAGAACTGCTGGTTGCACTTGGAAGAGAATCCACAACTATACTTGTAAGCTCAGGCCTTACATCTGTGTCGCTAGGTAGATTTCTCGCCTTATTTGCCAGCTGATTTATCATAAGGGATCCGTTTATAAGTATCTTAAAGCCGACGGTTGCCAAGAAAATCAAAAAGGCAACAAACAGGGCTATAAAGACTATCACCCGATAAGCAAGTTGTTTGGTTTTGTGTCTTTCGTATCTGCCCATTATCCTAAATTGTAACACGCGCTAAACTATTATCAACCAATATCATGCCGTGGTCTCCGTTTTGAGCCAGCTATCGGAGTTGAACCGATGACCTACTGTTTACGATACAGTTGCTCTACCAACTGAGCTAAGCTGGCATATGGCTCAACTATTTTATCAGATTTCAAAATTCAATCCTAAAGGAAGATGGTCAGATACATTTGAAGGCAGAACACTGAAATCCTTTATCTTGATGTCTTTGGTAACAAGTATATAATCAACAACATTTCTTGTCTTTCCATGAAGTTCGTTTGTGACTGGGCGGGTTGAATGGACTTTATATGTGTCAACAAGACTGACAAATCTATCATAAAAAACCTTCATTGATTGAGTATCAGGAAACAGATTAAAATCGCCGCATATTATCGAAGGATAATTCACACTAAGGGCCAGTTCTTTTATCCTGCTGCATGCTTCTCTGGCTTTATCCGTACCTTGCTTATGCCTGGTCCAGATGCCATGATAGTTAAGAATTCTTAGTTTCTTTTTGTTAATATGAAGATCAACTACCAGAACGCTTCGATAATCCTCTTCAGGCCATAGACTCCAATCGGTAGTCTAGGTGAAGTGGTTTTGCAAAAAAATATTCTGGCCCTTGATCATATGGAATCTTGTCCTGACATAATTACCAAACTCCACTTTTCCGCCAATGGTAAAGGCAAAGCGGGATTTGCCATGGAAATCCTTTTGCTCAAAATCGGACATGATGGAGTTTGGAGCGAAAAATGAGTGGTGAAGTTTGGGTGTTGATCCGTCAATCGCGTCCTTTGAGATAAGTTCCGGATTTGCTGTATCATCAACTTTTTTTGTCACTTCCTGAAGGGCAAGTATATCGGCATTTTCTTTTTTTAAAAAATCACCAAGCTTTCTATTGTTTTTCTCAAAAAGTCCTACATTGAGCGATATAAGCCTCATATTGTTTTCAATATATTTTATACATTAATTTTTCAGTATTCTTACAGATTTTTCATTTATTATATTTAAGATGTTGGTCTATGATAGAGTTAATAGCTTTGCTCCTTATTATAGCAATTGGTACGAGATAAATTGCTGGGTAACAAACTTCATTTTAAGAGCGGCGGACGGGATTTGAACCCGCAACCTTCTCCTTGGGAAGGAGACATTCTACCGTTGAACTACCACCGCACTACTAGTATTTTAACATGATAATGAAGGAATGATTTTAAAAATTCATTGTCAGCGGGGGATAAGAAGTTTTTGTCCGGCTTCAATATTGTAGGGAGACGGAATATTGTTTGCTTCAATTATCTTCCACATAAGATTACCGTCACCATAAGATTTTTGCGCGATTAAAAAAAGATAATCGCCGGGTTGTACGATGTATTCAGATTCTTGTATAGTAGGTTCTGATGTTGATGCGGCAGCAGGAGTCAAGTCTCCTTTTGTAGGCGAACGCTTTGCAACGCTTGGTATAACAAGCACCTGGCCTTCGTTTAGGATATAGGGTTCTACCAGGTTATTTGCACGCGCTATATCATAGGCATTATAACCTGACCCGTAGTGCTTTTCCGCAATCTGCCAAAGATCCTCACCTTCACGCACCGTATATTTTATGCGTGTAGTAACAACATGTTTTTGAGTAGTAGATTTTTTTGATGAGTATTTTCTTATAATAAAATTACTAAAGATAAAGTATGCTGAAATTACAAATACCAGTAGTCCAAACAATAAATACGGAAGTCTTTGCCGTATCACAAGCATAGTATAAACACGGTAATTAATATCAAGCTTTCTTGGTTTGGTCATATCGAGTGTAGTAAATACTATGGTATGATACCATATCTGATAATAAATTCAACATTTATTGATTGCGTTTTATGCTCAGTAAGTGCTATAATTACAGCAGTAATTATTTATTATAAATTCTAAGGGGGGTGAAAAAAATATGAGTATATCAATAATTCTTATCGGTATTGCTGTTTTGTTTGCGGTTTATCTTATTGGTACATACAACGGACTGGTTATCTTGAAAACCAGGATACAGGAAGCATTGTCAGGTATTGATGTTCAACTGAAAAGAAGGGCAGATCTTATACCTAACCTTGTTGAGACAGTCAAAGGATATGCCAAGCATGAAAAGCAGGTGTTTGAAAATGTCACAAAAGCACGCAGCGCACTTATGTCGGCAGATTCACTCAGTCAAAAAGCAGAAGCAAACGCAGGACTTACAACTGCTTTAAAGTCACTTTTTGCGGTTGCCGAGAGTTATCCGGAGCTTAAAGCAAGCACTAATTTTCAGGACTTACAGCGACAGCTTGAGGATACTGAAGACAAAGTAGCATATTCACGACAGTTTTATAACAGCAATGTGCTTGATTTCAATACCCGACTGCAGATATTCCCAAGCAGTATCATTGCCAACATGTTCGGATTCAAACAAGCTGAGTTTTTTGCAGCAACAGATGAAGAAAGAAAAAAAATTGAAGTCAAGTTTTAAGAAACGGGAAAACCATACGATTTTCGATTATACCGTTTGATTTTTTTGTAATCAGTTTTCTATATGACAATGTCTGTATATTCACAGGTTTCAGCCAATAAAAACAGAACATATCTTATTTTCGGACTTTTTATCTTCCTGGTTACAGGGTTTTTTTATCTTGTAGGCATATATACGCAGTCGTCCGCATCATATTTTGTCATGGGTCTTGCATTTTCTCTCATATCAACAGCCGGAAGCTATTTTTTTTCTGACAAAATTGTTCTTTACACGGTTGGTGCTAAACCTGCGACAAAACAAGAGCATTTTGATTTTTATACGGTTGCGGAAAATCTGAGTATTGCGGCTGGACTACCTATGCCAAAACTATACGTTATTGATGATGCATCTCTGAATGCATTTGCAACCGGCAGGGATCCAAAGCATGCCGTAGTATGTGTGACAACTGGTCTTTTATCCCGACTTGAAAGAAGTGAGCTTGAGGGAGTTGTAGCGCATGAACTATCGCATATCAAAAACTACGACATACTTCTTGCATCGATTGTCAGCGTACTTGTGGGTACTTTGGCTCTTGTCTCTGATCTTATCATGCGAAATATGTGGTGGAGCGGACTTAAGGGAAGGGACGATGACAATAGAGGAAGCGGCGGTAATCCTCTTTTTTTTGTTTTCATGATTTTTGTTTTCATTATTACTCCCATTACCGCAACACTTATCCAGCTCGCCATATCAAGAAAGCGTGAATTTCTCGCTGACGCTGATGGAGCTTTGCTCAACCGGTATCCCGAAGGTCTGGCAAAGGCACTTGAAAAAATCAGTCAGGATAGTCAACCGCTTGCATCTGCAACCACATCGACGGCACATCTTTTTATCTCCAATCCATTCAAAAAAAGCAGATCAAAAAACTGGCTTTTGGGTCTTTTCAGTACTCATCCGCCCGTATCCGAGCGTATACGAATATTAAGAAGCATGTGATGGGAACTCATATATCTGCAAATGAGATATGTTTGGATTATTTATCTAAGTACCTATGTGTGGAATAGCCGGTTTTTATGGATTCAGAAATGACGAGTTGATTGCGAGGTTTTCAGATTGGCTGCAGCATCGCGGACCAGATGGAGACGGCTTTTTCTTATCAGATGAAATAACTCTTCTAAACAGGCGTCTTGCCATAATCGATATTCAGGGAGGCGATCAGCCTATTGAAAATGAAGACGGAAACATAGTCGTGGTTTACAACGGAGAAATCTACAATTACCGTGAATTAAGAAAAAAACTGATTGACAAAGGCCATCATTTTAAAACAAAATCAGATACCGAAGTAATCGTGCATGGTTATGAAGAATGGGGTGATAGATGCTTTGAGTATCTGAATGGGATGTTTGGCCTTGCACTATATGACAAAACAAAAGAAACATTGATCCTTGCAAGAGATCATTTTGGCATAAAGCCTCTTTATTATACAGTAATGCCTAATGACGAGAATCCAAAAGCAAAGCTGGTTTTTTCTTCGGAAATCAAACCCATTATTTACAGCGGTCTTATAAAAAACAAGCCAAATGACAGGATTATATACCGTTATTTGCGGTATCGGATACATGATGACGGAGAAGATACTTTTTTTGAAGGCGTCAAGCGTCTTCTTCCGGGACAAATGATGACTTTGAGGCATGGAAACATAAAGATTAAGTCGTATACAAATCTGAAAAACGAGCTTCTTGCAAACTGTAGTGGTCCGGGAAAAAGTTTAAACGAGTCTGATGTCTCGGATTTTAAAAAACTCTTAACCGATTCGGTAAAAGGCAGGCTCATATCCGAGGTTCCGGTTGGCACTTGTTTATCCGGAGGTATTGATTCATCAAGCGTTGTTGCACTTATTCGTAAGCTTCTTGATGAACATGCATCTGAGGCAGAGTCTGTTGGTAATATACAGAGAACGTTTTCTGCAGTATTTCCATATTCGATAAATGACGAGGAAAAATATATAGATTTGTTTTTACAGAACTCAATAAATATAAAGGATTACAAAGTATATCCTAAGGCAAAAGAATTGTTTCAAAACCTAAAAGACTTTGTAAAAACACAGGAAGAGCCCACCATAAGTACAGGGCCATACGCACAATATCAGGTAATGCGAAGGGCTCGAGATTATGTTGCAGTACTTCTTGACGGACAAGGTGCTGATGAAATTATGGCAGGTTATTTGCCCTATCACTTTGTATATTTTAACCAGCTGTTAAAAGAAAAGAAATATAAAATACTTGCAAAGGAGCTTATTCAATCCCTTGATATCATAGGAAGATATTTTTGGATGTTTCTGATAAATAAAAATAACGGTGTTATACATAAACTGCTCAATAAGGATTTTTCAAAAAAATTCAAGAATGAAATCTATACTATCGAAAACAGGTGTCTGAAAAAGCGTCTTATAGAAGATATTTTTATAAACAGCCTTCCGGCACTTTTGCGGTACGAAGACAAAAATGCCATGCGCTTCTCCATTGAAGGTCGTGTTCCTTTTCTTGACTTTAATTTGATAAGAAAATTATTTACTTTACCAGATTGCGCCATCATTGAAAACGGATGGAATAAAAACATCCTGCGTAATGCAGTAAAAGATATTATTCCTGAAGCGATAAACAAGAGGCGCAATAAAACAGGATTTACAACCCCTGAGCATGAATGGTTTTTAGAAATTGGAGAGGAAATAGAAAAGATTTTCATGAATAAGGATTTGCGCGTCAAAAAATACATAAATCAAGCTGAACTCATACTGGCCTTTAAAAAATTTATGAAAAAGGAAAATGACGATACCATGCTTTTTTGGCGGGTACTGAATCTTGAATTGTGGTTAAAGGAATTTTTTGCTGATCATAATCAAAATTTTCCGGTACAATCAATAAAAAAGATTGAATCCTCCAAGAATAAAGCATTCAATAAAGATATCCGTCTTAACGGAAAAGTATATGCAAGACATACTATCAAAACCGATCTTTTCGCCAAAGGTGATGCAGTTGCCGATAAAATCTCACAAATCCTATACGACTCAATTAATCAATTAATCAAGTCAGATGAAAGATATAAGTCAAAAAAATGGTTTGCGGTTGTATCTGAAAAAATTGTCGCAACCGCTCAAGGAAGATCGTATTTTGTTTGGGATATACAGCCAAGTTTTCTTGCATATATGCTTTCACGTCTGGTAAGTCGTGTTCCTTGGGGGATTGGTTTGGGAAGTCCTTGGACTATGCAACTTGCAATCCAAGAGGTTGGGATATGGCGGATATTATGCGCTACATTTGTATCAGGCTTCACAAGACCGTTTGGCATACGAGGACTTTTTTACCGTATAGCAGGTAAGGAAGCAGCTGGTATTGATGGCCCAACTGAGTACTCACTTTACCCCGCAAATCTATCAGCCAAACTTTTACCAAAAAACCCCAAAAAAGTGTGCTATGAGATAGACCGAAAAATTCTGCATCGATTCAAGATTTCAAATCTTAAACACCGTGGTTCAAATCCAAGCATGCACTTTCAAAATTATATGGGATCGGCAATAATTGACGCCAATGATATTGGCCGAAACGTCCTGGGAAACAGCACATCATTACCTGATAAACTTATTGAGGATGTATTTCAGGATAATCCGATGGGTCAAAGCGATGAACAAACACCGGTCACAATAGTCTTTATTAATTAAACTATTATTATGTCTATTCAAATAGATGAGTCTAAATGCCCGAAAAATCATACATGTCCTGCCTCGGCTTCATGTCCTGTCAAAGCATTGTCTCAGAAAAATGAACAAAGTGCTCCGGTTGCGGACAATCAAACATGTATTGAATGCCGCATGTGCATCTCTGTTTGTCCTAATGCCGCAATATATTGGGAGGATTAATAATTTATCATTATGTCATGAATAAAAAAATAGATTTTGAAAAGCTTAAAAGTCAAGCCGCCGAGATTCGGAGTATGATAATACAAAGAGCATCTGTTGATAGCGGACATCTTGCATCACCTTTGGGTGCTGTTGAGATCATTCAGGCAATACTTGAGGTTTTTGATTTTAAAAAAGACAAAGTTGTATTTGATGTCGGACATCAGGCACATGCTTACAAGATACTTACCGGCCGGAAAAACAGGTACTTTACCATGTCCAAAAAAAATGGTCTACGGGCATATCCTGATATTTACGAAAGTTCATTTGATTTTTATGGAGTCGGGCATACCTCAACATCAGTATCAGCAGCACTCGGATATGCTCATCGTCATCCTGAATACAAATCAATTGCAGTGCTGGGTGACGGATCGCTAACCGGAGGTGAGGCGTTTGAAGCGTTAAACCATGCAGGACAATTGCAATCAAATATTCTGGTCATTTACAATGACAATGGCATGTCACTTGGTGAAAATGTAGGTGCCCTTCATGATAAACAAAATCTAAAAAATTTTGCAGAAAGTTTAAATTTTGAGTATATAGGAATAGTTGACGGTCACGATACAGAAAAAATAATTTCTGTATTGGAAGTTATCAAAAAAAAGAAAAACCCGGTATTTTTGCACGTCACGACCACAAAAGGTAAGGGATATAAACCAGCACAGCTTGATCCGTCAAGCTTTCATTGGCCTGCTCCTTTTGATATTGCAACAGGAAAGTCGATAAGGTTAAGCTCTGGCGACAATTGGTTTAAGCATAGCTTCAAAAAAGGCATTGAATATATAAAAAAATATAAAAAGGTTTATTTTACGACTCCTGCATTTATCGGTTGGGGACTCTCGGAAATACATAAGCTGTATCCGGAAAAAGTAATAGATACGGGTATCAGTGAACAGCATTGCGTTACCTTTTCTTCAGCTCTTGCTTTGAACGGAAACAAAGTCTTTTGTTATATTTCATCCAATTTTTTGAGCCGTGCTTTTGATCAGATTATTGATGTTTGTCTGCAAAGGATACCTATGGTTTTTGTTATTACTTTCCCGGGGATTAGCGACGGAGGGTATACACACCAGGGGATTTATACATTTCCAATGCTTAACATGCTTCCAGAAGCCGTTATTATACACCCGGTCAGTTTGAGAGAATATGACAGGCTTTTAGATATAGCAATATCTTCAAAAAAAACCGTGTTTATACAGACACCTGAGGAAAATATTGACATACAGTCATTTACGGGATCTATGACTTCTATCAAAAACGGTGCGAAATTGACAATATTACCGCTTGGTAATATGATGGGAAAGGCAATACGCGTAGCTAATCAGATAGGTGATGTACAGGTACTATATACACCATTTATCAAGCCGTTTGATACGAAGTCACTTGGAAGGTATGTACGAAAAACAAAAAGACTGCTGATCCTGGAAGACGGATTTGTGCGTGGTGGTGTCGGGCAGGGGATAATTGACGACATGCGGCTGCACGGTATTGATTTTGAATATCAAATCCTCGGTGTAAAAGATAAATTTCCTGAACAAGGGACTCTTGATGATGTCTATGAGCATGTTGGATTGGACGACAAACACATTGCAAACTGCGCACGAAATCTGATAAAAAAAAGTATAATGAGATATGAAAAAAAATGATAAGCTGACTGTTGAGGAGATCCTGCATCTTGCGAATCTAGCCAAGCTGACGCTTACTAAAGATGAGGTCGAAGCATACCGGAGTCAACTTGGTGAAACAATACAATACATCAAGAATCTGGATGAACTTGATACTGCAAATATTAAACCGACAAACTCTGTTGTGGATCTCAAAAACATTACGTTTGAGGATGGAGAAGAAAATTGTGACGGATTAAGCCAAAGTGAAGCTTTTGCAAACGCACACGATAAAAAAAACAGTTCATTTGTCGTCAAAAGGATACTATAATCAAATCGGAAATTATATGTAAACATTGACTTATATGTTATTTGGCAAGTCGCTACTGCAGCTCAAACAGGATATTGAACAAAAAAAAGTATCATCTCTTGAAGTAAATGAGTATTTTCTCAAACGCATTGATAAATACAACAAGGTACTGAATGCCTTTGTGACCCTAAATAACGATAAAACATGTGGTCAGCCCATATACTCCGATAATGAAGTGCCGGTTGCCGTGAAAGACAATTTTTGTACAAAAGGATTGAGGACTACTGCCTCATCACACGTGTTGGCTGATTTTGTTCCTCCCTATGAATCCACTGTAACAAAAAGACTTAAAAAAGCAGGTACATATATTATCGGTAAAACCAATATGGACGCCTGGGCTCATGGATCTTCAACCGAGACCTCGGATTTTGGTCCGACAAAAAATCCATGGGATACGACCAGATCACCGGGAGGTTCATCAGGCGGAAGCGCTGCAGCTGTATCCTCTTATCTTGCACCCGCTGCCATCGGATCTGAAACAGCCGGATCCATAAAACAACCCGCATCCTGGAGCGGAGTTATCGGGCTTAAACCCACCTATGGACGGGTATCAAGATACGGTGTTATTGCAATGGGTTCGTCACTGGACTGTCCGGGACCGCTGACAAGTACCGTTGAAGACTCAGCATATCTATTGTCACTGATTGCAGGACAGGATACACATGACGCAACTTCCTCACCTATGGCGGTAGACGATTATTTATCCTTTCTGAAAAAAAAACAGACATACACAATCGGCATAAGCGAAGATTATTTTGAAGGTCTTGAAAAGGATGTTTCAGAAACATTACTTAAGTCAATTGAGACATTCAGAAAACTTGGGTTTAAAACTAAAAAAATCAAACTTTTATCCCCAAACTATGCAATCTCCGTATATACCATAATACAGAGAGCTGAGGTGATGTCCAACCTTGCCCGTTATGACGGGATACGATATGGTAACAATAGAAAATCATTTGGAACTGAGGCAAAACGAAGAATGATGTTGGGAACATATACCTTATCCTATGGATACTATGATGCATTTTATAAAAAAGCACAAAAAGTAAGAACTCTCATTATAGATGATTTTAAACGTGTTTTTAAGGAAGTTGACTTTGTCATTGGTACGCCAAGCCCTATCACTGCGCTAAAACTTGGTGAATTTGCAAATTATCCGTTTTTCGGTGAACTAATGGATAAATTTAATGAACCCGGAGCCATGGCAGGAATACCCGGGATTTCACTACCCATCGGCTTGGATAAAAAAGGTCTTCCCATTGCGATGCAACTGACCGGTAATTATTTTAGGGAAGCGGATATCTTAAATGCATCTTATCAGTTTGAAAAAGAAACAGATTTTTTCGGAGTGATAAAAGCAGGATTTGAAAAATATAAAGATTAATTTTTAAAATGAATACATATAAACCAGTCATTGGTCTTGAAATACATGTTGAACTTAAAACATTGTCTAAAATGTTTTGTAACTGCAAGGCGAGTTATTATCAGGCACTTCCAAATTCGCACGTTTGTCCGGTGTGTCTTGGACTACCCGGAGCTTTACCTGTTCCTAACAAAAAAGCAATTGAGTGGACAATAAAAATTGGTCAGGCATTACATTGTGTCATAAACAGAAACACCAAATTTGACCGCAAGCATTATTCATATCCAGACCTGCCAAAAGGATATCAAATCTCCCAATATGATGACCCTATCGCGCTCAAGGGTCATGTGGATTTTGAATCTGATTATGGAACTTATAAGAACAGGAAAAAAACCTTTAGGGTCCATCGTGTTCATCTTGAGGAAGATACAGGAAAACTTATCCACAAAGCAGATGAAACGCTTATTGATTTTAACCGTTCAGGTGTGCCACTTGTTGAGATTGTAACTGAGCCTGACTTTGAGTCGTCAGATGACGTCAAGATGTTTTTAGAAGAGCTGCATACTATCATACGATATCTGGATGTGTCTGACGCCGACATGGAAAAAGGGACAATGCGAATGGAACCGAATATATCTGTGAGAGTTGATGGTTCTCAGTTGTCAGTTGTCAGTCAAGAACTTCCTAAATACAAAGTTGAGGTCAAGAATATCAATTCGTTTAATTTTGTCAAACGGGCAATCGATTATGAAGTAAAACGCCACATTGAGCTATTTGCGCAGGGTAAAACACCTGTCCAGGAAACACGAGGATGGGATAGTGTACACAACCGTACTTTTTCCCAAAGAACAAAAGAAGAAGCTCATGACTATCGGTATTTTCCTGAGCCGGACATCCCTCCATTTGAATTTTCAGAAGAATATATAAAATCTATTTTTGAGACATTACCTGAAATGCCAAGAACGCGCATGATGCGTTTTGTAAACGATATGAAACTTAAGCCGCTTGATGCATACATACTTACAAGAAACAAAGAAGTGGCTGATTATTATGAAAAAGTATTAATAAATATGTCTGCTAAAGATGCTCAAACCATTGCAAACTTTATAGTAAATAAAAAATTACCGACATCTCTTTCGGTTAAGGAATTCGTATCAAAGGCCACCTCTCTATCCACGCCTATTGAGACAGATATCACGCAACTTGACGAAATAGCTCGAAAGATAATCCATGCAAATCAAAAAAGTGTAACAGACTATAAAAAAGGGAAGCAGAATGCAATCATGTATCTGGTGGGTCAGGTTATGCGTGAGATGAAAGGTAAGGCTGACGCCAATACTGTGATTACAAAACTTAAAGACCTGCTAAAATAAAGAGTATGTCCTTTGTGCATCTTCATGTCCACTCCGAGTATTCACTTCTTGACGGTATGTGCCGTATACCCGATCTTCTGCAAAGAGTAAAAGATGAACAAATGACATCTGTTGCGCTTACTGATCACGGAGCAATGTATGGAATTTTTAAGTTCTTTATCAAAGCGAGGGAAGCGGGGATCAAACCGATAATTGGAGTTGAGATGTATAAAGCCAAAAAATCAAGATTTGATAAACAAGCAAATATTGACCGTGATCGTTATCATCTGGTTCTTCTTGCAAAGAATCTTGAAGGTTATAAAAATCTCATGAAGCTTGTCAGCACTGCACATCTTGAGGGATTTTATTATAAACCGCGGATAGATTTTGAGTCCCTCAAAAAATATTCAAAAGGCATCATTGCTCTATCATCCTGTTTGGCCGGTGAGATACCACAGGCTATTTTAAACAATCAGCTTAAAGAAGCAAAAGTTCTTATGGAGCAATACCTTGAGATATATAAACAGGATTTTTATATTGAGCTTCAGCGTCATCCCAATGTGCCCGACCTTGATACCGTAAACCGCGAACTTATTTCACTTTCTCAAAAATATGCAGTTCCTTTGGTTGCAACAAATGATGTCCATTATCTTAACAAAGATGACGCGGATGCTCAGGAAATTCTTCTTTGCATACAGACGCAAAGAACAATTTTGGAAAAGGACAGGCCCGTTTCCATGTATGAAGTACCCGACTATTACTTTAAATCAGAGGCAGAAATGAAAACTCTTTTTTCTGATTTGCCCGAAGCGGTTGAAAACACGAATGTCATTGCGGAAAAATGCAATGTAGAAATTCCGCACGGAAAATGGGTTCTTCCTTATTATGAGACTCCAGAGGGCGAAACACCAAAAGAACATCTGAAAAAACTTGTGGAAGCAAAAAAAGATAGAGTTTCAAGCTATGAAAAAACTCTTACCGAAAAAAGAATCGAGTATGAGCTTGATATCATTACAAAAAAAGGATATGAGACTTATTTTTTGATAGTGCAGGATTTTGTCAACTGGGCAAAAAACCAGGGTATTGCAGTTGGACCTGGCCGCGGATCAGTTGCCGGATCATTAGTCGCTTATGTACTCAGGATTACAGATATCAATCCATTGGAACACAATCTTCCGTTTGAACGTTTTTTAAATCCCGAAAGGCCTACGCCGCCTGACATTGATATTGACTTTGCCGATTTACGTCGTGACGAGGTGCTCAAATATGTAACGGATAAATATGGAAAGGATAAGGTAGCTCAGATTATTACCTTTGGTACGATGGAAGCACGTCTTGCCGTGCGCGATGTCGCAAGAGCTTTGGGACAATCATACTCACAAGGAGATCGAATTGCCAAAATGATACCGCAAGGAAAGCAGGGATTTCAATTAAAGCTTGGTGATGCCATGCAAGAGTCACAGCAACTGTCATTTGCCTATAAAACTGAACCAGACGTCAAAAAAGTCATTGATGTGGCGCTTCGACTGGAAAGTCTTCCGCGGCACTCTTCGGTACACGCTGCAGGAGTCATAATATCAAAGGAATCTCTTACCGAATATGTTCCGATACAGACTGAGTCAAAAGAAAATAGGATTATCACACAGTATGATATGTATTGTCTGGATTTAAATGCTGTTTCAAGCAATAAGGCGGTTGGACTTCTTAAGGTTGATTTTTTAGGCTTGAGGAATCTGACTATTCTTGAGGAAGCCCTCGGATTTGTAGAAAAAATTCACGGAAAGAAGATTGATATACATGACGCTCTTCTTGATGATAGCAAAACATACGAACTAATATCAAGAGGTGAAACAATCGGTGTATTTCAGCTGGAATCAGCAGGTATGCGTAGACTTGCAAAGGACCTAAAGCCATCAAAAATGAGCGATATTACGGCTATGGTAGCTCTTTTTAGACCAGGACCCATGGATCTTATACCAATGTTTCTGGAAGGTAAAAGAAATCCGAAAAAAGTAACATATCTTCATAATGATCTTATACCAATTCTAGAAGAAACATACGGCATTCTTGTCTATCAGGAACAGGTTATGGAAATTGCCAATAAACTTGCAGGATACAGCATGAGCGAGGCTGACAATTTGCGTATGGCAATGGGTAAAAAAAAGAAATCGCTTATGGACAAGGAAAAGATGAAATTTATCGACGGATGTATTAAGCGAAAATACAGCAGGCGTATTGCAGAAAACATTTTTAATTTTATGGAAAAGTTTGCTGCATACGGATTTAATAAACCCCATTCAGCTTCATATGCGCTTATTGCTTACTGGACTGCTTACATGAAGGCAAATTATCCTGTTGAGTATATGACAGCTCTTTTGACCGCTGAGTTGCAGGGAGTTGCCGGACCGATGCGCGAAATTAAAATGGCACAAGCCATTGAAGAATGCCGCAGAATGGAGATAAAGGTTCTTCCCCCGGATATCAATAAATCCATACATGATTTTTCAATAGAAAACCGGGAGATAAGGTTTGGCTTATCTGCAATAAAACATGTAGGAAGCGCGGCAATAGAAACCATAATGGATGCGCGTACACATGGACCGTTTAAAGGATTTAAGGATTTTCTTTTCCGGGTAGATTTACGAAAAGTAAATAAAAAAACCGTTGAAAGCCTTATCAAGGCAGGAGCATTTACCGGCTTTGCCAATTCATCAACGCTTCTTTTTAACTATCCCACTCTAGTCAAAGATATTACCGACTCAAAACAGGAAGGGGCAAAAGGTCAATTTACTTTATTTTCGCAAAGCAAATCAGAACATCATCCGGTAGATAATTTTGAGATTATTAAGGAGTTTACCGAGGAAGAGCTTATCACCATGGAAAAAGAAGTTATTGGCTTTTCGATAAGCAAAAATCCTCTCACAAGATACAAACACATCATTGACGAGAAATCAACTAAAAAAATCGGTGAGATAGCAAATGAGGATGTCAATAAAACACATATATTGGTCGGCGTAATAAGTAGTAAAAAGGTCATCAAAACAAAAAAAGATAATCATGAGATGGCCTTTATCACCGTATATGATGAAACAGGATCAATTGAAGTGATCGTGTTTCCCAAATTATTTGATAAGATGAAATCCTTTCTTTTACTTAATCAGACGATTATTTTAAAAGGGAAAGTAAATGAAAAAGATGATCAACTAAGCATTATTCTTGAGAACGCTATGAAATTGAGTTGACTTGGATTTTTTTCAATGGTACAATTAAGTAGTAAAAAAATATCTGAAGATTTTGACATTGAGACATCTGAGAAAGCTCCAAGTAAAAGGAATACCGTGGACGACTTTGGTTATGCACGGTATATGAATATCGGCTTTTACTTGATAACTCCTCTTATGACAGGAGTGTTTTTAGGTTTATGGATAGATAAACGATTTCATATTGAGCCTGTTGGTATAATATCTGGGATAGCATTTGGTACAGTAAGTACATTTTATAACTTGATTAAGCTGACTAAACAAAAATAACCGACATGTCAACACATCCGGAAACTGAAATTGTCCAGGTACAGATCAAAGATCATGAAGCCGATCCGATTGTGTCTGGTGAAAACGAAGCACATTCTGAGGGAAATATACCTGAGATAAGCATAAAAGCCGAACCGGTTTTTCATACCAACTACTTTACACTGACAAACTCTTTGTTATTATCTGCAATTGTCCTTGTTTTTTTTACACTGCTTGCACTTCGGTATAAAAAAGATGTGGAATCAAAACACAAGACAGGTTTTTTTTATGTATTTAACTCTGTTCTAAAAGTCCTTCATGGTCTTTTTGGATCAATAATGGGAGCAAACATCAATTTTTTCTTTCCTATACTTGCCGCATTTTTCATTTACATTTTACTTCAAAACTGGTTTGGACTACTTCCCGGAGTGGGTAGCATCATGATTGCAGTAAATGAAGGAGGGCACATTCTACATGTGCCGCTTTTTCGGGCAAATAATGCAGACTTAAACGCAACTCTTGCCATTGCTTTGATATCGGTTGGCTTAATACAGGTTTATGGAATCAAATTTCTTGGTTTTAAGGGTTATATACAAAAATTCATTAATTTAAGCAATCCTATCAATTTTTTGCTCGGTATTCTTGAAATAGTGTCCGAAATTTCAAAAGTCGTTTCTTTTGCATTCCGTCTTTTTGGCAATATTTTTGCGGGAGAAGTTCTTATGACCATTGTTGCTTTTCTTGTTCCGGTACTTGCATCTTTTCCGTTTCTTATCCTTGAGATTTTTGTGGGTATGGTTCAGGCGCTCGTGTTTTCGCTTTTAACGTCTGTATTTATGAATCTGGCAATAGCAAAACATCATTAGTTTGTTTCTTGAAGCTTGTAACGTACTTAACACATAAAAGTTACAAGTTGCAAGTTATAAATTGAATACGGAAAGGGGTGAATCGTATATGTCGCCTGAAGTTGCAAAAACGTTTGCTATCGCATTAACAATATCGCTTGGTGCAGTAGCACCTGCTGTTGCCATTGGAAGTATTGCATCAAAAGCTGTGGAGTCCTTGGGACGCAATCCTGAAGCAGAATCATCGATAAGAACAGCAATGATTTTGGGATTGGCTTTTGCTGAGGCTGTTGCTATTTACGCACTAGTCGTCGCACTTATTTTGAAATTTACCTAATAATGAAGTATGGAAAATCTAGGAGTTGATCCCAAATTGTTGTTGGCACAACTGATTAATTTCGGTCTTTTTTTCTTTATATTCAGTAAATTTGTTGCTAAACCTTTTTTAGGTTATATTGCTGAAGAACGAAAAAAGGATGCTGAAAGACAGAAATTGGCTGAGGTTGCATTACGACAACAAGAAGAACTTCAACAAAAAGAAAAAGAGATGAGGCTCAAACTTAAGAAAGAGCATGATCAGGCAATTGACCAGGTCAAAAAAGATGTAGAGAAACTGAAAAGCGACCTTGTTATGGAAGCAAATAAAGACGCGCAGGAAATCCTAAGCAAAGCGGAAAAACAGATAAAGGAAGAGCGTACCCTGATGGAAAACGAAATCCGCCAAAAACTAGCAGCTTTGACCACGAGCATGGTAGAACACGGACTCAAGGATTATCTTACCCAAGATATGCAAAAGGGAATAAACGAAAGAATCCTTACCAGTTTGAAACGGGAACAAGTGAACTAAGTATGAAAATCAATCCACAACTCAAAGAGGATCTTAAAAAACATCTAAGCCAGGAAATATCGAAAAAGAAACGAAAAGTTTCTATTGTTTCCGTTTACGGGCTATCTAAAGATGAGATAGTTAAAATACAGGAAACAATACCTGGCATCAAAGACAGAGAAGTTGAGAATATTGTGGATCCCGGCATACTCGGGGGTGTTATAGTGCAGTATGGTTCAAAAATAATTGATTTGTCTCTTAAGTCCAAATTATATTCATTTCAGAAAAAAATCTATGAAACTCATCGATGAGTATTTACAGGAAATCCAGTCCGATCTTAAAAAAAGCTCGTTAAAGATAAAGACAGAAGAAGTAGGATTGGTTGATGAGTTAAGAGATGGAGTTGCGCTTGTTCAAGGACTTGATAATGTATCATTTGGAGAAGTGGTTGAATTTGCCTCCGGAGTAAAAGGATACGTTATTGATTTAATGGAAGATCAGGTGGGTATTGTGGTGTTGGGTGATTACCTTCAAATTAAATCAGGAGATTTGGTCAAAGCACTTGGTTATACTCTATCAGTTCCGGTTTCAGATGAGATATTGGGTCGAGTTATAGATCCTCTTTGCAATCCGCAGGATAATCTTCCTCCGATTACACCCGAAAAAAACAATCCGGTTGAAAAAATTGCACCAACAGTCGTTTACAGAAAACCAGTGAGTGTTCCTTTGCAAACAGGTATAAAAGCCATTGATGCACTGACTCCAATAGGCCGCGGACAACGCGAGCTTATTATCGGTGACCGTGGTACCGGAAAAACAACGATCGCACTTGACACAATCATGAATCAAAAAAAAGAAGGAGTCATATGTATATATTGCGGAATCGGCCAAAAAAACTCCAAAATGGCACTTGTTGTGGATCTTTTGAAAAAACAAAAAGCCATGGATTATACTGTTGTCGTCAATGCATCTGCATCAGACTCGGTTGCCCTTCAATACATTGCCCCGTACTCAGCATGCGCAATTGCAGAGTACTTTATGGACAAGGGAAAAGATGTACTTATCGTCTATGATGATTTGTCAAAGCATGCATGGGCATACAGACAGATATCCCTTATTCTAAGACGTCCTGCAGGACGTGAAGCTTATCCCGGAGATATTTTTTATCTGCATTCACGGCTTCTTGAAAGATCTTGTCGACTGGATGAAAAGTATGGCGGAGGCTCAATCACCGCCCTTCCGGTCGTTGAGACTCTTGAAGGCGATGTATCAGCTTATATTCCGACAAATATCATATCGATTACAGACGGACAGATATTTCTTGAGACCGAACTTTTCAATGCAGGTATACGTCCTGCAATCAATATCGGTATTTCAGTATCACGCGTAGGAGGAAACGCCCAGACAAAAGCCATGAAAAAAGTTGCAGGCAAACTCAAGCTTGATTTAGCACAGTACCGTGAGATGGCTGCATTTTCGCAATTTGAGTCTGATTTGGATGAGGAAACGAAAAAACTTCTGAATCGAGGAGCAAAAGTAACACAGATTCTTAAGCAGCAGCAAAATAAACCATATTCGCTTTCCGAGGAAGTCGCAGTATTGTGGGCTGCACATAAAGGATATCTTGATGCTATACCGGTCCCTGAGGTTGAATCATTCGAAAAACGCTTTATTGATCTTGTACGTACGAAGGGCGCCGATATAACAAAATCGATAGATAAACTAAAAGACATAAACACTGAAACAGAAAAAAAACTTGAACAATTAGTGAAGGAAATTCTATCAACCTGATTTTAATTTATGAATCTTCGCCAGGTAAGAAAAAAAACTAAATCCGTAGGAAATGTAAAAAAAATTACACGTTCAATGCAACTTGTGTCTGCTATCAAGATGAAAAAATCACAGCAATCGGCTATTGAGGCTCGCCCATATCAGGAAAATCTTGAGCAGGTTATTTATAAAATTATTGGAAAAATAGATAGGTCCTTATCGTTACTTTTATCAACTCCGGCAAATAGTGTAAAAAAGGAACTTGTCGTTGTGGTAACAAGTAATAAGGGATTGTGCGGAGCTTTTAACTTTGAAATATTCCGTTATATTGCTAAACATATTGATATCCAGACAAAGGATTTTATTGTTGTGGGAAAAAAAGGAGCTTCCTTTATTGCCAAATCCGGAGGTACAATAGTTGCTGATTTTTCTTCTCCACAACCTCAAACCAAAACGTCTGCATTATTTTCCTACATATTGGAACTTTTTCTTAAAGGATCGTATGAAAAAATCAGTATCTTATACAATAAGTTTGTATCCACCCTTAAAACTGATGTAACATTACAGACACTCTTGCCATTGAAATTTCCGTTTGAGACTACAATTGAAGAAAGACAAGTACATGAATATGTTATCGAGCCATCTCCTCAATTTATAATAGATCCGCTTTTAAGAAATTACCTTGAAGAAAAAATACGCAATATATTTGTACAGTCCGAAGCCGGCGAACATTCCGCCCGGATGGTAGCAATGAAAAATGCGACGGATAATGCCAATGATGTAATATATAATCTTACATTGCTTGGAAACAAACTTAGACAGGAAAAGATAACCAATGAGCTTTTAGATATGGTTACAGCCAAGGAATCGGTAGGAAATTAACAATTATTTTTTTATATGAAAGGAATTATACGTGCAATCCGGGGAGTAGTCGTTGATATTCAGTTTGAAGAAAAACAAACACCCAGAATCTATGACCGTCTGGTAAGGAACGATAAGAACTTAGGTCTTATAACATTTGAAGTACAGGCAATACTTGAGCCTGGCTTAGTCAGATCTGTTGCAATGGGAGATGTTTTCGGACTAAGGCGTGGGATGGATGTTGAAAATACCGGCGGCCCAATCAAAGTACCGGTAGGAGAAGAAACACTTGGCCGGATTTTTAATGTTTTGGGTGAGGAGATTGACGAGTTGGGAAAAGTTTCATCAACACAAAGCCGCTCCATTCATCAATCTGCGCCAGTCTTTGCAGATCAGTCAATAAAGCAGGAAATTTTTGAGACAGGTGTAAAAGTTATTGACCTTATAGCTCCATTTATTAAAGGAGGAAAGGTTGCCGTGTTTGGAGGAGCAGGTGTCGGAAAAACCGTTTTAATTCAGGAACTTATACATAATGTTGCAAAAGCCCATCAAGGTGTTTCTGTTTTTACCGGTGTGGGTGAGCGAACACGTGAAGGCAATGATCTATGGCGTGAGATGAAAGACACAAAAGTAATTGATAAAACAGCCTTGGTTTTCGGGCAGATGAACGAACCTCCAGGCAACCGTCTTCGTGTCGCATTGACAGGAGTGACTATGGCTGAACACTTTAGAGATGACAAAAAGATGGATGTTTTGCTCTTTATTGATAACATATTCAGATTTGCACAAGCCGGATCTGAAGTATCAGCTCTTTTAGGACGCATTCCTTCAGCTGTCGGATACCAACCAACTTTAGCATCCGAGATGGCGTCCCTTCAGGAAAGAATAACATCAACCAACAAAGGATCTATTACATCAATTCAGGCAGTGTACGTACCGGCAGACGACTATACGGATCCGGCACCCGTTGCAACATTTGCCCATCTTGATGCTTCTCTCAATCTCGAAAGATCCCTTGCCGAACAAGGTCTGTTTCCGGCAATTGACCCTCTTGCCTCAACATCACGCGCACTTGATCCGTCAGTTGTCGGTGAAGAGCATTATCGCACTGCATATGATGTCATAAAAACACTTCAACGTTACAAGGATCTGCAGGATATTATCGCAATCCTTGGAATGGAGGAATTGTCGGATACTGATAAACTTGTAGTTACCCGTGCACGCAAAATTCAAAGATTTCTTACTCAACCTATGGCTGTTGCAGAACCTTTTACCGGAAGACCTGGTAAGTATGTGAAAATAGAAGATACAGTAAAAGGATTCAAGGAAATTCTTGAAGGAAAACACGATGATACACCTGAATCGGCTTTTTACATGAAAGGGACTATTAACGAAGTATTGATTTAAAACATCGTTTATGAGAGATCAAATGAATCTGTATATCATAACTCCCAAACGGGTTATACTGACAGAGAAAATTCATTCAATCACTGTTCCATCCTCTGAAGGGGAGCTGACAATATTGCCACATCATATCAGTTTATTTTCATTGCTTGTTGAGGGTATTGTCAGATACAAGACAGAGAAAAAAGAAGAGTTTCTTGCGATAGGAGGCGGTTATATAGAAACAGACGGACAAGAAGTAAAACTTTTGGTATCCCGTGCATACGGACAGGATCAAATTGACAAAGCAGCAACGGAAAAGGCAATTGAAGACGCCAAACGCGATATGAAACAACCGAAGGATAAACAGCAACTAAAGGAAGTATCGTCACTTCTTCGCAAATCCCTTATTGATTTAAAACTTCTGAAAAAAAAAGCTCCAAAAACGTTTTCTGAACAGCCTTAAAGATTTTCTATGCTAATATACCAGATTAATCTGCCGAATTACGATTTTATCATGTATAGTTAATACATGACTTTAATCATCGTCGAATCTCCAACCAAAGCACGTACATTTAACCGAATACTGAAAGGCAAGGATATGTATGTTTTTGCAACCATGGGTCATATACGCGATTTACCGTCCAAGGAGATTGCGATTGATTATCATAATCAATTTGAACCGAAATATCAGGAAATAGAACGTAAGAAAAAAGTTATCGCAGACATGCATGAACATGCAAAAAAACACAAGGATATTGTCATCGCAACAGACCCTGACCGTGAAGGTGAGTCCATAGCATATCATGTCGCATATGAGCTTGGTTTTATAGATGAGAAATGGCCGGATTTTTCCATTAATGATCCTAAAAACAGGCTAAAACGTATAGTTTTTCATGAAATTACAAGCCATGCACTTGAAAATGCATTGAAAACACCCACCGGTCTTCGGCTTAAACTTGTTGAAGCGCAACAAGCAAGACGTATACTTGACCGAGTTGTCGGTTATGAATTATCGCCACTGTTGTGGAAAAAAACCGGAAAAAACTGGCTATCTGCTGGAAGGGTCCAGACGGTTGCACTTCGTCTTATAGTTGAACGTGAAAAGGAAAGAAGAGCGTTTCAACAAGAGACATATTATCAAATATATGGGATCTTTTCAGGTGAAAAGGAACTTAGAGGAAAGCTTATAGAAAAAAACGGCGTATCCTATGAGTCAACTAAAACTCTTAAACTTTATGCAGGTGAATATACCTATACTAAAACAGATATTACAAAAGAACTGAGTGAAACTATAGGTAATGATTTAAATAAGGATACTTTTGTTGTAAATGAAATTACAGAGGAATCAGTAAAACGATATCCGCCCCCTCCTTTTTCCACATCACTTCTTCAGCAGGATGCTTTTTTCAAGTACGGATTTTCATCAAAAATGGTTATGCGTCTGGCGCAGGATTTGTATGAGCGTGGTTTTATCACATATCATCGGACGGACTCCTTTAATCTATCAACCGGTTTTGTTTTCCGCGCAAAAGAATATATTGAGTCAAAGTATGGTAAAGAGTATGCTTTGGAGAAACCACGCGGATATAAAACAAGGTCGCGTATGGCACAAGAAGCACATGAGGCAATCCGTCCAACCAAACTTGATGGCATAGCGTCACTTGAAAAATCAAAAGATAAACGTATAACGATAAATCATAAAAGACTTTATAAACTGATATTTGACCGGGCTCTTGCCACACAGATGAAAGAAGCCGACATAAAAGTATCCAAAATTTTTATCGTTTCAGGACAAAAATATGTATTCGAAACTGTGTCCCAGCAAGTTGTGTTTGACGGTTTTTTGAAAGTCTTGAATCCTGATTTTGTTGAAAAAAACAAATCCAGCCTCAGTACAGTAAAGGGAACACCAATCGTACTTGACCTGCTTGAAGCAAAAGAGATGAAAACAAATCCACCACCCAGATACAATGAGGGAACGATTATCAAAATATTGGAAGAAAAGGGGATCGGCAGACCTTCAACATATGCACCCATTATCTCCCTCATTCAGGAAAAGGGATATGTGGAAAAAGAAGGAAGATATTTTATACCGACAAAACTCGGTGAACCAATCTCCGATTATCTTGCACTAAGTTTTCCGCAGTTGTTTAACCTTGAATTTACCTCTGATATGGAAGGAGGTCTTGATGATATTGCTGAAGGCAAAAAGACTGCGGTAGGTTTGCTAAGTGAAGTTTATAATCCTTTTAAAGAACAAATTGAAATACAAAAAAAGGATACTACAACAGTTGAAATCAAAGAAGAGACAACAGAATTATGTCCAAAATGCGGAAAACCCATGATTCTACGGTATTCTAAATATGGCAAATTTTATGCATGCAGTGGATACCCGCAGTGCAAGACAACCAAATCATTTCTGAAAAAAGTTCAAGGAAAAACATGTCCTCTGTGTGGTGGAGATGTAGTTGTCAAATACTCAAAAAACAGAAAGCGTTTTTACGGATGTTCCAATTACCCTATGTGTCATTTTAGCAGCTGGACTATAAAAGGCATTGGCCAAAAAGAAGCTGAAAAAAAGTCATGAACCAGAAATATATATTCATATCAGGAGGAGTTATATCAGGTATCGGTAAAGGAATCACCACAGCATCTATTGGTTATTTACTTCAACAAGCAGGATACCGTGTTGCACCGATCAAATTTGAAGGATACCTGAATATAGATGCAGGCACTATAAATCCTATTGAACATGGAGATCCGTTTCTTTGTGAAGATGGTACTGAAACAGATATGGACATCGGTACATATGAGAAGTTTCTTGGTCGATCCATGAATAAGGACAATTTTGTTACCATGGGTCAGATTTATCAGGAAATTATTACAAAAGAAAGAAGATTTGAGTATAAAGGCGAGGACGTGGAAGCCGTGCATATCAGTAATGAGATTATTGAACGCATCAAAAAAGTCGGAAAAACACAAAACGCCCAGATCGTTCTTATCGAACTTGGTGGAACTGCAGGTGAATACTGGAATGTATTTTTTTATGAAGCTTCACGGATCCTTACCCTTCAGAATCCTCACGATGTCATACACATACATGTAAGCTATGTTCCGACACCAAGGCATCTTGGAGAACCAAAAACCAAACCGACACAGCTTTCTGTCCGTACTCTCAACTCCATGGGAGTACAGCCCGATTTTATTGTAACAAGAAGTGAATCTTTTATAGACCAGAGGCGGCGTGACAGATTTGCGCTTTTTTGCAATGTTGAAGGACGTGATATCATATCAAATCCTGATCTGAAAAGCGTTTATGAAGTTCCGCTGATATTCAAAGAGCAGGATTTTCATACAAAAATTTTTGAAAAGCTTGGAATACCGGATATATTACCTGACACTTCAAATCTACAATCCCTTGTGGAAAAAATAAAAAAAAGAAAAAAACATCATATAAATATTTCAATTGTTGGAAAGTATTTCGGTACAGGCAGTTTTCATTTGAAAGATTCGTATGCTGCTCTTTTTGATGCAATAGATCATGCAAGTTGGCAAAAAGACTCGGATGTTACGACAAAATGGGTAGATGCAGAAACTATTGAGAAAGTCGGTCCTGAACTCATAGGGTCACCTGATGGTATCATAGTACCAATCGGTTGGGGAGAGCGTGGAGCAGAAGGCATGATCGAGACCGCAAACTATGCAAGGATACGCAAGATTCCGTTCCTAGGTCTTTGTTACGGAATGCAGCTTGCAGTGGTTGCTTATGCTCGTTATGTTCTGGGGTGGAAAAACGCAAATACAACCGAAAATAATCCAAAAACCAGTTATCCGGTAATTGACCTTATCGCAAACCAGGAAAAAATACTTAAAAAAAGGGCTTACGGAGGTTCAATGAGACTGGGTGGTTGGGAAGCAATGATAAAAAAGGGGACCTTGGCTTATGAAATATATGAAAAATATGGCGGGTTTATTCGGGACAAAGCAGGTTTAACAAGCGAAAGGCACAGACATAGATGGGAATTTAATAATAAATATGCATCAAAGTTTGAAAAAAATGGTCTTGTCATAAGCGGCAGATCAACTGCAGAACAGTTGGTTGAGGTTATCGAGCTTGAAAAAGCCGATCACCCGTTTTATCTTGGTACTCAAGGACATCCTGAGTACAAATCCAGCCCGTTTCATCCTCACCCCATTTTTCTCGCATACATTGAAACATGTATATTACAAGCAGACCTTGTAAAAAAACAGCAATGATGATAAAATATATGATCAACTTGGAATAACCATATGGCAAACTCAATCAGATATAAAAAAGACACCTTACATATAGGAGATACTTTGGATATAACGTATAAATTTAAAGACGGTGAAAAGGAAAGATCTCAGGCTTTTAAAGGGATCCTCATGAAGATTAAGGGCAAAGATGATGAAAATCGCATGATAACAGTTCGAAAAATATCCAAAGTAGGAATCGGAGTGGAACGCATTATTCCTCTTTTTTCCCCGAATATTGTCGCAATCAAAGTATCCAGATTAAGTTCCTATAAAAAATCAAGACTAAACTTTATACGTAATTTAACAGAAACACAGGTAAAAAGAAAACTCTATCGTACTAAATGACCCTAAGATCTCTTGCTGTCGGAAAAACAGGTGAGAAACTTGCACTTTCATTTCTTAAAAAAAGACATATCAATATACTTTGCACCAATTACAGGACTAGATACGGTGAGATCGATATCGTAGCAAAGGCAGATAATAAATATATGTTTATTGAAGTAAAAACCCGTATGGGAGTCATGATGGGCAAGCCTTACGAGGCGATCAACCACGCAAAGCAATACCGTATGAAACGTGCTGCAGAGTGGTATGTATTGAAAAACAATCTGAAAGCGTATAAACTATCCTTGCAGGTTGTGTCCATTGTCCTTGATCAGAAAATGAAACCTATATCACTTGATTACTTTGAAAATATCCTGTTATAAATTCGTACATAACATATGTTTCAAACTACAAATAATGTGCTTTATCGGTTTTGGATAAAATTTTCAGATTATCTGCCTGATTTTTTCGGAGGACTGCTTATATTGGCAATTGGTCTTATAGTTGCCTCAGTATTAAGACGTATACTCCTTACCATTGTCGCATTTTTTCGTGTTGATGCCCTTCTCAATAAAACACGCTTTATTACGCAAAAAGAAGTGAGGTTGTGGCAGGATGTTCTCATTGAACTTATAAGGTGGACTGTCATAATCCTGTTTCTTATCCCCACTCTTGAAACCTGGGGTTTATCTCGTGCAACTGCGGTATTGAATCAATTTTTGTTTTATTTACCCAATGTCATAGTCGCGGTAATTATCGGTTTTATTGGCATCATAGTCTCAAATCTTGTCTCAAATTTGGTCAAACACAGCTCTAAATCAGCAGGCCAAACCTCTGCAAATACACTCAGCGCATTTGCCAAATCAACCATCGTTTTTTTTACAGTTCTTATCATGATGAACCAGCTTGGCGTTGCACAGGACTTGGTCCGGATTCTGTTTACCGGAATTGTAGCCATGATCGCAATTGCAGGTGGTCTTGCATTTGGTCTTGGTGGCAAAGACACGGCAAAAGATATTCTTGAGATTATTTCAAAAAAAATAAGAAACGGTTAATAACAAACTGGTATGCTCGAAAGACTTCACAAGAATAAGCCTATAATCATCGGTACTATTTTCATACTACTAAGTATTGTATTTTTAGTTCCATTTGTTGTAGGCTTTGGTTTATTTTTTGTAAAGGGAATTTACAAGTTTATCAAGCCAGACGGTTCTTCATACACCATACGGCAAGAAAATAAAACAAGTAAAAATCTATTTACAAAAACACTTGAACCAGGCTCAACAGGTGAAGACATACTGCTTTTACAGACACTGCTTTATCAGGATAGTAGTATTTATACAGGACCTGCAAGCGGATTTTACGGTACGCAGACCAAAAATGCAGTATCAAAATTCCAAAAAAAACACGGTCTAGATGTTACCGGTAAGGCAGATCTCAAAACAACTGAAAAAATTTCCGAGTTATATGGATCCATGCCGAGGGAGTTTTGGCTCAATTTGATAACAACCGATAACAATGATACTGCCATTAACAAGGATGCTGAACCTATCAAAGAGGAAGGTCCTTGGGGCGTAGCAAAGCGGATTGAAGGAACCGAATACGGGTGGACGATGAAACTTGGGATGGATGAGGTGATGGCAAGTCCAAAAGAAATATTTGATGCTTTGAATATCTATAGGGTTGCGAAAGGTGTTCATGGACTTAACTGGGATGAAAGCCTTGCAACATTTGCGCAGTCGCGCGCTGATTACCTGAACTCGATACAAAAAACAGATGATCACCAGGGTTTTGAAGAATATTTGAAAAATGAGGATAATGTAAGACGTCTTGGATTTTCTGCGTTGGGTGAAAACGCTTCATATGGCTACAAATTAAATGGCACTCATGTGATCGAATGGATGTATGCGGCTGATGCACCGCATGATAATAATCAACTTGATACGCGTTGGAGTGACGTTGGCATTGGCGTAAATGGTACTGCAACCGCAGTCATATTTGGCGGAAGCAGATACTAAAACACTTAACTACGGAGTAATTGGATGTTATAATATTGTTTACGGCTTGGATTTAAGGTCCCATCATAACTGAGGCCTAGCCTGCCTGCCGGCAGGCAGGGACAGTAGGTTTTAAATCAATAACATGAACTTAACCAACTGTCAACAAGGTCAAGCACCTTTACAAGAAGTATAATATAATCATGTTTTACGTTTATATTTTGAAAAGTAAAACCACCAATTACTTTTACAAAGGAATAACAAGTAATTTGAAACAAAGGTTAACCAATCATGTTAAAGGATATAATAAAACCACCAAACCTTATTTACCGTTGCAACTTATACATGTTGATATATGCAAAAATCGATATCAAGCTCGGTTGCTTGAAAAATTTTTCAAAACAGGATACGGTAGAGAAGTAATAAGAGAAATCAGCTTGTTATTTTAAGGTCCCATCGTCTAGAGGCCTAGCCTGCCTGCCGGCAGGCAGGGACGATAGTAGGTTTTCAGCTATTGCCCTTGAATCTAGACGAAATGTACTTGATGTATGGTCCCATCGTCTAGAGGCCTAGGACAGTAGGTTTTCAGCCTATTAACCGGGGTTCGAATCCCCGTGGGATCACCCACTTTGATATCTTCAGTTTGAACTTTCGAGATAGCAGATTAAACAACGCTATCTCAGGTGTTCGAAAATTGTAAATTAAGATCATCAATACTTTCGGAATGTTAATGCATAAAGTGTCTGACTTTGCTACAATGAGGGGGTATGAGTAAGTTTAGTCCAGGTGATGTGGGCATTCATAAGGCGACGGGTAAAAGATTTGTAGTGATAAAAATAGAGAAGGAGGGCGAGTATGTTGTACGGACTCAAGACAACCTCAAGGATACTTATTTTGAAGTGGAGTTGGAGACTGAGGTGGAGAATGAACGGCGAATCATGGGCTCATTTCCCAAAACTGGCGCGAAAGATTATGGAATAGGATAATACTATGTGGATATCACTTCTCAGCGGTTTGATTGGTTCGATACTCGGTGGATTTGTTACCTATATGACCACCAAGTATTCTCTCCAGGAAACGGTTAAAAACTCCTTATTACTTGATGAACAGACGCGTGAAAAAGACTCACTTGAAAAAGTTGAAACTGCGAAAAAAGCCCTATGGATTGAAACCGAGGAAAATTTAGACGCCATAGAAAGGTGGGAAAAAGCAAGATACAACTTCAGTTTTAGCAAAGAGGCATGGATAGTTTATAAATATATCGTGCCTAGTTTTGAGGTTACCGTACAATATCAATTAATTACTACCTATACCGCTATTGATAGGTATAACACGATCATAGGATATGACCATCACGTTGCGGCGGGTAGTGGATTTTATGATAAGCAGAAGGAGGACAGGATAGGTGAGGTTAAGGTTGAGCTGTTGAAATTACAGAAATTATTAGAGCCGCATGACAAGAAAGTTTAATCCTGAATATATCCAAAAAATAATTGATCGTGTTCAGAATACCATTAAGTTATTCAAAAGTGGAAAAGAAGACATGATTTTCAACACCGAGTTACCCCATCCTGAGGTCGTGGATGAGGCATATCAAGAGCAGCGCGAACGGATGCATGGGAATATTGGTAAGAATGAAGAGGCAAAAATTAAAACTGAGCCAGAAGAATATAGAAAAATTTATATCAAATTTAAAGGGAAAAGCTAAGAGTAAGTATATAACGGCGCGTATTGTTTTATCTGGTGGTACAGCGCCGCGTATTCCCTGAGGAGGTGTTCGAACATAGCATAATCGGGATCACATTATTTCATATATCTATCGGACTATACAAAGAGTACTTCTTACCATAAAACCAAGCCCACAGCTGATCACCATAGGAGTAATGCCACCACTCAGTCATGCAACTGGCAAGACCAGCGCTCAGCATCGCAGTGACCAACATCAGCCGGTTGTTTTTTTGCTCTTCAGTCAAGTCATGATAATATAAGAAAGATTTTTCGTTATCATCATTCATCGTACTCCCAAAATCGAGACATCTGCGTTTATTCGTATCAAATATTTCAACATCAACGGCAGCGCCACAAACATGCGGAGGAAGCGAGATGTCAGGGTCGCTCACATACATACGGGCGTGACTTAAAGCTTGCTCATCAGTTGCGTTAGAATGCTTATTTTTGTAATCAGCTGCACATTCTTTAAGCAACCTCTTTTGGACCTCAATTGGCCGGTGGCCTGCACGCACAACCAGTTTATATTGGTTGGAAAGAGATCTTGCAGCCAAATCCAGTCTTGATAAAAGTTGGTTGCGTACATATATACCATCATACTCAGGATGGATTAATATATAGTCCGCATACATGCGACCTTCAAAATCCGTCGGAATTGTCCAGTTGGGCTCAACAAGAATCCTATCGGTTGATGTCACTTTGATAAGAGGATCATGTTTATTGATAGACGGAAATTTTGAAAAATCTACTCTTTCAGTACTTTTTGATCTTTTTAATCTTTCTTCCAAGGTCATGGTTATCATATAAACATAATAGCAAAATGTAAGATACGGTTTTAGTATTTCATACTATAAGCAAGGTATTAAAGCATTATACGAATTAGGTAATACTAATTAATATTTAAGTTATAAATAAATGTCATTAATATAGGTCTTTATAATTTTTTTAATAAATTATTTTATTATTATAAATAGCCTAAATAAGTTGAAAATTTCGTTTTTAGCTGATATACTACAGGATGATAGAAAGATACGTTTATAAAGGCGTGCAATATCAATCCATTAGAGATATATCTGACCCAAGTTTTGTTCATTACGGTAAAAAAGCAATGAGAAGGCAGTTGTATATTCGTGAGCCCATGGGAGCGTCAATTATTTCTCGTCCCTTTGATGGAATAGATTGCTTAGCATGGAAAGGTGTCACTTTATTACCAGCTAAAAAAACTTATGATATGGCATTAGCAGTGGCAAGTATCGTTGATCGGAGAAACAGCCCATGTACTATCGGTGAAATAGGAACTGGTTCGGGAATTTTTCCAATTACGATTGCATCGTTGCTTGACCACAGAAATGACATTACATTAGTAGCAACAGATATATCTGGCGCAGCACTTGAAGCTGCAACTATCAATGCTCGTATAAACGAAATACCCGAAGACTTAATTTGTTGGAAAAAAACGGATGGTCTGACAGAAGTATCTTCCCAAGTTCCAGGATTTGATATTATTTTTTCAAATCCTCCATTTACTCGTACAGAAAAAGCAAAGCGAATTAACAAATCTGGCTTTCAACCACATACCGCGCTTGATGGAGGACCAAACGGAGCCCAGTTTTATGTTCAGTTTACGAATGAAGCTGTCCCTATGTTAAATAGAGGTGGTCTCCTGATATTCCAACTGCCACTTGAATTAGATGGTATTGAAGCTGTTATAAGATCTACAAGACCATTATTTCAACGTGTTCCTTATCATTTACTATTTGACACTGAAAACAGATATACAAATCCTTCACCTTTATTTTTGACCATAGGTGCAACTAAAGAGATAGCACAACAATTTTGTGACTACAAGTACAGAGTTGTTTCTATTTAGTAACTGTTTTTCTGTATAGAAGCACAATACCTATTTTGAAAGCAAAAATATGGAGATTACAGCTAGTATGACGCCTGAGATTTGAGCACTGCTTAGTTTTTCATGCAAAAAAAATACGGATAATAAAACAGTTAAAGCCGGGTAAAGAGCTGTCAGAGGGACAATAATTGATGCATTGCTTCGTGATATAAGATAATAAAAACCAACCGCTCCCACTGACCCAACAGCACCGGCTGATAAGGCAAGAAGTACAGCAAGTCTGTTATTTTGAAAGGATGAGACTATGGCACTGAATTTAAAAACAAATACGCTGTAGATGATTATCGCAGGAAAATAACCAAGAAGATCCCAAAAAACTGATTTTGTGCCTATTTTGTCTGCAGCTATCTTTGCAAGAAATGAACCCACCCCCCAACCGACAAATGCAGCTACAGCCGCAATAATTGTCAATAAATTCATTATTTGATTATATCAAAGACAACAAAAGGATATTTACTGAATATTTTAATCCTCATCAAAATCTAGATTTGAAATATTTTCTGTTGACTCCAACCGTATATATGTGTGCACTAATTCATGAATACTGTTTTCATCCAGCGCATTTTTTGAAGCTAAATCATATAGTTTTACTTGAAACTCATCCATAGTTCGAGCATTGATAGAGATGCCATAAATCAATAACTCATCTAATATGTCTCCTATAAGGAATTCAATTATCTGTTCTCCATCGTCGGGATTGGTAATAATTCTATACCTCCTTTTTCCTCTTCCAATCCACTTATTTGCTACTTGTTCGTCAGATTCATAATTAATATTGAGTCCTTCTTCAGTCATAATTAAGAAATTACCCATAATAATAGCATGATCATTAACGATGACCGGACCTGCCAAATCTAAAATTTGACGCAAAATGGCTGCCTTGATTTGACGTTTTTCGCTCGGATCGATTGGGATAATATTGGTTAACTCAGATAGTGCATCATATACCTCTAGCCTTGGACTAGGAAAAACCGTCGCATGAATATGTGTTGGTACTCCATTATCTCTCCATACCTCTACTTTATCAGTATTGGAACTTGGAATATCTAAACCATGTATGTGTTTTAAAATATGAACATTCAAACCATCACGAGTAGCCGATAATGTTGGCTCAATTCTTTGAGGAGATCTCGTATCTAAATACAATCCAGTAAAAGCTGGTAAGATTTCTGGAGACCAAGGTCTGATATCATTAACTGAAGGATGCTCAACACAATAAGCTGCCATAGATAATTATACTATAGGATTTAGTATTTGTAAAGTGTGAGAAATATATACAAAAACTCATAATCCATTTTTACTCGCAGATCCTGTAGCATTTTTTACTACATTTGTTCCACACTCATTTGAGTCTCAAACAAAAGGAGAAAAAGAACTAAAAACAGAAATGAAAAAAGCTTTAAATATGATACTATTAGAAGATCCATTTTTTAAAGTCGTGCTACAATCTTCAAATATGTTTCTCTACTGCTAATTCAACGATCCTAAGTTTAGAGAAAATATGAATAGACCCGGCACCATTCTAAACTTATTGAACCTTATAGTCAACAACTGCAACAAGCAAGAATACAATTACTAAACCGAGAATAAGAAAAGCTAATAAGAATAACACTCTTGTTTAAAAAGAAATAGAGATATCTTTGTTCTATAATAATTCATATGGTTATTTTGTTTGTTTGTAAATGGAATCAAGGAAGAAGCCAGATTGCTAAGGCGCTTTTAAAGAGACTCGGTACAAAAAACACCTGTATAAGCGCAGGTACACACGTGGATAAAAATAGCAAACTCCATACCCCTCTTTCGATATGTGCTCCACTGGTTGTCAAAGCACTTCAGGAGTGGGGCATTGACGTGTCAGATTGCACTCCAAGACCTCTTACCAAAGAATTGGTTGATTCATCGGATAGAATAGTCATCATGTGCGGCCACAAAGACCTTCCTGATTATCTCCAAAACAATCAAAAAAACATATTCTGGGATATAGAAGATCCTGATGGAAAGGACTATACATATCATCAGAAAATGAGAAATAAAATCGACAAACTCATAGAAAGCAATCATTTTTAGTCCACATTTTACAATAAAAAAATTATGAATAATTTGGTTCAAAATCACCTTTTATCCAGGCCTCTTTTGTAAGAGGTAGGGGGCTGAAATGCAATGGTAATCGTTGAGGAGCTCCTTGGCTTTTTTCAATAAAGATGCCTTCTTTTAGCGTTCTTGTGTTAATACCAGGTATAGTATTCCAGTAATGGGTAAGATTTGTCTCATCCAATAACCATCTGCTTAACTCAGGTACTTCTGTGACAATTGTACCGTTTTTAGCTAGTCTTCTCCACATTTCTTGAAGTATACGAATATGAACAACAGGTGTATGCGTCAAATATCTTAGTCCACTACCTCCTCTCAGGGTTACTATATCAAAACCTCGTTTATAGCCATTGGCTTTACATATTTCATCTATTTGTTGCCATATACTTTCATGATCATCTACCAGATCACCGCTTACCATTTGTCTATGCTGACACGAACTATTTCTTGGTTCTTCTTCATCTATTGTCAAGGCAACAGCAATACCGGCTATGTCAAGTGAAGCTAAAAAAGCAGTGTTAGCCATCAGATCCAATGCGACAGGATTCATACCACGTTTTCTAATCAAATCAATGCGTTCAGTAAAAAAATCAAGAGGTAAGCCAAACCATTCTGCATATTTATCATGCGTTGAGCCATATATATTCCATGATCGATGAGCGTCTCCTCTTTGTTGTGCACATTCTTCTTTTCGGGCTCTGTGTCTTACACACATCGTTCGTAAAGCAAGATAATCAGTCTGTTCGATCATATTTGTCATGAATAAAAACAATGAATAAATCTAATATCTAAATTATATAAATAAGATGGTTTTACTATCGACGTTATGATTATGATTTTACCATATTTTTAATAGTATATTATACTATAGGTTTAACAACAGATAAAGTCATAATACTAAATGCATAATCAAGTTTTGATGCAAATATTGTTTGGATTTATAAATATTGCCTGTTTATTCTATAATTTAGATTGTCTTTTGAATTTTTTTTGAGTCAAAAAAGTTATCTTAAATTTCGGATATTGTGCAACTTTGTATTGAACCGATTAAATAATGAATCTACGTCTCATTTCCTTTAAATAACCAAATTATTTGTTGTTTTTTGTTCATCTTAACATGTTGTTTTATTCTGTAATATACGGCAAAGGAGAGTCGAAGGTAGAGAACTTCTCATTTAGATTATCAAGCGATTCAATATCCGTGGAACTTAACTGAAAATCAAATATGTCTATATTTTCATCAATGTGTTTTTTGCTATTGGCTTTTGGTATGGGACATGCACCCGACTGTATACTCCATCGTAAAAGGATCTGTGCTGGTGACTTTTCATATTTGTCTCCAATTTCTTTAAGTAATGGATCATCCAACCGCTGATTTCTTGTTAGCGGGCTGTACGCCTGTATAATAATATCTTTATTTTTGCAATATTCTGACATCTTCTCACTGTATCCGAAAGGACTCCATTCAATCTGATTCACCACCGGTACTTCACCGCTAACTTCAATAAGTCTATCAATAAGTTCCGGTGCATAATTACTTACTCCGATATCACGCACCAATCCTTCACTCTTTGCTTTTATAAGACCCTCCCATAAATTTTCTCCGGCACCGGATGATGGAGGACGGTGGATTAACATAAGATCTACGTAGTCCATTTTAAGTTCCTTCAGATTGGAAAGGGTCCGTTTATATGCATCGTCAGTTTCTTCAACTTTAGTTGTCAGATATATATCGCTTCTCTTTTTTTTACTTTTTCTGATTCCCTGACCTACACCTGGTTGCGTCCCGTAATCGCTTGATGTATCTATAAGGATGTATCCATTATTCAATGCATATGCGACAGTGTCTTCAGTATCATTTTTAAGCTGCCAAGTACCCAATCCAATGATGGGCATTATATTGCCGCTTTGCAAGCGTCTTTTTGATTGTTTATCCATAGTTTTTATTATTTATAATGTTACGATATCTTTATCCGGAGTATTTTTTTGCTCAAGTTCAAATTGAAATTTTTGCGTATACGAAGATTTTTTTCCCTCTTTAAATTCTTTATAAAGTATTGTATATCTATCTCGAGCGTCCATTACGGTAAGTTTTCCTGTTATGATATCATGGGCTAGGTTAATAGCTACAAAATTCATGGATGTCCCCCCGCATCTTGCTGATATTTCTCCTTTTGTTCGTTCAACTATTACACTTCCATCATAAGATGCAAGTTGAGATATCATATTAACAGGTACTTGATAATTGATACTTTGCTCAAGATAATCATGATGCGGTGACGGAAAATTATGGGGTATCATCTCATTAACTAAGATCGATCTTTTCCATCCGTCTTCGGTTTCATACCATATAAGTCTGTTTGTACAAACCTCCTGTGGTGTTCCGTAATAATCCATAAGTCTTTGTGCAGATTTCTTTGGTTCATCCATCCACCTTTTAATTATATTTTGAATTTCTGTATTCATATTTTTTATTAATTTGTATAAATCTATTTTGTCATACGATAGTAACAATGTAGCAAAAGTACAGTAAGCAACTGGTAAATGAACTTTTCTCTTTCTCTTTGCTTACATGATACTGTTTAAGATTTTTACAAATTCGATTTATAGTAACAAAATTACAAATTAAATTATTTATGGAAAACAGACTCTATATCATAAAACATGAGGAATATGATGATTTAGATACATGGGAGGTAAAAGGCGGAAGGTGGCTTGGCAATGTGAAGCGTCTTAAAACTAAGGGAAAGTTTGACTGTGACTGTTATCAATTTCATAAATACGGTTCATGTATACATGTAAGAGCTGTAAAAAAGTATTATCTAAAAATAAATGGTTTTGATTTCTAAGAATTATCATTTATAAACCCGACTGATTATCATCAATGGGGTTATCCTTCATTTTTTGAAGAATTATGGATTTTAGCACTTCAGCGTCTCCCTTATTAAGCCCGGGTATCAATACTTTATTTGCGTCAAATCCAACCGACTCATTTTTTTGTCTTTTGCGTGAAGTCAATGACATCCCAAAAAATTTTTTTTGTTTTTTGTCAATACCTCCGCCCTGCGAAGCATTTTCAATTGTTAATGACGCTAAACCAAACAATCTGTCATAGAGATCCTGTTTGACAAAAAGATTCTGCACCACTCCGTACGGGATATGTCTCTGTTTTTTTGAAAGCACTCCTTGCTCAAATTTCAAAAAAGCATCATCTACCGTATAGTGGAAAGCTTGTCGTCGGAGGACTGTCTGGATAAAGACAAAAATTGCACTAAATAAAAAAAACATAAGGTATATCATCGCACTGACAGGATCATTATCAAGAAAGATAATGGCTACAAATATTAAACCAAGAATATATCCTGATAAAGACTTCAGAACCCAACGTATTTGAATCGGGTATTTTTTTTCAGTTATTTGGGATAAATTTTCCATAAATTTATGTTATTAGGCTTTAGTTTTTTTGGATTTACTAATACGATCCTTGACGGTTTGAAGAAGCGCGGCTCTAAGCCCCTCTGCTGCTGTTTTATCCACCCCATCGATATGTGCCTCCATTCCTGATGATACTGTTGCACTGGATAAATATACATCATATAAGCCAAACATCCTGTCAAGAATATCCTGATCCACATACACATCCTGGATACGCTCATAAGGAATTGTTATCTCTTTGGGTGTGATTGGATTTTTTTTGATTACAATATAGTCATCCGCCAAATCATAATGATATGTTGCAAAGTACCATCTTTGATAAAGATAGGTAGGTATGATTATTATTGCAAGTAGTATGACTATGACTATGGTCCCTGCATTAAAGAGAAAAGACAAGTTGGATGTATCAAGACTGCTTGCAACTGCAACAACCCCCCATAAGAAAAAAAGAAAAAGTGTCCATGCAAGTGTTGAAGCAATTGTTTTTTTGATAACCTTACGTGGACTTAAAGGATACTCCTTCCTTGTTGATTTTTTCATACTGATAAATACGAATGTTTAATATATCTATACCTAGTATAGATTGATAACACTTACAAATCAATCAATTATACTTGTAAAATTTTTTTTAATTTGTTATATTCAAATGTAGTTACCAGTTTACTGTTATAAACCATGACTGACACACAAGATCCAACCGTAACCACACCCGTGACACCAGTCACGCCTCAAGAACCTGTCACAACTGATGTCAACCCTGTAGGCGATGCGCCAACAGAACCGGCAACAACTGAGACACCTACTCAAACAACATCTGATACACAACCGGCAGTTTGAGTTTTGTAAGCAAAAATTTACCCGCAAGGCTCACTTGCGGGTATTTTTTACTCCAACAACTTGCACAATTTTTCACGTAATATATATACTAGATACATATTGTTCTTGACAAATTCATATTATTATAGGATAATATCCTATGGAAAAACCATTACACCATAAGCAAGAAGTCGTGCGTAGAATACCTATGTATTATTTAGCTATTGGTATGCTTGCTATATCTATGGTTTTAGGAGGATGCGGACCGAAAACAACTACAAGCCCTGAATTATGTTCAACAACTGAAGGATATACCATCAGTTGTGACGATATGGAGAAACCTGCTGTTTTAGAAGCAATTGATGACTTTATAGCGGATTTAGAATATGGAGGATTAGATAATGCTTTGCAGTACGAAGAACAGGATCCAAACCCTCCAATAAAACAACTGTTTCAACGTCTAATTCCCGGTTCTCGACCAGTACCTCAATGGAATTCAAGATTAAAAGAAGGTTTTCGTCAATGGATTGAAAAGATTTTGTCAGGAGACCAAAAAACGGTTACTGAAACCAATCAATTAATAGATGAAGTTACAGACGGTTTTCCAACACTTGGAATACCAGAGTCCTTACCCGGTATGAATGATTGATTCAAAAACTTTAGTTTTCTTGTTTTTTTAGTAGTAAGTCTTTTTTAAACGCAAGAAAAATAAACAAAGCAGAAAAAGCTGAGATAAAAATAAGAGGGACCATGACACCGGCATCAAGCAATCCTCCTTTTGTTGCTTCTCCGGGTGGTACACTGCCTGCGCCAATTGTAAGAATGAATTTTATTTCCTGCCCTCCTGATGCTACAGATACAGTATGATCTTTTTTTTCAAGTTCCTTATCGTGAGTATATAACCATGTCCCGCTATCAACAGGAACTTTTATGGTGTTTGTGTTTTCATCTATGGTGATGTCTATATTTGCGCCCTTGCTTCCTGTTCCCTGAAGAGTCAATTTAGTCGGCTCATACCACCAGTGTGTAAAGTACTTTCCGTTAACATTCAAAGAGCCTATTTTGGTAATAGTAAATTCATCTGCAAAAACAAATGAAGAATTATTTAATATTAGGAAGGTTATAAGGATTAAAAACAGCTTTCTCATATAATCTTATCTTATATATCAATTTTATCCGTGTCAAACTATATTTATACTGAGGCTTTCAAGATAAAAACGATCTCTCCCTTATAGTCTCTTGTAATCAGATCGTGAGGTTTTCCCCGTATGATTTCTTCAAATTTTTTAGTTAATTCACGGCAAATGCATATATCCGTATTCGGATCTATTTCGTCAAGAACCATGAGCGTCTCTCTTATTCGTTTGGGTGAATCATAAAATACGACAGGACTTTGTTTTAGATCTTTAGATATTTGGATGGCCTGTCTTAAAGCCTTTTCAGCTTCAGATTTTTTTTTCGGCATAAACCCGAAAAACGCATACTTATCCAGTTTAAAACCTGAGTGGATAAGTGCGGTTATTCCGGCTGAGGGACCGGGAACAACCGTAAACTTGATGTTTTTTTTTACTAGCATATGTACAAGTTGTTCTCCGGGATCGGAGATAAGAGGCATACCCGATTCGCTGATAAGCACAATATGTTCATATTTATCAATAAGTTCAAGTACATATGCAAGCTTTTCAAATTCCTTTTCCTTATAATAAGAAACAAGTTTTTGGGAATCGTTTTTTTTGTAACCGAATTTTTTTTCTATTTGGTCAAGTAATATACCGGTTGAACGGGTATCTTCTGTGAGAATTATGTCCGCATATGCAATTGTCTTTGCCTGGCGAAGAGAAAGATCATCCATATTACCGATAGGTGTAGCAACGATCGTAAACATAATACGTATCAAACTTTCTTATTTCTTTTTTTAAGCTTGTGCTGTGTAAACTCAAAAAGAATAGGAATAAGAGAAATGAATATGACAACAATGATAACAAGGGAAAAGTTTTCCCTTACAAAGGGTATATTACCAAAGAAAAAACCTGCACCAGTTGCAATAAAAACCCAAAAAATTCCGCCAAAAACATTGTATGAAATAAATTGACTATAGTTCATGCGGCTTATACCTGCAACAAATGGCGCAAAAGTCCGGATAAACGGCATAAAGCGTGCTAATATGATTGTCTTTCCGCCATGTTTATGAAAAAATTTTCTTGTTTCTTCGATATGGGTTTCATCTATCGGGATTTTTGGATGTGCTACGATTTTTTTTCCAAAAAAGTGTCCTATCCAGTAATTTACTGTATCACCCAATATTGCGGCAATTGTCAGTATAAAAAGCAGAAGATAAATATTAAGCGAATGCAGGGCGGCAAATGCTCCTGCTGCAAAGAGAAGTGAATCGCCAGGCAAAAAAGGCGTAAAGACGAGACCTGTTTCCATGAAAATTATTAAAAATAAGATAACGTAGGTAAGCGTACCGTAAGACGCGATAATTTGACCCAAATGTGTATCTATGTGGAGAATAAAGTCAATTAGGAAATAAATTATATGCATCTTATGATTATGCCATATCAGAAACTGCTTTTCAACGACTTTATTACGACTGTTGTAGTGGACATAATATTTGAAAAATGATACAATGTTTGGTTACGATTTTTCACAAAAACGTGTTCAAACTGCAGTCACCATTTAGACCGACAGGCGATCAACCGCATGCCATTGAGAAGCTAACTCATGGAATAAATACCGGTTTAAAAAACCAAGTGCTTTTGGGTGTTACGGGATCAGGGAAAACTTTTACTATGGCAAATGTCATACAAAACCTCAACATGCCCACACTTGTAATATCTCACAATAAGACACTGGCAGGACAACTGTATCAGGAGATGAGAGATTTTTTTCCGGAAAACGCAGTCTCCTACTTTGTCTCCTATTATGATTACTATCAACCTGAAGCATATATTCCACAGACAGATACGTATATTGAAAAAGAAGCACAGATCAATGAACTTATCGATAAGCTGCGTCTTCAGTCAACAACCAATATCCTGACCAGAAAAGATGTTGTTGTGGTAGCGTCCGTATCATGCATCTACAATATCGGCTCTCCGGTAGAGTACGGCAAATATATTGTTGAGTTTAAAAAAGGGGATACCATCAGTCTTCCGGATATCAGCATGCAGCTTGCAAAGCTTCATTATCAAAGATCGGAGTTTGAGTTCAAAAGAGGAACCTTTAGAGTCCGGGGAGGCAGAATAGATATATATCCTGCCTACGACGATACAGGATATATGATAGAGACGTCAGGTAGTCATATAAGTAAAATAAGCCGATTTGAAACAATATCCGGAAAAGAAATCGAAGGTAATCTCGGCAAGGCAGTGGTGTATCCGGCAAAACACTTTATGGCAGACTCGGAGATGTTCAAAAGTGCACAAGCACAGATAAGAGCGGATCTCAAACACGAACATGCACTTCTCAAAAAAGCCGGAAAAAATATTGAAGCTGACAGACTTCTGAGACGAGTAAACTATGATCTAGAGATGATTGCCGAGGTTGGATATGTAAACGGCATTGAAAACTACTCCCGGTATTTTGACGGCCGCAAACCCGGTGATCCGCCCTATACGCTTTTACATTATTTCAAAAAAGCATACGGTGAAAATTTCTTGGTATATATTGATGAATCCCATATGACCGTACCGCAAATCCGTGGCATGTATAACGGTGACTTTTCAAGAAAAAAAATGCTTATCGATTTTGGTTTCAGACTAAAAGCTGCTCTTGATAACAGGCCGATGAAATTTGAGGAATTTTATCAAATTCCACAACGCATTATATACACATCAGCAACACCTGATGAGTGGGAACTCGAAAAAACCGAAGTTTACGGAGTAGCAGAACAACTGATACGTCCAACAGGCATAACAGATCCGAAAATCAAAGTAAGACCTGCAGCTAATGAAATCCAAGATCTTGTATCTGAGATAGAAAAACGTATTCCGCAGAATCAGAAAATTCTTGTAACTGCGCTTACTAAAAAAACCGCCGAAGATTTATCAGTCTTTCTTAAGGAAAAGAAAATCAGAGCCGAATATCTTCACTCGGATATCAAAACATTGGAGCGATCTAACATCCTTGATAATCTAAGAAATAACGAATTTGATGTGCTTATTGGTGTTAATTTACTTAGAGAAGGACTTGATCTGCCTGAAGTCTATTTGGTAGCAATCCTTGATGCGGATAAAGAAGGCTTTCTACGGTCAAAGACCTCCCTTATCCAAACAATGGGCAGAGCAGCTCGTAATATTGCGGGAGAAGTGATAATGTATGCAGATACGGTGACACAATCGATGAGAAAAGCCATCGACGAAATAGATCGAAGACGTCAATATCAGGAAAAATATAATAGATCTCACAATATAACTCCAAAAACTATTATTAAACCCGTCCGAAAAAAAATTATCGAAGGCCTTGACCCACAGTTACTTATTGACTCATCTGAGTCACTAAAAAGTCAAGAAAAAATAAGTCGAATACTTCCGGAATCAATGACACCTTACGACCGTAAAAAACTTATACCCAAGCTTGAACGTGAAATGAGATACCAGGCTGAGAACCTTAATTTTGAAGCAGCAATTGCAATCCGTGAAAAAATTAAAGAATTCAAAAAATATATATGATACAAACCATAAAAATACGCGGTGCCAGACAACATAATCTTAAAAATGTAAACCTTGATATTCCCAAAAACAAGCTTGTGGTTATGACGGGTGTATCCGGATCAGGCAAATCATCTCTTGCGTTTGATACAATTTATGCCGAAGGTCAAAGAAGATACGTCGAGTCCTTATCCGCATATGCCAGACAATTTCTGGGCATTATGGATAAACCGGATGTAGATCTTATTGAAGGTCTTTCTCCATCCATATCCATTGATCAGAAGACTACATCCCACAACCCACGGTCAACTGTAGGGACTATTACCGAAATTTACGACTATTTACGTTTGCTTTTTGCACGTATTGGACACCCCCATTGTCCAAACTGTAAAATCGAGATATCAAAGCTCTCCCTTGACGAAATAGTGGGAAGAATTATGCAACAACTTGATAATCAGGTAATACAGGACAAAATCAAACCTCACACATTTCGTCTTTTTTCACCGGTTGTTCGCAGCAAAAAAGGGGAATTTAAAGACCTCTTTGAAAATATCCGTAATAAGGGTTTTTTCAATATCATGATCGATAAAAAACCATACAATCTCAAATCCGATGAGATAAATCTCATCAAAGCAAATAAACATAGTATAGATGTTGAAGTAGATACCTTTACTCTTACCTACCGTGACCTAAAAAATGATTTATACAAATCCAATCTTTATTCAAGACTCACAACCAGTGTAGAACAAGGCCTTAACTTGTCGGATGGACTCATTGTGTTATCCGGAAATGAAGAAAGATTATTTTCTGAAAAATTCTCCTGTCCTCTGTGCGGTATGTCACTTCCTGAGCTTGAACCTAGGATGTTCTCCTTTAATTCACCCCTTGGTGCATGTGAAACATGCAAGGGCTTAGGTACTGTATACAAAGTAGATCCTAGCCTTGTACTCAATGAACGTCTGACAATAAACGAGGGCGGTATCCTTCCGCTTAGTAAGATTTTTTATCAGGATACATGGCATGTTCGTATATTTCGGGAAATGTGTAAGGTTGAAGGAATAGATCTCAATACGCGTATTGGTGACCTGTCCAAAGAGAAACAAAACATTATTTTGTACGGTTCGCCGCATCTTCTTAAAATACATGGACCAAACAGATTCGGGAAAATAACCGGTATTGTTGATAAATTCAAAGGTGTAATAACTGAAATGGAACGAAGGTTTTTTGAAAATAGCTCCGAATTTGAAGATGGAGAAATTAACAGGTTTATGAGACAGGAAGTTTGTAAAACATGTAATGGAAAGAAACTGAAAAATGAAATTCTCTCAATAACAATCGATGGAAAAAACATCATGGATATTTCCGAATTTTCCATTAACAAATTGTATGATTATGCCGAAACGTTTTCCAAGCTTGACTTGTCTTTGTACGAGAAGGAGATTGCGCGGATGATTGTGCGCGAGATAAATACAAGGCTTGCTTTCTTGGTTAATGTGGGGTTATCATACCTAACAATAAACAGATCTGCCCAATCGTTATCCGGCGGAGAGCTTCAGAGAATACGTCTTGCATCACAAATCGGGAGTGGGCTCACCGGTGTATTATATGTCCTGGATGAACCATCAATCGGTTTGCATCCTCGGGATGTCTCAGCTCTTATCAAGTCACTTCAAAAACTGCGGGACCTGGGAAACAGCATATTACTTGTCGAGCATGACCGTGAAACTATTGAAAAGGCTGATTATGCCATTGAACTTGGACCACATGCAGGATCAGAGGGTGGTAAGGTGATGTTTACCGGTTCAATTGTCGAGATGAAAAAATCAAAAAAATCTTTGACAGGTGCATATCTTTCAAATCAAAAAGATGTACGTTTTCCTAAAAGAGATCTGGAACAAAACCGGGGTTCTATTGAACTGCAGGGAGCAACGCAATTTAACCTCAAAGATATCACTGTTAAAATACCGCTTGGAAATCTTGTTGCGGTAACCGGAGTATCAGGCTCGGGAAAATCAACGCTTATTGTTGAAACGCTTTATCCTGCATTAAAATATTACCTTGACGGATACTATACGCAAAAAATGGGCGATTTCAAGCGCCTTCTTGGTCAGCACTATATTGAAAGGATATACCTTGTTGACCAATCACCAATTGGAAGAACACCACGTTCAAATCCCGTGACGTATATCGGAGTATTTGATGATATACGGGATATATTCGCAAACACTATCGAAGCAAAGGCAAAAGGTTTTAAAAAAGGAAGGTTTTCTTTCAACGTTAGAGGAGGAAGATGTGAAAAATGTCAAGGAGCCGGTGTAATCAAAGTACAAATGCAATTTTTACCCGATGTCTATATAACCTGTGATGTATGTTTAGGTCATAGATATAATCGTGAAACCCTTGAAATAAAATATAAGGGTAAAACAATATATGAAATACTGAAAATGACTGTGGATGAAGGAGTCATGTTTTTTCAAAACCACGTAGCTATCGCCAACAAGCTACATTTTCTCAAAAGCGTGGGTCTTGGCTATATCAACCTTGGACAACCAGCGCCCACATTTTCGGGAGGTGAAGCACAAAGAATAAAACTTGCTCATGAATTATCCAGACGCGATACAGGAAAAACCGTATATATTCTTGATGAACCGACAACAGGTCTGCATTTATACGATATTGAAAAACTTCTTGCCACGTTGTATCAGCTTGTGGAGAGAGGTAATACAGTCATAATCATTGAGCACAACGTGGACGTCATAAAAAACTGTCAATATATTATAGATTTGGGACCTGAGGGTGGTGAAAAAGGAGGGAATCTTGTATATGAAGGTCAACTACATGGTATCATAAATGTACAAAAGTCATATACAGGAGCATACCTCAAGTCCCATATATAATGATCAAACAACGAACCATATTGCGATATATCTGCGTAACACTCTTTGTAATGTGTATGTTTTTTTTTGGTAATCTTTCAAATGTTTTTGCATCAGAATTCAGAACCGATTACTTTGTAGATTATTATCTTGAAGAAAAGGATAATAATATCGCAACCAATGTATCCTTTCATATTAAAATTACCAATCTAACCACAAACTCTTTCATACGCAAGTTCTCAATCATGTTTCCTAAGGGTTTTCAGATAGGTAATATCCGCGCTAAGGATGATTTTATCAGTATCAACCCGGAAATAACCGTAGAAAATGAAAATCAAAAAATCGGAGTTGAATTCAGCAACCCGCTTGTCGGCTTGAACCAGGAAAACAACATATATCTTGATTTTCTTCAATATAATTTGTTTAAGGTAAACGGTAACGTATGGGAGGTTATTCTTCCTACAGTTGAAAACAGAGAAAGCGGTGGTGAATATATCGTCAAGGTACATCTACCGATCAATTCTGGAAAAAAAATTTCCATTTCAAAACCAAAACCAAGCCATATAACACAAAATGAAATCATATGGAGCAATCCGGCAAATAAAACAATTTATGCAGTATTCGGTAATCAGCAGAATTTTGATCTGGAATTAAGATATCATCTGAAAAATCCCAGGGTTACTCGAGTATACACCGATATTTCCTTTCCTCCGGACACTTTGTATCAAAAAGTTTTTGTCAATTTGGTTGAACCGTATCCTGCCGATGTCTTTATGGATGATGACGGCAATTATTTAGGCAGGTATTATCTTAATCCCAAAGAAGAAAAAACCATATATTTTAAAGGGTCAATTTCTTTATTTTCCGAACCCAGAAATGATATGAAAGAACCGATAAAAACGCTTTTTTCTTCGCAAAAGAAATATCTTTTATCACAAACCGGTCACTGGAAGATAGATACTGTACCCGTAATACCGAATACCGACATCATACAAAACGTTTATGATTATACAATCAATACGCTCACTTATAATTACGGTAGACTTGAAACAGATGTGAACAGGTTAGGAGCAAGCCAAGCCCTTGTTTTTCCAGACCAGGCAGTATGTACTGAATATTCTGATGTATTTGTTGCTTTGGCACGGGCAAATGGCATATATGCGCGTGAGATACAAGGCTATGGATTTTCTAGTGATCAAAATATCCGGCCGCTATCTGTAAATTCTGATATCCTTCATTCATGGCCGGAATATTATGATACAAAAACCCAGTTGTGGGTTCCATTGGATCCGACATGGGAAGATACGTCAGGAATTGATTACAAAAGTTCCTTTGATCTTAATCACATTGTCTTTGCAATACACGGTGAAAAATCTGATTATCCGTATCCAGCAGGGAGTTATAAAAAAGAAGATGTCACAAAAGACGTAAATATCAAGGCCACTTCCGATTTTTTTCCGGAAAACAATAATCTGTCTTTTGAAATTCAGTCTTTCCAGATACCAAGTCTGCAGACAAATACCTATACATTTAAAGTGCGTGTAACCAATACCGGTAATGTATTTGTATGGGAAATGCCCATAAGTGCTCTTGCGCAAAATCTTGAAATATTTCCATCAACTCGGATCATCCGATCTCTTGCACCTATGCAAAAAATTGACCTAACTTATGAATATCGGGTTGATGGTCTTATAGGGAAATCGGAAACATTACTTGTATTAAGCTCAAACTCAAGAAAGTTACATGAACAAAACATTACGGTTTCAGCTGTTTATTATCAAATTGCAAAAACCTCAGGATTAATCCTTATCGGTATAGTTTGTACTATTATTCTGATTATATTTTTGCGAAAAATGGTATCATATAAGCATGAATAGATTAAAAACTTTTTGGAGAACAGGCTTTAAAAGTCTGACTGATCCGGAATATTATAGTCATATTTTAAAAGCACGTTTTACCTTTTCTTTTAAGTACCTTTTCCTTTTGTTGTTTTTTGTTTTTCTCGTAAAAACAATATTTATTGCATTAAATATGACGCCTCTTCTACCAAAAGTTCCTTCTTATGTTAAAGACTCAAAGGAGATACTTAAAAATTTATATCCACCGGGTTTAACCATCATGGTTAAAAACGGCATCCTTCGAACAAATGTGGATGAGCCGTATTTCATACCATTTCCGAAAAAACTGAATATCAAAGATACATATCTGGCTGTTATCGATACTCAAGCCCAGTTAAATGAAGCTCAAAAATATAAAACCGTTTTTTTTGTAACTAAAAATGCCATATTGTATCCGGATACGAGATCAAGCGGTGGATATAAAGTTTTTTTTCTGAACAAATACGATAAACTTATCATACTTAATCAAGATTCGTATAACCGTATATATAATGGAATTGTGCCTTATTTCAAATATCTTCCCGTTGTCATATATGGCGTATTTGTATTAACATTCTTATTGCTTCCGGTTTTTGGGGCTTTGCTTTACATGAGCGGTATTATGATGTATCTTATTATTTTAACCTTTGTACTGTTTATCATTGCACGCTTGTTGAAAAAAAATGTGCATTATGGGCAATTATATCGCATGGGTATGCATGGCATAACCTTTTCCATCTTGTTTGACCTGGCAAAATCCACTATCGGAATAACCATTCCATACACATTTGTACTTCCATTTTTTGCCTGGATGATAATCGTTCTTGTAACTATCGAAAGACCACATGTTCAAAATAAGAAAAATTCAAAAACCGTTTAAAAGAACTTCCTATACCTTTCTTCCATCAACAACAGGAGTATATGCTTTTATGAAAAGCAACACATATTTATATATTGGAAAATCTTCAAATTTGAAAGCACGTGTTTTTTCACACGTGGAATCTTCGCGCATGAATCCGAAAGAGTATAAAATTATTTCTCAAACAGACTCCATGCAGTATGCGATCACAGAGAATGAATTTAGTGCCCTTCTTCTTGAATCAAGATTAATTCAAAAACACCACCCAAAATATAATGTCGTATGGCGTGACGGAAAAAGCCATCTCTATATCAAGATAACCGATGAAGAGTTTCCAAAAATTGTTGCTGTCCGGCGTGAAAACGATGGAAAATCAATGTATTTCGGACCTTTTTCATCTGCAAAAGATGTAACAGTGCTTCTACGTTTTATTAGGAAAATAATACCATTCTGTACACAGAAAAAAATTACCCGTAAGGCGTGCTTTTACAGTAAAATCGGGCAATGCAACCCATGCCCGAACATCATACATTTTACGACTGATTCAAAAGAAGCTAAAAAGCTGCGATTGTTATATCTTAAAAATATTCGTAGGATTAAATCTATACTCAAAGGAAAAGAAAGCCAAGTCTTGCATTCACTTCACATATCCTTAAAAGATGCTATACAAAACCAGAATTATGAAGAAGGTATTTCATTCAGGAATAAAATACAGACATTTGAACATCTCTTGAGATTCAGATCGTTTGAAACAGATATGCATGACAATTTTAATAGATCAGCCAAAAGCATAGAAAGTTTATTGCTCTTAATAAGAAATTATTTTCAAGATGTTACGAATCTTAAACGCATAGAGTGTTATGATATTAGCAATCTATCTCAAAAGCAAGCAACAGGAGCCATGGTTGTTTTTACTAACGGTCTTGCAGATAAGGGAGAGTATAAAAGGTTCCGTATACGTGATCTGAACCTTGTCTCTGACTTTGAGATGCTTGAGGAAATTCTTAAGCGCAGGTTTGCAAATAAATGGCCTCATCCTGATCTCATTGTCGTTGACGGAGGAAAACCCCAGGTACGAACATTTCTCAAACTATCTAAATCAATAGGCATAAAAATACCGATTATCGGAATGGCAAAAAGACCGGACCGAATCATTATTGGGATTCCAACATTACCCAGCATAAAACCAAAAATTGATGACCCTGGGTACCGACTGCTTCAATATATACGCGATGAATCGCACCGCTTTGCTCACAAATACCACCTTTTTCTCAGAAGTAAAAGCATGCTATAATTTGGTATGAAGAAAGTATTCAGGATGATTGTTTTTTCGGCCCTTGCACTCCTTCTTACATCGCTTTGGAACAAGGGCTTTATCATATCATCGAGTCTTAGTACCTTTCTTGTTGCCACAATATCCCTTGCACTTGTATTTTATATCATTGTGCCGATATCAAAAATAGTTTTTCTTCCATTCAATCTGCTTACTCTTGGATTTATGTCGTTTCTAATATATATAGTAATTCTCCATTTTTATACATGGAGTTTTCATCTTTTTGAAATAAGACCGTGGGAATTTGATGGATTTAGGTTTGGTTTTGTACAAATACCCGCGACAAATATTTCATATCTGGGTAATTTGGTTTTGTCTTCTTTATCGATATCAAGTATAATCAATCTGTTAGAATTGCTTGTATAACAATATGAAAAGTGTGCTAATTTTTGTAAACATCATCATATCCGTCGTAATTGTCGGACTGATTCTTATGCAGGGAAGAGGCGGTGGATTGGGAAGCGCGTGGGGAGGTGGAGGAGAGATGTATCAAACAAGACGTGGTATTGAAAAAGTCACACTCAGGATTACCGTCTTATGCATTATCTTATTCTTTATCATATCTCTCATTAGTTTTTTTTATAAGTAATGCATGCTGGTGAAAAGTAAAAATGTAAGATATTATTATTGGCTTCTTTTGGAATTTGTAAAAAAACATCTTAAGCTGATTTTTTTGAGCGCCCTGATATCTGCAATTTTTATTGTCAGTCTTATTACCATATCTCCTTATCTAATCACATTCCTCACTCCTGACAGGAATACAATCGGCGTTGTGGGTTCATATCGCATAGATACTATACCTGACGAAATAGTATCAAAAATTTCAAACGGGTTGCTTCATATCAATGAAAAAGGAGAAATCATTCCTGTTCTTGCTGATTCATGGGAAATTACTGATAATGGTCTTACCTACCGGTTTCATCTTAAAAAGAACGTTTTACTTGATAACAATACTTTTTTTGCCTCAAAAGACATCAACTATCATTTCAAGGATGTTGATATCAAACCAATTGACGACCACCTTGTCGAATTTCATCTGAAAAAACCCCTTGCTATTTTTCCCATATACTTAACCAAGCCCATTGT
>JBAZKI010000007.1:0-87544 GCA_041650875.1 Patescibacteria group bacterium
CAATGACAATCATTTGTATATAAATAGCGGTACGGGTAATGTAGGCATTGGCTCCTCCACTCCCACCTCATTCAAGATGGAAGTTGCCGGCAACATCGGGCCGGATGAAAACGGCACCCGGGATATCGGGTCAAGTGCCCGGTATTACAACGCTCTTTATGTAAACAATATTTATGGACCAAGTACCGGTGTGCAGGGATTCTGGCAAAAAAATGCAGGAAGCCTCAGCCCTACGATCCTTACGGATGATATAAATCTTGGAAGCATTGCAACAGCATCAGCAATCGTTCATTTACCCGGACTTACCAATCGCGATGCATTTTTCAACCTTGGTACAGGAAATCTGGGAGTCGGTACAACCTCTCCTGTTGAAAAACTGGATGTAACCGGTAATGCCTCGGTTTCTGGATATCTCACGATCGGACAAACAGGAGCTTTGAGAAGTCAATATGGACCTCTGAATCTTGCATATAAATCAGGACTAAACACTTGGACAACAGGCATGGTACTGCAGGATGGAACCGGAAATATCGGAATTGGAACTACAAACCCTATTTATAAACTTGATTTTATCAATACCCAAGCTTTACAACCAACAAATAATCGTTTTTTAAGTGTGACAAGAAATGGTGCTACCGTTGATACATCATCAGCTACTAATACAAACTATTTAAGCTATTTTTTAAATGACACAACCCGATCCAGCGCTAATTATACCCATACAAATATTGCCGGTTATTTCTCTTCTCAAAACAGTTATAACAACATATCTCTTCAGGCACCTCTTGGTTCAACAGGAGGAATATCAAGCGGCACACTTAATAACACCGGTTTAAACATATCTGGAGGAGGAGGAGGTTCTAATACTGGCGGTACAATAAATAACTATGGTATAGATGTAGATCAATTTGGCGGAAGTGCTGGAATCGGTGGAACACTGAATAATTATACTATCAGCCTTACAGTGCCTAACGGAGCTGGGACAAGTGGAACAACAAATAATTACGGGGTTTATATTGTTGGCAACGGAGGAGCATCTGCAAACAACTTCTCATTTTATAACAGCTCTACCGCCACTTCTTATTATGCTGGCAATGTTGGCATTGGTACAACCTCTCCTCTTGAAAAACTTGATGTCACAGGCAACGCCTCAGTTTCTGGATATCTCACGATCGGACAAACAGGAGCTTTGAGAAGTCAATATGGACCTCTGAATCTTGCATATAAATCAGGACTAAATACTTGGACAACGGGGATGGTAGTGCAGGATGGAACTGGAAATGTGGGGATCGGGACAACAAACCCGAGCTCTCTTCTTGAGGCAGTTAGAAATGATACATTAGTTACTGCTAAATTTACTCAAAATGGGGGTTGGTCTGGAAGCAATTGGGCCTTGCAAGCAGTGGGATACACCAATCTTGGTGGTTTTAGAATAAATGGAGCTGACGGCGCAAATTCGCTCTATAATGGAGCTGCGCAGATGGGATTCAGTGTTAATGATAACTTTCCGATTACGTTTGGAAATTTCTCCACCTATCCACAGTCTGTTGTTCTACGAAATGGTAGTATTGGTCTCGGAGGAAGTAGTATAAGTACGGACGGAAATTTCACAAACGCAAAAATGGTTGTCCAAAATGGTGGTAATGTCGGCATCGGTACCACGTCTCCTCTTTACAAACTTGACATCCAAGGCTGGGCATCTGCATCAGGCAATCTCACAACCGGAGGACAGTTTCAATTAGGAAGGTTTGGAGCAGAACCGTCTCCTGCGCTTGGAGCTGGTTCTATGTACTATAACTCACTTGATAATTCTATTTATTATCATAACGGCTCATCCTGGACTCAGATGATGGGTGGAGGAGGATATTGGCAGCGCATAACCGGCGTCCTGTCCCCTCTTGCAGATGGAGATGTAATAGCTGCAACGTCCGGCGCCACAACAGTTGCAACGTTAACTGCAACAGATTCCAATGATGCGGCATGGATTGGAGGTGTTTCAAATTATGCAAAGATATCCTCAAACGGCGACCTGACATTTATCAAAAGCGGGTCTGCATCCACAATCACAGGTCCGACAATAGGTCTGACAATTGACGCTTCAACCGGTCCGCTTGGACTGGGCACATCAAATGATAACAAGACAATATCAATCGGCACAGGGACAGGAGTTGATACGATCCAGATCGGAAACGGAGCAACAGGCGCAGATCTGATAACCATCGGATCAAATAATGCTGGAGCTGTCACCATGAGATCGGGTGCTGCTTTGACTCTTGCAGGAGGGAATAATTCGCTTATCAATTTCGTAGGATTTGATGTTGCAACAACCGGAAACATCACTGTTGCAAATACACAGGGTTTGGATACGAATGGTGCGGGTGGCACACTCGCAATTGGCAATATAAATGCAGGGACTTTACAGATCGGCACTTCCACAAATACAACAGTTATCGATATTGGGACTGGAGCTGTTGCAAGCACGCTTACCTTGGGAAATGCAACAGGTGCAACTGCACTGGCTCTAAATTCAGGTACAGGAGACATCACACTTACCTCAACCGATCAGGTAAAAATAAATTCTTCAAAAGCTGCAGGGGGCACAACTACTGAGGCATTTTCCGTCAAATCTACAGCTGATCTGGGAGTAACAGATGAAGTTTTTCAAGTCGGTGACTCAGCTGCTGATTTCGTAACAATTTTGGGAAATGGAAATACTGGTATCGGTACAGTTTCTCCACTTGAAGTGTTGGATGTTGTGGGTAATGCATCTGTTTCAGCATATCTCACGATCGGACAAGCAGGAGCTCTGAGATCCCAATATGGTCCTTTGAATCTTGCTTACAAATCAGACTTAAACACATGGACAACAGGACTGGTGTTGCAGGACGGGACTGGAAATGTAGGCATCGGGACTACCAATCCAACAAATAAACTTCACGTAAATGGCAATATGACTGCCACCAATTACTATGGAACAGCAGCTTATTTCAACACCACATGGATAACCGATGGACTTATAAATGTCAATAAAATAAGAGATTATTCCGGTGGTTATCTGCAACTGCAAGATGATGATGGGAATGTAGGAATAGGGACAACCACTCCGGCTTCATTCAAACTTGAGGTCGCCGGAAATATCGGGCCTGATGCAGATGGTACTCGCGATCTTGGTTCAGAAGCAAGGCATTTTAATAATCTATATGTTAATAATATCCAACCGCCCACAACCGGGGTCATGGGATTCTGGCAAAAAAATGCAGGAAGCCTCAGCCCTACGATCCTTACCGATGATATAAATCTTGGGAATATTGCAACAGCATCAGCAATCGTCCATTTGCCGGGATTGACTGACCAGGATGCTTTTTTTAATCTTGGTGCAGGTAATTTTGGGATCGGCACGACAACACCGTTTGGCAAATTCAATGTCACAAATCAGGGAGCTGTGGCAATCAACAAATCATTGGCTGTCTTTGACCAATGGGAAAATCAACCAATACTCAGCGCTTCTGCCTCAGGTATCACAAAATTCCTTGTTGATTATGCAGGCAATGTCGGTATAGGCTCTATCTCTCCTCTTGAGAAGCTCGATATTGCAGGCAGTGCAACCATCTCAGGAAACCTGACAATTGCCAATGCATCAGCCATAAGACCGACATACGGCTCTCTTGCCTTTCATTACAAATCAGGTCTAAATACGTGGTCAAATGCAATGACGATTACTAATGGCTTGAGTGCTGGCGGCGCTATCCAACCGTTTATTGGGATAGGAACAACAGCTCCGTACGCCAATTGGCCCAACGATACATTGGCAATAAGCGGATGGTTTACTGCAGACAGATTTAATGATTCGGCAAACAGCGACAGATATGTAGACCCCAGTGGTACGTCACGCATGAGCTCACTTCAATTAAGATATAAAATAGGGTTTATTGACGGATCAGTACCTGCGCTTACCATTGGGTCAATTGGCATGGACAGCACAGAGACATTTGTCCGCATAGCAGGCCAAAGTACAGATGGTGCAACTGTAGATCTGTGTGTTGATGACAGTGAATCAGATGGTGAAAACTGTGACGGTAAAATAGATGCAGGTACGATTGACCCTCCTTATACCATAAACGGCAAAAAATATGCAACCTATATGCCGTCCATGATCGGAGTCAAAGAAGAGACAACCGGTACTATGATACCGTCCCAGGCACAGAAAACTACAGGTGGATATGCATATATTGTCGATTTCAAAAATCTTCCTGAATCCTCTGATCTGTGGATTTTTTCCAAAATAACAAATCTGAAGGAAAACATCGACAGGATGAGCGTCCTTCTTACGCCATCAGATGATACGCGCACCTGGTATAAGATAGACAAACAAAACTATGCACTTGTTATCTATTCTTCACGCCCGACAACTATATCATACAGATTTACTGCACCGAGATTTAATGATGCCAAATTTACAACCATTCGTCCTGATAATGCACCGGGTGGATTTCTAGTCAATGACCCGGATATTATCGGAAATCCATATACACTTACTGATTCAGGCTCTATTCTTGAAACATACCGCATGGCAACGTCTCCTGTCCAAAACAATACGCCTGACGGACTTCGCGCTACGGTCGCACAAATAATACATAAAACAAATGGCGAATTTATCGAAGAAGTCGGCTTATATGCCAAAGTACTTATCGGTAAAATAACAGCCGGATTTATTGAGACTGAAAACTTGCTTGCAACAAACATAGCACATATAAACCGTGCGGTTGTAAACCAACTGTCAGTAACAAACGCAGAGTTTCAAAAAATAAACACCGGGATATTGCAGGCAACTGATGCATATATCGCACGATTGCACGTTGAGGAAAAAATCGTCTCGCCTGTTATTGAGACAACCACATTGAAAACAAACATCATTGAACCGAAAGAAAAAGATCTTGTGATCAATTTATATAAAAATCAACAAGCTCCGACAGGTGAATTTGCCAAATTTGTGATCAAAGGAATTGACGAAAAAACGGTTGTTTCAATTGATAGTGCAGGCAATGCCACATTTGCAGGCAGTCTTACCGCACAGTCTGCCACTCTTTCAGGGACACTAACTGCCTCCGAGGCAAGCTTGTCAGGTAAACTTATCGCAAAGGAAATACACGCAGATAACATTGATGAGCTAGCAACCAACGACCAACGACTGACAACCAATGTCGCTTCACACTCCTCTATACTCTCCCAACTAACAACCGACAACCAACAACTGACAACCAATATCAACTCTATCCAGCAAGATCTTGCCAATCTCAAAAACCTTCCCCTCCCAAATCCCGAGTATTACCAGACATTAAGTAGCGATCAGGATTCAGCGACCAGCGACCAGCTAATTACTCTACCAACAACTAACAACCAACAACTAACTACTAATGACCTTCTCGTCACCGGCACTTCAAACCTCTACAAAGCCTCAATTGCTGATTCGCTTACGGTCGGAAATATCTTAGTCCAAGACAGCTCCATACTTTCGCTTTCTTGGGATCTGCGGCTTTCATCACTCTCAACCATCACTTTATTTGACGGATCTGTTGTTATCGCGAAAAACGGAAATATCGCCACAACAGGAGAAGTAATAGCTCAATCGGGTTTACGGACGAATGAAATACAATCTGTTGATGATAAAAGCGATATCGTGATAAGACTCAACTCTCAATTACCAATATCCAACGACCAGCGACCATCGACTAATACAAAGTTAAAAATTGAAAATTCCCTTGGAGATGAAGTAGCTTCAATCGATGCCTCAGGATCAGCAAAATTCAACTCTCTTGCATTTAATATGATTGCGACAAACTCCGCATATGTTGCAGACTCAGGAGAACGCACATCAGCAAATGAGACAATACCCGCGTATCAAACCAATGCAGAAGTCGCTGGCACAGCTAGCCTGCCGAGAAATACTTCTGAGATTATAATATACAATACAAGTGTGAGCACCAATTCGCTTATATATCTGACACCAACCGGAGACACAGGAGGCAATCAACTCACGGTCGTGAAAAAAAACTCATGTCTTAACCCACTAACGACTAACGACCAACTACCATCTACTTGTAGACCCTACTTCTCCGTCTCTACCAATAACCCGGTCCACCCGGAAATCGGATTTAACTGGCTAATCATCAATTAGTGCAAATCGATTTTTGTATATCTTTTTTCATCAATTATGGTTTCCTCTTGACATCATGATCATATATATATTACATTGTTACTATACATGGAAAACCAGCTCAAAGTCCATCACAAATCTTCATATGTAAAGCACATAAAAGGAGCTGCGCTCATCATAGCTTTTATGATGTTTTTCGGATTTGCCGGATATAAGCAGTTTATTACCGTAAAAAAAGCTGATGCAGTGGTTGGTCAACTTACTATACCCGGTGAGGCAACAACACTAAATGTACAATCAGTTCAAAGCACAAGCTTACAGCTCACCACGGTAAACTGTGGCCAAGGAGACAATGACGGCTACTCCATATTAAAAACAGTGTCAAATGTAGGTGCAATAGACTGTGATAATAATGTCAGAGTTGATGCTCAAGGAAAAATGACAGTTGCTGGAAATATTGGGATCGGAACTACAGACCCTGGCTTGTATAAACTAAATGTGCAAGGAGGAAATGCAAATTTCTCCAATACAGGAACTTTCGGCGGGCTCCTAACTATTAGCGCAGGCGGTATTACCTCTGCCGGTACAATAACATTCTCTAGTCTAACTGCGTCAAGACCTGTAAAAACCAGTACTGGCGGTGTTTTATCAGCAAGCCAAATATCACTAAACTCAACAAATGATGTAGCAGGTACACTTCCTGTTGCAAATGGCGGAACCGGCGCAACAACCCTTACCGGTATACTTAAAGGCAACGGCACAAGTGCGCTGACTGATATTACAGGTACAGCAAATTATATCCCAAAGTGGTCAGATGCCAATACCATAAGTGGGACATCAAGTATCTATGATAATGGCAATGTCGGTATTGGAACAACTGTAACAAACAAGCTTCTGCATCTATATGGCTCTGATGCATCCATACGTATACAAAATTCTGTTGCTAATGCAGGAACAATGGGGATATTATTCAATCACCACACAACTGCCGATCGGGCAAAGACAGGTATATTATCTGTTGCATCAGGCGAATCATATGGTAGGGCGTCTCTTATCCTTGCAGTAAACAATGCGGCAAGCGCAACAGATGTTTCTGCAAGCGATACTACCATGGTTCTGCATCAGACCGGTAATGTAGGTATTGGTAAAAATCCTGAAGTAAAGCTTGATGTCGGTACAACAACAAGTGACATAATCCGCTCTTATGGCGGCTTTTCAGGTCATGCAACCGCAAATATCGGAGGCACTGGAGCTGCTGCCTATTTTCCCAATGGTGCGTGGCTCAATACTGGTCCGCAATGGATTTATGGCACAGTTACCTTTAACGGAGCTCTTTCCGGCGCAACATCATTTACCACATCAGGCACAGTCACTGCATCAGGTGGAAACAGCGGTAACTGGAACACTGCATACAGTCATGTTTCCTCAAACGGCTCAAGTCATACTTTTATAAACCAAAACGTTACAACCACAGGCGCCCCGACTTTTGCAACAGTCAATACTGGACAAGGAGCTAATGAACTTTATGATATGAATCAAAATGTTCTTACTACTTCTTCTCCAACATTTGCAGGTTTAACATCAAATGGAAATGTAGGTATTGGGACAACAACTATTCCCACTAATGGAAGGCTGTTTGTCACAAAAGCAGGTACATATCCAGCTATAACCGCATATAATCATAATGGAAGCACTTCAAATAGTCCTGCTGCTTCATATTATGGAGTATATGCTTCCACATCAAGCGATACGGCAACTAACAAAATGGGTGTTGCCGGGCTCGGAACAGGCACGGCAGGTACGAAATATGGTTTATACGGATATGCATCAGGCAATGGTACCAATTATGCAGTTTATGCCTATGCAACAGGAGGAACAACTAATTATTCTGGTTATTTTCACGGAGCTCCTGTTTTTTCAACCAGTGAATTCCGGAGCAATTATTTGAATAATTTCCGGATAGTAGGCGGAAACTATGGAGCTTTTTTGAGGAATGATGGTACAGACTATTATATATTATTTACAAACTCAGGCGATCAATATGGCTCCTGGAGTAGTCTTAGACCATTTCGTGCTAATTTAGCGACAGGTAATGTATCGATGGAGCACAATGTTTATGTTGGTGGCGATGTTGGTATTGGAGTAAATCCTCCGTCGTATAAATTACATGTAGCTGGTACTATTTATGCCTCGGGAAGCTCCAGGCGCTACAAAGAAAATATATCTGATTTGGAAATCGATACGGCAAAGATTTATCAGTTGCAACCGGTTTCTTTTGACTATAAACCAGAATACAAAGATTTTGGCAAAATTCTTGGTGGCGGCCATCAAATTGGTCTGATTGCTGAAGATACCTATAAGATTATTCCTGAGTTGGCAGTTTACAGCGAAGGAAGAATTAGCAATGTCGATTATGAAAAGCTCAGCATCCTGCTTCTTGCCGAAATGAAAAAGCAAAAACAATCTCTTGATGCGCTTGAGGATAAAATCAAATCTCTTGAAAACCGTTTAAATCAGCTTGAATCTAAAGTAAATTTAAGCATAGATCAATAAATATGAAACTTATAAATAGAGTAATTTTTGGATTGTTTTTGATTATTTCACTTTCTGTCCTTTTATATGCTTTTTCCAAAACCGGAAAAAATCTTTCTTCTCCTAAAGAAGCTCGCGCTGCATCATGTAGTCCTGGGATGGTGGCGGGAATAACCATATATACTTTACCTTTTACTCTTTCTGGTAATCTGTATGCGAATGCGGCATGTACAATAAAAACAATATATACCCTACCTGCCCAACTTAGAACAACCTATTATACCCTTCCTATAGTAAATCCTAATTTATATTTATTAATGCCGTGAGGTCTTAATATACCTTTATTCCATTTCTTAATGAGATATAGTAAATAAAGGATTAAGTAATTACAATAATTAAAAAAACTTGATAGCTTTTATTTGATAGAATCAAATCATAATATGGATAAAAATAAAACAATCGGTGGGCTAGTTTTTATCCTCCTTATTATATTTTTATCTATGGTTTTTGAGGTCTGTGTTAAAAATAATTGTTTGCATCAGCAGTCTTTATCCCCAAATATCCTCAATCACACTCAACCAATAACTTCTTTTTCCGGTCGTATTGAAAAAGTTGAAGATAATACATTTTATGTTACCGGCTCCTCAGGCAAGAATAATAAACAAATTACTTTTAAAATCACGACCGATAAAAATACCACCATCAACAATCCCTATATCTTCGTCCCGTATCTGATCAAATCTGACTTCCAGCCAACACCCCAACCCATTACTCTTAATAATCTGTCTGTTGGCCAACAGGCGGCCTTTACTGCAGACAAAGACCTGAGAACCCTTGAATCATATGAATTTCAGGCAGTATCTGTCAATCCGTCAGCAATACATACAGTCATAAGCGGAACCATCAAAAATATTCAAAATAATATACTTACCGTGCTTGGAGGACCTCTTGCTGATCCGGACATAAACCCGTTAACACCAAGCCCTATGCAAAAATATTCAATTGAAGTAGATCAGGACACTGAGATATCCCGCCTCACATCTCCTACCCATGTGAAAGATGTACCGGCCATAATACAGTTTGAGAAAACCGACCTCACAAAAAATATGCGTGTTGTCATATACACGGACGTTAATGTTAAAAAAAACACTACATTTAAAGCACTACGCATAGAACCAGGTATTTGATACAACATATGAAAAAATCCGCGACACTTGGCATGACCCTTATTGAAGTAATTATCACTTTCATGGTGCTTGTACTTCTGGCAACTGTGGCCATCATCCTCATCAATCCCAAGGAACAATTATCCAAAGCGCGTGACACCAGAAGAAAAAACGATCTGAATGAGATACGGAAAATATTTGAAAGCTGGTATTCGGACACCGGATGCTATCCGAAGAAATCAGAGATATGCTTTAATGATATAAGCAGCACAACGTGCGAGATTTGTACATCAGATCCTGCGTCTCCTTCTCTTTCAACATATACCTCAAGTGTGCTTTGTGACCCAGAAGCACCGGATAAGCAGTATTTATATCAATTTGGAGGAAGCGCAGACTGTCCTGCTTCTTTTGTAGTATATTCACGCCTTACCTCAACTTATAACCGTCAGGATGATATCTGGAGCTGTGGGCCAGTACATGGTTGTGGCCCTTCTCCCTTATACGGATATGATTATCTTGTCTGCAGTCCGGACGCTCGCTTGTCCATTGCAAACGATTACCATTGTCTTGACCGAAGCGGATATTGCACGAGCTGCGGTACATATCAGTCCTGTGAAAATGCGATGCACGATGATGTTTGCCGGATAGTATATGCATCGAAAACCTTATGTTGTGCAAGCAACCCATCTGCCGGCTATTGCCCATGAATTGTGGTTGACAATTATTTTTACATTCTCTACACTGAATAGATACTAAATATTGTTATTTGTTTGTTTTTATCGCATATATGGAAAAAGAAACCAGCCTCCTAAGACAGCTTCGCTCAATCGTTATATATACACTTATCATACTTTTTCCTCTTTTTTTTCTTCCCTTTACTCAAGAATATTTTGTAACCGGTAAGATGTATTTTCTTTTCTTCGGCTCATTATTGCTTATCGTGATATCAGCCTTTGAATTTCTTCTGACAAGAAAAATTGTCTGGGAAAAAAGACCGTTTGATAACGCGGTCATCCTTTTCTTTGTGACAGCCTGTATCTCCGTCATTTTTTCCTCACCCAACAAAATCCAGGCAATACTGAACCCGACTTTTGGCATCGTCCCTCTCTTTTCCTTTATGGTCCTGTATCTTTACCTTTCCAGGGAAAAAAACAAATGGGGAAAAAACATGCTTGTATATATTCCGGCAATCGTTCTTTCGCTTGTTGCAGTCTTGTATTTTTTTAATCCCTTCAAACATGTGTCATTTCCTGCGTTTTGGGAGTTCTTGAAAAACCCGCAGTTTACGCCTATCGGAAGCCAACTTGATACGGTCGTATTTCTTGGTCTTGCAGCAATACTTTCTTTATCCGAGATATTTAATCAAAAAGACAAAGAAAACAAATTTCGCCTTCTTCCAATCAGCGTACTTGTGCTTGCACTTATCGGCTCAGGCGTCCTTCTCTTTTCTCTTATGAAAACAAAAGACAGTATTGTTTTTCCGCCTTTAAATCTTTCATGGTATGCAGCTGTTGAGACACTCAAACAACCGCTTACGGCTTTGTTTGGTGTGGGAGTAGATAATTATGCATCCATGTTTACGCGCGTAAAAGATATAGGATACAATTCATCACGTCTGTGGCAAATCACTTCATTTAATGCATCACGATCTACATTCCTTCACGTCGTGACCGAAATGGGCGTGTTTGGATTCATTGCATTTGGTCTGCTTATGCTGAAGCTTGTCGCGTGGGGTACACACTGGAAAAAACAGCACGGAAATACAGTCCTTTATCCCATACTCTATATCATGACCATAGCGTTGCTGTTTCCGCCTTCTCCAACCATCTTGTTTATTCTTTTCCTCCTTGTTGGAGGAATAAGCATACAGAATAAACACGCAGAAGGACAAGAGCCTTCGGTTTTTAATACCGGAAGTATTTTACCTCTCTATGTCGTGATTCTTGCCGGGCTTTTCGTTTTTGTGGGTTTTGCCGCTTATTTTGCCGGCAGGTCCTATGCGGCTGAGATATATTTTCATCGCGCGATAAGTGGGTTTAACTCAGCTAACGCAAAAGATGTATATGACAACATGAGAAAAGCAATCATAACTAATCCGTATATTGAAAGATATCGCAGTAATTTTGCTCAAACCAACCTGCTTTTGGCAAACAATATCGCAACAAGCGCTACCCAAGGAAAAGAAGAGGGAGAAAAAATTGAACTGTCCGAAGAGCAAAGACAAACAATCTCCCAAGCAATCCAAGCTGCAATTGAAGAGGCAAAAGCTACAGTCACCCTCAACCCTCAAAAAGCAATAAACTGGGAAACACTTGCCGCAATCTATCAAAATATCATCAATGTCGCGCAAGGCGCAGACAGCTGGACTGTATCCGCATATCAGCGCGCCATCATGCTTGATCCCCAAAATCCCATATATCGGCTTAATCTGGGCGGGGTATTTTTCAGCTTGAAAAACTACAATGAAGCGGAAAAATTATTTGAACAAGCGGTTGCCATAAAACCTGATTGGCCAAACGCCTACTATAATCTTGCATGGGCTGCATATCAAAAACAGGATTATCAAAAAGCGGCGCTCTCCATGCAAAGCACAGTATCTTTGCTTGACCCGAAAAAAGACGAAGCTGACTTTAAAAAAGCATCTGAAGACCTTGAGGAATTTAAGAAAATGCTACCAAAAGAGGAAGAAACAACAGAGGAAGCACAGGAAAAACCAACCCAGCTAGCTGTACCTACTCCGGCGCAGGAGCTTGAACCAAAAATCGAGCTTCCCAAAGACGCATCTCCTGAAGCGAGATAAGTGTTATTTCAAGTAAGCTTGAGGGTTTTGGAGGACTCCTCCCATGCGTACTTCAAAATGAAGATGTGTTCCTGTTGATCTTCCGGTTGAGCCCATGACACCGATTTGCGCTCCTTGTCCGACTGCCTGACCTGCTGAGACACCAATTGAAGAAAGATGTGCATACAGACTCTGGTATCCATTGGCATGATCGATGACTACATGGCAGCCGTATCCATATTTTACGCATCCGGCAAATGTGACAGTTCCTGTATCTGCAGCTAAAATCGGTGGATGTGCATTGTTTGCGATATCGATTGCCATATGGTACCAAGTCGGATATTGCGTTATACCGCCATTTGTCGGCCAGATAAAGTTTGAAGTTCCTCTTACCCCTGCCTGTACTTTTGCATAGGATGGAGCCATTGCTGTATATTTGGGCTGCTCAGGAGGTACCACGCCGTCAGGCACATATACCAATTGCCCTACCTGAAGACCAAACGTATCAGGATCAGTAAACTCATTAAAAATAAAGTTTACGATATTTTGTGCGCTTGTATTATATTTTTTGGCAATCGTATAAATATTGTCTCCTGAAGCTACCTTATGCACGACACCCGTAACCGGCGGAATCTTCAATACTTGGTTTGGTTTTATGGTATCGTTTTTAAGACTGTTTGCCCATTTTATGGTGTCGACCGATACGTCAAACTTGCGGGCAATTGAGGCAAGTGTATCGCCTGAGGCAACTTTGTAATCGACAATCTTATCACGCGGCTTTGCCGAGATGACAGTCGATAATGCGGTTTCTGAAGGATTATAAGAGACGACTGTTGACTGATTTTCCGGCTGGTACTGGCCTTCAAAAAACGGCACAAACGGATTGTTTTCAGCAATGATGGGACCTGCAATCACGCTTGAGGCAACCAGGATAAAAAAAGATGTGTTTAAAAAAGAAGATGAATACTTTCCGCGCTTGACTACAAGAAGTGCAACCAATATGTCTTTAAGACCCTCAAACCAAGCGCCAAATTGAAGGATACGGGAAAACACATATCCTTTGAAAAAATTCACAAACTCAGTCAGCTCAGACATCAGCATATCAAGACATATAGTATACCATTTTTTTCAAAATGCGTTCGATCGCGACTTCAAATGCCGCTTGTTTTAAGTTCATGTTTTTCTTGACTGATTTGTCCCAGATCGCATCAAATGCACCGTCCATCATTTCCTGTAGTTTGGTATTGACTTTCTCCTCACTCCATTTCTCACCTTTCATATTCTGATACCACTCAAGATATGAGACAGTCACGCCACCGCTATTTGCCAATACATCAGGTACGATAATGACGCCTTTTTTTGTCAGGTACTCATAAGCTTCCTCAGTCACCGGCCCGTTTGCCATCTCGACGATGACTTTTGCCTTTATGCTTTGCATATTTTCTTTGTTTATCACATTTTCAAGTGCGGCAGGCACCAGGATATCAACCGGAAGTTCAAGTAACTCATCGTTTGTCAGCGTTCGTCCTTTTTTGATATCACATACTCCGTCCATACAATAGCAGCCGGATAAGCTTCCCTTTTCTGCCTTACACTCAACAACCAGTTTGGCATCCAGTGATTTGTTCTTCTCCATGTCGTTTCCAACGATTGCTCCTTTGGAGTCAGATACGGCAATCACCTGAAATCCCTCTTTTGCAGCAAGTTCGGCAAAAAAATATCCGACATTGCCAAAACCTTGTACCGCAACGGTTTTGTAGGCGACTGGAGACTGGCGATCAGTGCCTGATCTCTGATCTCTAACCGCTAATCGCTGAACGAGGGATTTCAAAATCATAACTCCTCCTCTTCCTGTTGCTTCAGTTCTACCCAAAGTCCCGCCAATATCAAGCGGTTTTCCTGTAAATGTCGCAAGTAAGTTGGAATCCGTTGGAACTGGTTGAAATCGGTTTAAATCGGTTTTTTTTGATTGAACTGATTGTAACTGACCACGATCTAATCGTGGACTGGTTTGAACTGATTTTAACCGTAAATATTCTGTCACCATCCACCTCATGATTTTCGGGTTAGTATTTACATCTGGCGCAGGGACATCAATCTCCGGCCCGATTACATTGGCTATGGCACGGACGTATGCTTTTGATATTCTTTCAAGTTCTGCCTCAGATACTGTTTTCGGATCAAGCACAACTCCGCCTTTTCCGCCGCCATAAGGAAGTGCTGCAACCGCACATTTGATACTCATAAGAGTGGCCAGAGCCTGTACTTCTTCGCGGCTTACCCCAGGATGAAACCGTATACCACCTTTGTATGGGCCAAGCGCGCTATTATGTTGCACGCGATAGCCGGTGAATAAACGGGGCTTACCATCATCCATGATAACTGAGAAATGGAATTCATGTAGAGCTTCAGGCTGAAGTAGTCTTTCAGTAGCCGATGAAGATAGGCCAAGATCTTTTGCAGTCTTTTTTATAACTCCTTGCGCAGACTCAAGCATCTGTATCCCTGTATTTTGCATAGGTAAAAATAATTAATAATTTCCTTCCAACCACCTCTCAATATCAAGGCTAGCCGCGACCCCCATCCCGACAGCTGTTGCCGCCTGCTGGTATACCGAATCCACACAATCTCCTGCTGCAAAAACACCGGTCGCCGATGTCATACTCTGAAACATACTGTTGAAATCGGTTAAAATCGGTTGAAATCGGTTGAAAGCAGTCTCTTTGAATTGTTCCGATTCTAACTGATTACTTGTATTTCCTGAACTAATTTCAACTGATTTTAATAATTCTAATCCTATCATTGCTGTTGTCATGATATAACCTTTGGCATCAAGCTCAATTTGATCTCTAAAAAGCTCTGTATCCGGTTTATGGCCAATTGCAACAAATAAACCGTCAATATTGAGCGTTTCAGTTGTACTTTTGTTAATTGAACTTTGAGTTTTGAGTTTTATCCCAGTCACCCTAATATCTCCCAACACTTCCTCGACAGTTGAATTCCATATTATCTGTATGCGGGGATTCATTAATACCCTCTCCTGCATGATCTTTGAAGCTCGAAAGCTATCACGTCTGTGTATGATATATACTTTGGATGCAAATTTGGTCAAGGTCAAAGCCTCCTCAAGCGCAGTATCACCGCCTCCGACAACTGCAACTGTCTTGTTTTTGAAAAAAAATCCGTCACAGGTTGCACAGGCCGATACTCCTTTACCTCGTAGTTTTTGTTCAGATGGAAGTCCCAACCAAATTGCTTTAGCGCCGGTTGCTATAAGAGTCGCTTTGGTTTTAACTGATTCAACTGATTTAACTGGTTTAACCAGTTCAACTGTGTGTACATTTTCATCAAGAAGCCGTGCTCCAAAGTGGGTTGCCTGTTTACGCATTTTATCAATAAGATCTGCTCCAAGAATACTTTCATAACCCGGGTAGTTTTCAACCTCGGAAGTAAGAGTAAGCTGTCCGCCCGCAGGTGACCCGGTAAAAATAAGAGGCGCAAGACCAGCACGAGCCAAGTAGATTCCGGCAGATAAGCCGGCCGCCCCACCTCCTATTATAATGACATTTTCTACATCTTTATCTTTCATAGATAAAACTGAACTATCTTATAACATAAAAATAATATCTGCAACATTATTACATCCACATTGTTAACCTTGAACTTTGATTTTTGAACTTTGAACTTTCTTTATAGGTTTATTGCTCTCTTTATCATCTCCTCAACCCGTGTGACATCTTTTTTGGGTAAAAATTCACACATGTCATTAATCACTATCTCGCGGGAAAGCCCGTCTATGGCTTTTTTGATCGCAGATACCTGTTGCAAAACATCGTTACATGTCCTTTTTTCTTTTACCATCTTATCTATACCTTTGAGTTGTCCGATAATGCGGTTTATCCGCTGTTCAGTATTCATTTGCTATTTCTGTCCTGACGTTTAAAAAACGTTCGTCTTTGATAATTGATAATTGTGAATTGAAAATTCTACTCGTCTCCCCTATACTCTATACTCCTATAGAGTATATAATTATCTGGAAAAAGTCAATATGAATATTGTTTGGGAATCACGATCCCCTCAAAGACTGGATGAGTGCTCTGGGTATTGAAAGAAGTGTCAGTGCAAGTATCTTCATGTCTTTGGAAAAGGTGGGGTCATCAGCATAGGAGATATCCGTCTTCATCCACTGCGTAAATGAGATCCTGTGTGCTCCGCATATGATCCACTCGGACGTCATGCCCGGCAAAACTGAAAACCGCCGTTCATACTTTTTGGGTACTTTACGGGCTTCGCTAACCGGAAGCGGCCGTGGGCCGACAAAACTCATCTCTCCGCGCATCACATTGATAAGCTGAAGAATCTCATCAAGAGCGCTATGAGAAAGGATTTTACCCACTCTGGTAAAACGAGGGTCCTGGCGTATCTTAAACACAGGTCCGGTAGCCTCATTGTAGCGCAGCAACCTCCTTCTCTGTTTTTCCGCGCCGATTACCATAGTGCGTATCTTATAGAGAGTAAATGGTTTTTTATCTTTACCAAGTCTCCGTTGTTTAAATATGAATGATCCGGAAGAATCAATACGCACTAATATATACAATATAAGAACAAGTGGTGAGATAAAGACAAGTGCAGCAAGAGCCACGACACGATAGAGTATATACCGCACCTGTAATGAGGGCTTTTTCATGTCCGCATTATATCAAAGCGCTTTATCCTTTATTCAGGCTTTCCAGAAATTCGCTGTTGTCTTTGGTTTTGGAAAGCTTATCGATAAGCGCGGTAAGCCGCTCCTCAGGAGTCAAAAGCGAAAGCATGCGACGCAAGGTGTTAATCCTTTTTTGCGTCTCAGCGTCAAACAGCAACTCTTCATGGCGTGTTCCTGATTTTTCGACATCAATTGCCGGATAAATCCTTCTGTCTGCAAATCCACGATCAAGATGGATCTCCATATTCCCGGTACCTTTGAATTCCTCATAGATAAGATCATCCATCCGCGACTCGGTTTTAACAAGCGCAGTACCTATGATCGTGAGACTTCCGCCTTCTTCGCAATTGCGGGCTGCTCCTAAGAATTTTTTTGCAGGAAAAAGGGCTGATTGGTCAAACCCTCCTGACATACTGCGCCCCGTTCCGCGACCGCCATTGCTGCGGTTATCAACAGACAGATTCAATGCGCGGGCAAGACGGGTTATGGAGTCGAGAAGTACCACCACATCATCACCCATCTCAACCACACGGCGTGCACGGTCAAGTGCTAAGTGCGCCACCTTGACTTGCTGTCGTGGCGATTCGTCAAAATTCGAGGCAGCAACTTCCCCTTGGATAAACCGTTTGATTTCCGTCACTTCCTCAGGCCGCTCTCCAATAAGAATGGCCATAAGTTTGACTTTTGGATAATTTTTCGTTATAGCCTCTGCCATTTCTTTCAAAAACGTGGTTTTTCCTGCTTTGGGTTGAGATACGATGAGTGCCCTCTGTCCGAAGCCCACAGGCGATATAAGATCGATAATGCGTGTCGAAAGGATATCTTTATCGGTCTCAAGCTTCATATGCTTATTCGGGTGAAGTGACGTCAATGTATCAAAGTTTTTGCGTTTTCTGCTTTCTTCCTCAGTAAGGGTTACTCCGTTTATTTTCTTTATAAGAAGAAGCGAATGAAAACGCTCTCCTTCTTTGGGAGGACGTGCTAACCCTTCAACCATATCTCCTTTGCGCAGCCAAAACCGCCGTATCTGGGATGTGGATACATATATATCCTCGTTTGGGTTTATCGCATAATCTTTCCGTAAAAAACCATAGCCTCCAAACGTGATATCAAGGATACCTTTTGCATCATAACTCATCTTCAAATCCTCTTTCAGCCTCTCTTCAAGAGGTGCATCTTTGGATACTTTCTTTGTCTCTTTTTTTACAATCGGACGGTCTTCCGGTACTACGATCGGCTTCTCCTCGTATGACTCAAGCATGGAAGTAACATCCAAAACAGCATCTTTAGACTCAGGTTCAGAGGCTGTCTTTTTTCTTTTGGTAAACATAAATTAAAAATAAATAATAAAAGGGTTATTCAAATTGCAGATGTATAGAAAAAACATGATTCAATCGTACTGCTTGATTTGGTCTTATACCAATACTCTGGAATATTCAAATGATATCCTGGATATATTCATGAAAAACAAACAAATCATGCTGAATACTGACAATTCGGAAGAATTTTGTATATAGGATCCTCCGATAACGGGAAAGAAAAAGTTCCTTTTTCCATAGCAAAAAGGGGTCGGCGTGACTTCGCCTTTGAAGGCGCTGTACAACGCTTTATACCCCCCGCCTAGGCGGGGAGATACCCTATGGTTTGATAGCGTTAGAAAAAGTTTTCAATTTGCTTACTCCCATCAGGAGGATCTGACCCAAGTATACAAAACCGGGTATTTGTTTGTCAAACGGAAATATAGTCACTGATATAATGATACAATGATCGCATTGGTTCAAGTTTTTAAAATAACGGTAAAAGAATATGCCGCTTACCGGCTTAACTTTGTTCTTTGGAGACTCCGAATGTTTCTAAATCTGCTTGTCAATTTTTTCCTGTGGACGGCAATCCTTGACACACGTACACAGTTTGGTCAATATACCAAAGATTCCATAATCTCATATATCCTGTACGCCAACCTCATCGCAACTTTTGTCCTTGGATCGCGTACCGCGGAGATCGGATATCATATACAGGACGGATCGATAATAAACCTTCTTTTAAAACCTGTTTCATTTTTTAAATACTATTTTGCTCGCGATATTGCAGATAAACTGATAAATCTCTCATTTGCGGTATGTGAGCTGCTTGTCGTGGTGTGGATTTTCAAAGCACCTCTTGTTGCACCTCATACAATATCTGTTTTTACCGTATTTTTTATAAACGGTGTTCTTATATCGTTTTTTGTGAACCTAATGCTTTCCTTTATCGGTTTCTGGACTCCTGAAATCTGGGCTCCGCGCTTTTTATTTACCGTACTTGTTTTTTTCCTGTCGGGATCATATTTCCCGCTTAATCTCCTACCTGATTTCCTTTATTATTTTCTTTTGGCAACACCTTTCCCTTATCTTTTTTATCTTCCTGCCCAAGCACTTATCGGACATATTGATCCTGGATTGGTTTTCTTTCAGATCGCTTTTTCCTTTTTTTGGGTATTTGCGCTCTACAAACTTACAGTCTCTTTATGGAAAACCGGCAATAAACAATTTTCATTTTGGGGCAGATAGTCAGATATTATGATGAAAACATACATAAAAAACGCAACCATATTTTATCTATTGTCGCGCAATGCACTGAAAATTACTTTGCAGGGCAGGATGGGTGTTATTTTTTTTCTTTTGGGAAAAATCATCCGGGTATTATTTATTTTTGCATTTCTTGCCCTTGTTTTTAACAGGACGCGACTGGTCAAAGGATATAATTTTGAGCAGATTCTCGTTTTTTTTCTCACATTCAACATCATTGATACGTTAGGCCAGATCTTGTATCGGCAAGTGTACCGATTCCGTCCGCTTGTTGTGTCAGGAGGGTTTGATATGGTTCTTTTGAAGCCAATTCACCCGTTTATCCGTATCCTTTTGGGAGGAGTGGATTTCCTTGACGTCCTCCTTGTGATCCCCTATTTTTTTGTTACTTTTTTCATATTTGCCAAGATGGAAATCTCTTCTTTCCATATGTTTTTATATCTTCTCCTTATTATAAACTCCATGGTTATGGTGACAGGATTCCATATATCTATCCTTGCGCTTGGGATTGCAACCACCGAAGTAGACCACACGATCATGATATATCGTGATTTATCCGCCATGGGTAGATTTCCGATGAATATCTATAAAGAACCGGTAAGGGGATTTTTCACTTATATTATCCCGGTTTCGCTCATGATGAATGTACCAGCCCAAGCCATTCTGGGACTTGCAACCCCCTGGTTTATTCTCTTTTCACTTTTGATATCATTAGGGCTGTTATGTCTTTCCCTGCTTTTTTGGGACTATGCACTGAAACGATATCAAAGTTGGGGAGGATAATATGTATCAATATGATAACCGTTAATAACCTTACCAAAATCTATAAAACTCATAAAAGAAATGGTAATTTTTTCAAAGATGTTTTTTTTCGTGCCTACAATGAACTTGAGGCGCTTTCGCAGATATCGTTTGAGATCGGTAATAACGAGCTTGTAGGATTTATTGGACCAAATGGAGCAGGAAAAACCACCACTCTCAAAATATTAAGCGGTATTCTTTATCCCACATCAGGCAAGGTCTCTGTCATGGATTACACGCCTTTTGAGAAAAAACCCTCCTTTCTCAAACATATAGCTTTTGTGATGGGTCAACGCAACCAGCTTGTCTGGGATCTACCCAGCCGTGATTCTTTGATTCTGCAGAAAGCCATATATGAGATACCCGAGGATACATACAAAAAGAACGTAAATGAACTAACCCAACTTCTCCATTGTGCGGATATATTGGATAAACCTGTTAAAACACTTTCCCAAGGACAAAGAATGAAAATGGAACTTGTTGTAGGGCTTCTTCATAGGCCGCATATCATTTTTTTTGATGAACCGACAATTGGCCTCGATATCTTTTCGCAAGAGGCAATAAGAGACTTTATCAGACAATACCAATCCGAAACAAAAGCTACAGTGATCCTGACTAGTCACTACCTCGAAGATGTAAAGAAGCTTGCAAAGCGTCTGATCATCATAGATAAAGGGTCTATAGTATATGACGGAAGTTTGAGTAATATTATTGAACAATATTCACAAGAGAAGCTTGTTGTGGTAACCTTAGAAAAAGTGATTAAAAAGAAAGAAATTGATCAGATAGGTGTTCGGTTTTCTTATACATTCCCCAAAATAATATTTAAGATACCAAAAGCTCGTCTTCCCGAAAAAATAAAAAAAATAACGCAGTCACTTCCCTTTTCAGATCTGACGGTTGAGGATGAGAAAATTGAAGACATTGTCAAAACTTTTTTCAGAAAGATAAATTCTTGATTTGATCGATTTTATTACTGCAATATTTTTGGCTGCTATTATTTGTTACAATGGAACGTATGAATAGATATAGACCATATCTTTTTCTCATATTGCTTCTCATAGTCCTTTTTTTCATCATGGGCTTTAGATATGGACAACAAGTGGAAAAAACAAATAAAAAAGCATTGAGTCTCTTGGTCAGTATACCTCCCACATTGACTCAAACTCCTACCCAACCTCCTCTTGAGTTTGCTTTGTATACACATGATGATTGCGGCATCCGGTTTATGAGACCACAATCTTTTAGCATTGAAAAAGAGAGCTCACACGGCGCCATACTTATGGAAAACCGCAAAACACGTATTTCTTTTGATTGTATGGAGCTGTCTGATAAAGAAAAAACCGCAAGCAATACATCGGCAATAGTTTTTCAAGGAAAAAAAATATCCAGCCTTGATGATAAGGAAAGTTATGCATTTGATCTGTCCTATCCTAGTCGTAAAAAAACAATCTCGTTTTATATCAATAAGAGAATATACCCTCTCTTGGAATCCACTTTTGAGTTTATAAAGTAATCTGATCTTGCAATTAATTTTTCTAGGATGCGCGATTACTATCACGTAAAGCACGAAAATCATCACCCCGGATACCACCGCTGATAAGTTGTTCCCATATGTCGCTATGTTTAGGCTCACGAATCATGTCCGGAACCCCTCCTAGCGAGTCATACGTCTTATAAAAATCCGTACTTCTTTTGAGTTTTTTTTGTATTCTCTGCAGTTCTGCATCAGTCATATCAAAGACCTCTGCCGCATCATGTATCAACCGGTCACATACTGCTGAAAACTCCAGGATATCTTTCTCCGAATACTGTCCTGTATAAGGCTTAGCATTTAGTATCTGCCTAATCTCATCCTCTTCCTCAATAAGAGTGCGTATGCGAAAAGATAGCCTGTCCGAAAGAACTGTATCTTCTTCACTATCAAGAGTTTCTTTCAGCTTATCGTAGTCAGGATGAGCAAGATGAAGCGCCTTTTCCAGGGTTCCGATTTTGGTCGACCTGCGTATTGCTTTTTTTAATAACGCAGTTTTTCTTTCATTAAATATTTCAGTCAAAAAAATAGCAGACCCATGATCTCCCATGATCCGTACCCCGAACTCACGCAAAGCAAAAAGCCGCATCAATATATGTTCACGCGCTACACTTACAACATAAGGAGTAAGATTAAACTCAAATACATCGGAATTAGCAGAATTGACTTTTGCCAGTCTTGTTTTTTCAATAATCTGCCATGTCTCCCATAACAGACGATATGCATCTGATGCCAATGGGCCGCGATAATTGCCGCCCGCATCAGTCATGATTTGAAAAATATCTTCGGCTGTTGCGTCTTTTACCCAGAAAGGACGCGGTCTTGACACTTCGGCGCGCAAAGATCGAAGAATTGACGGATAGGGCGGGTATATCATCTCCACTTCATCTGCAAAAACAGCGGCTTTTGTTGCCAAAATAAACGATTTTCTGTCCGAATCTGAAAGCTCTTTTACTTTAAATACAGGATTTTTGTCTTCAAACAAAGCTTGAAGCTCTTCATGATATTCTTTTTCAAAATGAGGGTCAAGGCCGTAAATGCTTTGGTCACTCAGGAAATTACCGCTTGCTTTTTTTGCTTTCAGGATTTTCATGATTTGATGGGGAGAAAGCGAAAAAAGATCAACTGAATTGGATTCATAATCCTCCAAAAGATGCTGATTTCCGTGTGCTTTTCTTTTATATTTGTTGGCGCTTCCTTGCGCTTTCCTTCTCTGGTCTTTTCCCATGGTTGCAGAAAATGCTTCGTCAATCCGGTCAGGTTCATCATGCTTGAGGATCATAAGCGCTGCTCCCATGACTGCACGCCTATCCTCATCTGTGATACCGCTCATTCCGGACTCTTCAAGATATCTCTTTTGCAAGGCCATAATCATAACTGAGGCAGCTTCCGCGTGTCCTGTTTTTGGTTTAAGTTTTAACCTTTCATAATCAGCAATTTCCCCTTTTTTCTTAAGCATATCAAATAAATACCTGTTCCGTTGCAGTGTAAGTACTTGGTCAGCATCATGGAAAAACGGAAAAAGTTCAAGCGCAGGCAGCCAATAGCGTATGGAGACAGCATGTCTGAGTTCAGGAACACGTAAAACTACCTGGTCCATGACGCGGTGTGTACGCCGTACATGAGGCATGCCATGGTCTGCAAACGCATAATGATTCATTGCATATGTCAGATCAAGCCCGAATTTACTTAACCGGTGAGGTTGTGTTGATGCACGCGGGTTATAAGTGATAAGCGCTGCGCGAAGTCCGTTTGCTCGTTTGTGATTAAGATCAAGCTCATAGGCAAACTGCACTCCTTCAAGAGCATGTTCATAGGCAGGAACTGTCCTTGTTCTATAACTTCGAAGAATATCCGGAACTGTCCTCCTATTTAAAGCTGTTTGTTTCCATATATTCCAGGCTGTAGGCAAAGCCCATGCCCAAGAGGTAATATTTTGGTTTATTTCGTCCTGAGAGGCTTCTTGTGGAAACATATACGGACCTCTCCCTTCGGTATATCGCCGTGTCATAAGAATTAGAATAAAGAGCTATATATTATAATAAACTATATGAAGAAACTCAAAGCAGCCTATTTCGGCACCCCCTATTTCTCAGCTAACTTTTTAGAAAAACTTATTCTGGATATATCTTCCCCTGTTGAAATAATGCTTGTCGTAACCCAGCCTGATAAACCAGTGGGAAAAAAACATACCATTACTTCATCCCCTGTTAAAGTTACGGCACAAAAATACAAAATACCTGTTTGGGATAAACCCTTAATACAAATGAGCAGTGATCAATTGATACTTTCTCAATGCGACGTGGCTCTAGTATTTGCATATGGATTCAAAGAACTTATACCTTTAGACTTTCTTAAAGCCCCCAAACTACAATTTGATATAGGAGAGGGGAAGAAAAGTGGATTTATAAATATCCATCCCTCGCTTCTTCCTAGATACCGCGGGTCCTCACCTATTACCTTTCCACTTATGCTTGGTGACACTGAAACAGGAGTTACTTTGTTTGTCATGGATGAAAAAATGGATCACGGACCGGTTATTGCACAAGAAAAAATAAAAATTGCATTAAACGACGTAAGGATGGATTTAGAAAAAAAGTTAACAGAGCTGGGTTTTGAAATGACAAAGAAACTACTTACTCAACTGTCCAACAACCAACAAATAACAACAGGCAACCAAAACCACGCTTTTGCAACACACGCACACTATCTACAAAAAAAGGACGGTTTTGTACCTCTTGAATCTTTGAAAAAAGCCTTGCAGGATAAATCTCTGAGACAAGATGAGTTACCGGAGGTCATCCAAATCTATATTTCAAAATATTCATATAAAATCCTTGACCCAAAATCCCCAATATACTGTATGTTAAATCAACAAAAAGATCCTGAATCATCAAAAACAGAGTCCGGTCATTCAAACAACCTCATTTATAACTTCTGGCGCGCTATGCACCCTTGGCCCGGTCTCTGGACCCACATCTCACCTCGAGGGTCAGCAAACGACGCTGGAGAAGAACTTAAGCGCCTTAAAATAATCCAAATGATGTATTCAAATGGTAAGGCGACCATAACCAAAGTGCAGCTTGAAGGAAAAAAAGAAGTAGATTTTGCCACTTTTCAAAAAGCATATGGCTTGTTATAATAAGTAACTTGTTAATTAATTTATCAATATAAGTATGGGTGAAACCACATTAAATCCTGAACCAAAAACTCCGATATCATTTGAACAGGTAAGGACTGCATTTACTGTTTTTAAAAGTGATTACAATATAGTTGCTCATCCAGAAACTCCCATAAACACCCCTTTTAATAGACCAAACGGACCGGATGCTACAGGTCATCGGCAATACAATCTTACTACGATTCCGGCTGATATGACGGAGGCTGATTTTTTAGCACAAATTGAAGACCCGGCAGGAGTTGTCGTTGCAATAGGTTGTATGGATAAGGACGCGGCCCTTCCTGCCTATGAAGTTTTAAAGACTGAGAATCCAGACAAAAAAATCGTTTACATCACGGTAGCAGGAGGCATCGTCCAAAAAGAACAAGAAAGAATAGATGCTATGAGAACAATATTAACTTACGTATCCCAACACCAAGAACATGTTGAAGCTGTTATAGCTACAGATCATGACCATACGTGCGGAAAAATCAAGGTTGATTTGGGTGGAACAGCTCTTGCAGAAAAAATAGGCGCTGAGGTTCCAAATCCAGGCCAAAACGCATCACAAGAAGAGCAGGAAAAAATGAAGTCTCTTATTGCAGGCGGAGTTACGGAAGTTGGACTGCCAACGTTGTTTCCCGGTAAATTAAAACAAGGGCTTGTACAAATTGATAGAGAAGGCAGTGCATCTATTGATTATGGCTTTGAAGGAGTACAACCACAAACAATCAACCAGCTTATTGACGGATAAATCAAATCAAGCCTTGTAAGATCATTTCTCTTATATTTTTCATAAGCTCCTCCATTACCCACAAATTATGATATGTGGCTAAAGTATATCCCAATATTTCTTTTTGTTTGAAAAGATGGTGCAGATATCCTTTGGTATAGCTGCGGCATACAAAACATCCACAGCCGTTGTTTACCGGTGAGAGGTCTGACTTATATATGCTTTTCTGTATATCAATCTGTGTAAACCTTGATTTTAAATGTGACTTATCTATTTGAGATTTGACATTTGATGTTTGATATTGATAAATAGTTCCCATACGGGCAAGTCTCGTCGGCTCCACACAGTCAAATGTATCTATCCCATATCCCACAAGATCCACAATATCATCAATTTGTCCTACACCCAAAAGATGTACCGGTTTGTTGTCTGGTAAATAAGGCGCGCTCCAGCGTACCTGCTCTCTCATCTCTTTTTTCGATTCACCCACAGACACTCCACCGATTGCTACCCCATCAACATCCTGATCTCTCACAAACTTGGCTGATGCAATACGGAGATCTTTATAGGTACCTCCTTGGATAATGCCATATAAATACTGGTCGTTAGTAGATGGTAGATAGTTATTGGTAGATACTGCTTCTTTTTTTAATGACTGACGACTAATTACTAACGACTTTTTATGTGCGATACAACGCTTCAACCATTCATGTGTCCTTTTCATTGCTTTTTCTGCATAAGCATGCGTTGCAGGATAGTAGGTGCACTCGTCAAAAGTCATCATCAGATCCGCACCGACTGCCCTCTGATACTCCATGGATTTTTCAGGCGTAAATTCAAAAACTGCACCATCATAGACCGACCTGAATTTCACGCCGTCTTCCGATATTTTAAGCACCAAAGGTTCCTCATCCCCTCTTATATCTGCTCTTCTTATGTCTTTTTTTCCTTTTAAATTTTGATCTGCTTTTTTCTTGTTTTGTGCAAGTGAAAAAACCTGGAACCCACCTGAATCTGACATAAGCGGGATATCATATTGAGCAAATCCATGAATTCCTCCGGCATTTTTTAAAATCTCAACCCCCGGATGAGTTACCAGATGATAGGTGTTTACGAAAGAAAGTTGTATCCCGATTTCCTTTATAAACGATTGGGGCAGAGCTTTTATCGTGCCTTTTGTGCCAACCGGCACAAAGGCAGGAGTAGTTACTTTTCCGTGAGATGTCGTGATCGAAGCTATACGTGCCTTTGATCGGGAAGAGCGTTTTTTTATTTGAAAAAATACTGACATAGAGCTAATTATACGATATATGAAGCCCTATACCAGCGCGTCTGTACCCTCAACCGCCATTACTTATAGTAGCTTTTTATCTGAAACAGGATATATAATCCCAGAAGTGTACCGATGATAAGCCCGCCCAAATTAAAAAGCACAAGATTATGTACCGCTTCAACCAGGGTCGCATAAAACATAAGGTTCCATGAACCTATCTTTCTTTTGAAAAGTCCGGGAAGAGCAATAAGCTCAAGTGCCATGACGATAATCGTGAAAACCATTGAGATTGTATAATTCAGACCGAATCTGACTCCTGCCATATAGCTGACCGGTAGTAAAAAACCACCTAAGCCAAATGCACCAAGTACAACCGGAAGAGCCATAATCAAAAGAATAAGGGCAAGATAGGGCCCAAATTTGACTATCGCCTCTTTGATGCCATCCGGAAGGGCAGGTGCTTTTTTAACCAGATATTCTTCAAGTAATTTTTCTAAGTCTCCAAGGTAAGACGTAACGCTTTTTTGAGTTTGTACCATGATAATTGGTGTTGCAACAAAATTGATAAATGGTTGCTTTACTTTTTCATGATAATTGCCCTTCATATGAAAGTCAAGAACAAATAGAAAAATCATAGAATGAGCATTGCGTCCCCAAACGAATAAAATCTAAGCCTGTTTTTTATAGCTATATCATAAAGCTCTTTTATGCCTCTGCGCGCCTTTTTATGTTTTAAAAATGCCTCAACAAGCATCAGAAGTGAGGTTCCCGGCAAATGAAAGTTTGTAATAAGATGATCAACCATATGAAACGTATAGGGCGGATAGATAAAAAGATCGGTTTTTCCAAAAACAGGATGTTTTTTTACTCCTTCAGACAGTTTAGGTAATGATTCAAGAGTCCTTACAACGGTTGTACCGACTGCGGTAAGTTCCTTTCCTTGGTGTTTTAACGCACTTATTAAGCATAGCGTCTCATATGAGACTTCGTACCATTCTTCATGGAGTTTTTTATGCTTTATCTGGTCTTCGCTTACCGGCGCAAACGTACCAAGACCAACGTGAAGCGTGATGTAAAGATCCTTAATACCCTGTTTTTTCATCTGTTCAAAAACCCGCTTTGTGAAGTGAAGGGAGGCGGTAGGAGCTGCAACAGATCCTTCTTTTTTTGCAAAAATCGTCTGATAGGAGTCCCTCAACTCTTTTTCTGCAAGAGGAGTATTTTTTATGTAATGCGGGATGGGCATTGTTCCTTTTTCATACAAAAGTGTGATAAGGTGACGTTTTGAAAAAGACATATGCATCGTAAAAAGAAACCGATCCTGATCCACAATCTCAACATAGTCATGATTATTAAAATACAGCTTGTCGCCAACATGTACTTTTCGGTCTACCATCGCCCTTATCTGATCAATGTCTTCTTGATTTTCATTCACAAGAAATAAAGCTTTTACTTTACCTTCTTTTCCGTTGACCGGCTTTTTCTTATAGAGAATCACTCGTGATGGAAGGACTTTGGTCTCATTAAATACCAGAAACGATTGCACAGGCAGATATGCGCTTAAGTTAAAAAACCTATCGATAACAAGATCATCTTTTTCAGTGTCATATACCAAAAGCCGGGACGCATCACGGGGAACTGAAGGATAAGAGGCGACAAGCTCCTCAGGAAGATGATATGCATAATCCTTTACATCAAGACCCATTGTCTATTGTATCACATCATCTGAGATGAACTATGAGCCTTTTTGAAATGCAATACCAACCAGACACCGACTCCCATAAGTAAAAAGATTACTGCAACAAGAATCACAACATAGATTGTTTTTTGTGTTTGCAGTGCTTGTGCAGCTTCTTGTTTTTGTGTTTCATTCATACGTGACTTGTTGGTGTCGCTAAGTTCGGTATTTGCCGCGGCTCGTGCTGCTGCCGGCCCGGTCGGAGCAATATTATTTTTTTCGTCTCTTCCGACAAATGGACTTATATTGTTTTCCGCCAGATATCCCTGGTTTTGCGCAAGAAACACAGATGGAGTTGTTTTTACTTTTACTCCGGTTGTGCTTGTATATTGGATTTCATACGGATAGCTTGGCAAGTACTCGGATGTTATCTTAAACAAACCATTTGCATCTGTTTTTACTTGTGCACTTGGCCTTTTTGAATAGGTAAGATAGACACCAACTGTTGCATTTGGCATGGGTTTGCCCAAGTTGTCATATGCATACCCTTCAAGATACTGAGGAATTGGTTCAAGTTTTACGGTGGTTGTTTGTCCGGTTGCAACGTCTGGATTGCGCAGATCTACTTTCTCCAGTTGAAGTCCAGTCACAACCTCTATGTAATCTGCTGTTTTTTCAAGAGGGTTTTGATCAAATTCAATGTCAAATCTGCCGAATTTATTCGCTTGAGATACATTTATCGTGCGATAGGCAGTCTGTGACTTTGGATCTCCTGCTGACATTTTTGATGTCAGGATATTCAGCTTGGTCAACGGATGAGATACAATACCTTCCAAAAGGTATATTCCGTAAGATGTTGACATGGAAAAATATGACATCATCTTTGGAAGCCTGTTTGTATTACGTGTTGCAGCCGGTATATCGCGATGCTGTATCTCTCCTTTTTGCGTGATAACATCGCCGGTCAACACCGGATATAAATCCGAATATGCCTTGGTGTAATTTGGATGGACATCGGCAATAGCCATAATAGGATTAGGTACTGACAGCAGTTTATAATCACCGTCAGGGACCACAAAGCTGAAAGACCCATCCTCCAGTGTTGTTTGCGGGTTTATGATACTTCCTCCCATCAAATCAGATGGCCTCATCATAGTAAAAACCCCGTTTTTGTTGAATTGAAGAGTCACTTGAGCACCAAGTATTGGCTCAAGAGTCAATGCGTCAAACACGCGTCCATACGGATCCCAAGCAATGGATACACACATCCTCTCTGCCGCATCAAATGGAAATGTACCTTGCTGTTGGCCTCCCTCAGCTCCTGATGCAAACTCTGCAGGATCATAATAGTTGACAGCAAGCCATTTTCGCAGTTTGCCCATTGGTGTATAATCTTGCCACTCAAGCCACTCATCTTCATTGATTCTGCCGTCATCCCATCTTGTCGGACTTGGCGGTTTGATTTCGGTAATACCATCTGTTCTGAATAAACCTTCAAATGTATATGAAGTAAGTTCGCCTGTATTAGGATCTTTTCCCTCTGTCGCTTTCTTTAACCTTGCAAGATTTGTTGCAGAATTTGGGACAGGTGCTGTTGCGCCTGTGGGCCATTCTCCATATACATAATCATCTGCAGCCTGATCTCCTGTTGTGCAGATTTGTTCAACTCCTGTTCCCACACAGACCACAATATACGTATCATTGTTTGGAACAAGCCAGTGCTCTGGTTCTGGTCTTGTGGTAAGTTTGACCCTGTGTCCGGGTACGCCCTGACCTGAACATGTGGCGCCAGGCTCACCACAGGAAAGGCCAGTTACAACAGGCTCTCCTTTTTCATTTGTCGAATGTTTCTCCGGTGTCTGAAGACAAGCCCATTTTTCAGTCTGTCTTTGCGCATTAACAAATGGCGCAGATAAAGCAAGTAAAAAAAAGGTTAATAAAAAAACAACGGTTTTTTTCATACTTTCATATTACGTCCTTTTTTTGATGATGTCAAGCTAGATTCTTGTTCTTTTTTTGCGCAGCTCCAATTTCTGAAACCACTGTCTTCGATACATCATGGCAATGACTGCATACACTGCTATATCAATCCAACTGTCATCAAGTGATTCGTTGTCCGGATTTTTGCCGTTTGAAAGGAGATGTTTGAGGCGGTTTAGCTTGTCGCTTATACGGAAAGCTATACCCAGCTCTTTTGTATCAAGGATATTTCCCTTTCCATAATCCTTGTATTTTTTCACAAATATTTCCTCCATCTCCTGGCATACCTCCTCAAACGCACTTTCGAGATCCTTTGGTTCTTTCATATAGTGTATTAATAATCATAAATACGGCTTTTAATTTGCCGTTTTAAACCTGTCTTTGTTGCTTCAAAAGTTCAAGAAACACAAACTTTGTTCCGTTTTGCTCGCTTTCCTTCCTGAATATCTCATGCGAAAATTCGCTGTAATCCGGAAAAAATGTATCAGCGTCATACATACCCTCAACCAATGTCAAATACAGTTTATCACTTAACTTGATTGCTCGTCTGTAAATTTCCCCTCCTCCAATGATGAAGATTTCGTTCTTTTCATTTTGTTTTGCATAAGAGATTGCCTCATCCAAGGAGTTACACACTTTTACTTTTGTATTAACTAATTGATTAATTGAATCATTGATTGAGTAGTCGGGGTTTGCTGTCACGATGATATTCAGCCTGTCAGGCAGGGGAGCAGAAAGTGATTCATACGTTTTTCTTCCCATAATCACCGCATGACCTTGAGTAAGTTTTTTAAAACGCTTCAGATCCTCAGATATATGCCACAATAATGCATTATTTTTTCCCAACTCCCTATTTGAACCGATTGCCGCAATTATACTTATGATCGGACTATTCATTTTTTTGCTTGTTGCATGTTTTTTAACTTTTTAAGATTTTCGTCATAGACGCCACCTGTCACGCTGAGCGCCGCTTTGATTGCCGGATGCGGGTCATAACCGACAAGCTCAACATAAGGCGGTCTGAACTCCTCAATTGTTTTAAATTCAGCATTAAAGTGTATGTGGGGGAACTTACGGGGCTCTCTTTCAAGCTGTTCTCTTATTTGATTGAGGTGCATTTCATAGATATGTACGTCTCCGAACGTATGTATGAACTCACCCGGCTCATATCCGGTGACTTTTGCCAGAATCAGTGTTAAAAGCGCATAGCTTGCGATATTAAAAGGCACTCCCAAAAATAAGTCAGCGCTTCTTTGATACAGTTGCAGGGATAATTTCCCATTAATAATATTGACCTGATACATATTGTGGCATATTGGAAAACGCGAGGCGTTTTCTTTTGTTGCCATGGTATAAAGATATTCCGGATTCCAAGAGGTAACAATAAGATTATGCGCAGCAGGATCATCTTGTATCTCTTGAATAACCCATGCAAGCTGATCTATTGTACTGGGTTTACCTCGCCGGAGCCCCGAGGGGGCGAAGGCAGGCCACTTTCTCCATAATTCTCCATAGATTTTTGGCAAATTCCCCCATTTTTCCGCAAAATCAGGATCTGTTGCTATCTTCTGTATGAATTCTTCTTTTGATATTAATTTTTGAGTTCTGGCCTTTACTTTTGACATTTGTTCAACGTAGATGCGATACGGATAATCATCCCAGATATGCACATTGTGATCTACCAGATATTTTATATTTGACTGACCCGAAACAAACCAATACAACTCATGCAGTACTCCTTTCCAGTACACTTTTTTTGTCGTAAGGAGTGGAAAACCTTGGCAGAGGTCAAAACGCATCTGTCTTCCAAATACGCTATATGAGGCATCTCCAGTCCCACGGTCTACCTTACGGACTCCTTTGTTAAGAATTTCCCTAAGCAAATCCAAATATTGATATTCTTCATGCTGTTTCTCCATGGTATTACGGGTTATTCATTGTTAAACGAGATAATTATATGCGGTATTGTCCTTGTTCACAAGGGGAAAGCAAGATAATGAAAGATGTATCTCTGAATAAAAAAACATTGTCCTTCTCGGATGTTATTTGCGTGAGTATGTCGGTAACATATCACTATTGATTTCTTGTCCTAATAGATTAAGTAAGAAGGGACAGATTTGGCGGGGCGGCCCTTCTTTACACTCACCAAGATCATAACCACCTGCTCGTAAGTCCGGCGTTATAACCGTACCAAATAAAGCATACGATATTTGATGAAATGAAGTGATAATAAGCAAGGGGCATGCTGTCGGATCTTCAGTACATGAGGATGGATAGGATCTTCCCGCCATAAGCTATTATATAACTTTAGGGCTTTGTAATCAACAATATCCATATAAGCTCGGGTATCTTTATTGTCTTTATATTTGTTTCTCGCGTTTGGAGGTCGTTACCCTACCTCCCTGCCACTGACCCCGATATTGGGTTCCACCTTTTTCCACCCGATAAAACTGTGCATGGACAAACCTGCATCCAAGTTCAAGTGTAACCGTAACCGGACCGTCATTTTTTAAACCAAATGTCAGTTTGCCCGAGTATCCGGGAGCTGCGTTACCGGTGCGCAGGTTAAGGCCACTTCGGAATGTTGTGGTACGGGGTTTGAATTGGATACAGATATCAAGAGGTGTGTTGACTTTTTCGTAGGTTGTCACAAGATAAAAATCACCGGGTTTTAACGTTATCGTATTCTTTTTACCCTCCTCATAAGAGGCAACCAACTTTACCTTGGGTGTTTCCCTTTCATCAATTCCTAGAAAGGCTGTACCGGATATTTCATATACCTCACCCAACCTGAGATCAAAGCCAGCGCCTTCCGGGCTCTCAAGCTCGCGTTTTGCCAATCCTTCAACCAGTTTTTTTTCTTTAACAAGTTGTAAAAGCAATTTTGGACCTAAAATCATATTGAAAAATAAATATGTAATAGCTTAATAAAGCAAAGATACTGATATTTTTACTTGGGGTTCCATCTACACATTCCCCAAATTTTCGACCTTAAACTCTCCGTCATTGTCAAACTTCACCTCATAAATCGGCAATCCCTTTGCCAGACGTTTTGCTGTTTCCAAAAAATGCAGCTCGCAAACATCAGACAGAACTTCATACAAATATCCTTCATCACATCCTTCAACAAGCTTGACGGCCTTGTGTTCAATAAGCCTTTGAGCAAGGACTCTATGACGTTTATTGATAAGTGTTTGCTGGTGTACAAAGACCTGCACCTGTTTGGGATGTTTATCAATCATCAGCTCATACCGTGGATATAACCCCATATTTCCACGTAGGATGACAACTGCTCCCTCAGCATGCTCTCCTTGTAACACATAGTCCCGTGCTCCGCTTTTTCGGGCCTGCGCAATCGATGCTGTCATAAAATCAATATCGTCTTGTACCAACCCGTATGAGGCAGGCGCCTGTCTGACCTGTGATATATGTCCGCATCCGGCTATAAGCTCTCCTGATTTGTCATGGGTATCTGTATGAAACTGGACGTTTTGTATTCCTCCCACCACGTCACACAATACCTCAAAAAGCTTCTCGCGTATAACTTCAAATCCGTAGGATTGTGCTGCCCCACATACAATCATCATTTGTCCTGGGTCAGCTCCGGGAAGCGCACAAGCAGGAAGATCCTCTTCAGCTTCATATCTTCCGTCAATACAACGGCTAAGCAACTCTTTGTTTTCATGAATTGTGTACGAATTCTCTTTGACAAGACTGTATATATGCTCACCCGATAGAAGAATTTTTTGCATGAGCACATTATACAAAACTTAGATATAAAAAATGTCTGCGAATAAGAAAGCCCGTACAAATCATGTTACAATAAAAGTGTTATGCCCAAACAACATATATACGTATTTGACCCTACTTACCAAGATAATCAAAGTAAAGTACGGGGTATCGGACGATACCTACAGGTTTTACGTGAATGCTTTGAGACGGAGTTTACCTTTGTGTCTTCGCTTGAGGCAATCTCAACAAGCAAAGCAACCTCAACTTTTATTAATCCTTTTTTCAACTTTCTTCGCCCTCCTCTCTTATCAAAACGCATCTGTGCAAAACAGATTGCGGTGATCCACGACCTTATTCCCCTTAAGCATGCATCCCATTTTCCAGTTGGTTTAATGGGAAAAATACATATCTGGAAAAATAAACTGGCTCTTAAACAATATGACACAATCATAACCGACTCGCATGAAAGTAAAAAGGATATCATGACCATACTAAATATACCGGAACGCTTGATTCGAGTTGTTTATCCGGCTTTGCCACGGATATTTATGCAAAAACCGCAACAAACCGCTCCCCAATTCGTTCAGTCAAAAATCGGTGACAGTCCTTTTTGCCTGTATGTCGGAGATGCTACATGGAATAAAAACCTACCTCATATTGCACACGCAGTAAACGCCGCACAGGTATATGCAATTTTTGTAGGCAAGGTGTTTTCCACCAACCCAAGCGTTCATCCATGGAACACAGATTTTCATATATTCCGCAGACTCATACAAAACAATAAGAAAGTTATTTTCCCGGGCTTTATTACAGATCAGGACCTCATATCTTTATATGCAAAAGCAGCTTTCAATATTCTTTTGTCCCGGGATGAAGGATTCGGGTACTCATATATAGAAGCTGCCAGCCAATCTTGTCCATCCCTTATGTCAACGATCGCCGTATTCCATGAAATTGCAGGTTCTGCTGCGTGTTTTGTGAATCCTGAAAGCATATCTGAAACCATCTCATCAATGAGGAAAATTATCGACTCAAAAAGCCTGCAAAAGGATTTAGGACAAAAAGCGCTCGATAGATCCAATCTTTATACTCAAGATAAAATGAAGACTGAGTTTTTACAGGCAGTTTTGTAATTTCATATGGATCTTTTTTTATATGTCATTTTTGCTTGCGTTTATATCGTAACCATAGATCTTGCCATTGCCATAAAAGGCCAATTCAATTTGTTTCTCATGGCCGGTATTTTTGTTCTCGGGCTTGTCGTCGGATATTACCTGCAGTCTTATGAGGCAGGATTTGTTCTTGCGGTTATACTTTCACTTATTTTCTGGTAATGAAAAAAGTCTGTGCGCGTTTTTTGTTGTGACCTGTGCTATCTCCTGAGGATCCTTATTAAAAATATCAGCTACAAGGTCCCTGACCAACGAAAGATAAGCGGGTTCATTGGGAAATTTTTTTTCAGAACGCAAGGGTTCAGGTAAAAGATAAGGAGCATCAGTCTCCAGGACAAGAAGATCAAGAGGAATAAGCTTGATAAAGTCCTGTTTTTCCTTGTCATACGTGATGTCTCCATCAATTCCAATAAATATATGATGTTTTTGTGCGAAATCAAGAAGAATTTTTTGCGGCTGGCAGCAATGGAACACAAGCCGGTGGGGCACCAGATATGTGGGATCTGACAAAAGAATATCAATAATCTCATCTGTTGCCTGACGGTTGTGAAGAATAACAGCTTTTCCGTAAGTAGTGGCTAATTTTAGCTGTGCGGTAAAAAGCTCTTTTTGTGTTTCAAAAAATGCCTGACTCATCCGGTAATGCCTGTATTTGGTACGGTTATACAAATGCGTATCCAATCCTATTTCACCAACTGCAACCACTTTGTCTCTTTTTACTAAATCCTCAACTTTCTGTATAAGGTTATTAATCTCTTTTTTTTCAATCTCAAAACAATGGTGAGGGTGGATACCAACAGCAGCATATAAAAAGTCATATGCAGAGGAAAGTTCTATGGCCTTTTGCGAAGAGGCGATATCGGTTCCCGGTACTGTAATCCCTATGAGTCCTGCCTTTTTCGCACGGACAGTTATATCATGTAATACATCCCTAAAGCGATCAAAGTTTAAATGGCAATGAGTATCAAACATATTGTTTTTTTTAAATTATTTTCATACTATTATAGTTGATGAAAAGTATATCTAAGATTCTTATATTGATTTGCGGCATCATCATACTTTTAAGCCAATATAACGTATATGGCCATCGGCAAGTAAATAAAAATAAGCCAGTGATGGATTTTAAAGGCCAGGTTTTGGGTACTGAAGACGATATAGTCTATACCTATGTCATACGCGCCAAACCGACAAGCTCCCTCACCCCGACAATTGCCATTACTGTATCACCCACTTCCGCTTCAAAATCAAAGGTTATGGATGATGGTGAAGAGCTGGTCGCTCCAACATCAGCTCCGGTCATACAAGAAGGGAGCACTATACAAACATCAGCTGATGAGTCTCAACAATCTTTCCCTGCTTCAATTACCCAATTCCCCACGGCAACTCCTTATGCACAACAATCGTCCTCATCAGCGCCGACTGAAAATATAAACGGAGGATCTTCATCATCGGAGACAGTTCAAAACATGCCGCCTCCTCCAACCAAGCCGCAAGGCGCCATAAGTACTCCATACCCGACACGTCCCCCGTCAAGTAATACAGTAATAAACAAAACACAAGGAGAAGAAGCGCCACAGCACATACCCGTTCCAACACCATCGTCCATTCCTGACTCCCTTCGAGGCAAATCATCAACCATTGTCATTGAGATGCCGGCTAAAGCTCCTGATCCACTAAATCCTCATGCTCCGGTACCAACCCCTACACCTCTTATTCTTAAAGGAGAAGATATGAAAACAATAAAGATCAAAGTTCCGGAAACGAAAGTAAAAACTCCTGAGATAGCCACAACACCTGCTTCTCAGGACCTCAATATAACAATTGAGAGAAAGCAAGGGGAAGGTATAGCTATATCACAAGAAGAGTTTGTCATCCAAAAAGGGGTTCAAACCATAAGTATAACAAAAAATGAAACAGACGGAAACACATTGGCAATTGGTAAAAACGATATTAAAGCTCAGGTCAGCATGCCTATTTCCGTAAATCCCGTCTCAAATATATTGACCGTTGATACATCAATTGGTGCTATGAAAGTAACCATCATGCCAGATGATGCCGTTGCCATAACCCGTGAGCTCAATATAATTGATGCAAAAATAAATCCTGATGATATCATGCTTGAGATGATCAATAACCAACTGCAATATCGTATACAAGCAACAAAACAGGAAAAACTGTTCTGGATCATTCCCATATCAGTTCCTCGGGAAATATTTGTTGCCGCAGACACCGGGAGTCTACTTTCAATAAAGAAGTCAGGTTTCTATGACTTTATCACTCTTTTTACCTTCTAATCATCAGGGAGATGCTTCCAGTATGACAGATACTGTTTGTTGATCTTCTCTTCTCCAGAATTTGACTGTAATACGGTCACCGACCCGCGCCTCAGCTATATAAAATCCCAACTCCTGTTTATCTTGCACTGAAACTTTCTTACCGTTTATCTCAACGATAATGTCTTCAGCCTGTATTCCTGCCTTTTCTGCAGGTGACCCGTCAACAACCGACTCGACATATGCTCCCTCAGGAAGATCATTCATTATTGCGGTTTTTCTGTCAATCATCTGGTAACGCACTCCCAGATATGGTCTTTCAAAACTGCTTCCACGCTTTTCAAAATTGGATAGAAGTTCTTTTACAAGGTTTACCGGTATGGCAAATCCGATATTTTGGCCTTCCTGTGCAATTGCGGTATTCACTCCAATAACCTCCCCTTTTGAATTAAGAAGCGGACCTCCGGAATTGCCCGGACTGATTGCCGCATCGGTTTGGATTACATCATCAAGTTTTTCCACAAATCCTTCAAAGGGAGATCCTGCGGTTATCCCCCTTCCAAGACCCGAGACTATACCGGTTGTTGCAGTATTGGTAAACTCACCCAAGGGCGTGCCGATTGCAACTGCCATCTGCCCTAATTTCAGTTTCGTTGAATCCCCAAGAGGCAGTGGTTTAAGCCCGGACGCCGATATTTTAAGAAGGGCCAGATCATTCAAAGGATCACGGTAAATGTTCTCGACATTATATGTCTTACTATCATTGGTCAAGACCTTATATGTTGCCTCTGTGTCTGCGACAACATGTTTGTTGGTGATGATTAATCCGTTACCAGCTACAATAAATCCGCTGCCTATATTTTGCTCAATTTTCCTTTCCGTCCCTGGTACACGTCTGAATCCTCCAAACGGGTTAAAAGGATCAAACTCCAGAGTTCCCTGGCCTGTTGTTGTTTTCATAATGCCAATCGTGACAACCGAAGGCAGTGCATTTTCAATCACGCTTATCACGGTTGATTCCTCCTCAGCAATTTGTTTGATTTCCCCTCCGGGCAATTGTATGGGAGATTCTCTCCAGAGTCTGCTTATTCCAAATTGAGGAAATAAATTATAGGTTTGCGATATTGCAATAAAAAGAAAGATCACAGCAAGCAGAAAAAAAACTCGTTTCATATGTTTTATATATGGAAAAAATATATAAAATTAAAGTATGCACTCCATAATATCCAGTTTTCCTGAAAAAAAACTGAATAACTGACCCTAACGCAACACCTCATCAATTGCCCGGTCAAGCTGTGCATCCATCTCACGAGTCACCGTATTACCATCCGGTATCTTCATCTCAACGGCAATATCCGGTTCTATACCTTTGCTGTTTATCCATTCACCTTTAGGCAATACCCATTTTGCAACCGTTACATGTATTCCGGCCCCGTCCTTGAGGTCAAGAGCTTCCTGCACTGATCCTTTTCCAAACGTTTTTTCACCGATAAGCACAGCGCGTTTATAGTCACGCAAGGCTCCTGATAATATCTCGGCTGCCGAAGCTGAACCACGGTCTACCAAAACAACAAGCGGAATATCCAACAGCTTCCCTGTACGCATTACTTGATAATCTTTATCTCCAAAAGCTATTGATTCTTGTTTGACGACAAGCGTCCCCTTGGGTAAAAACTCACCGGCAAGGTAAACTGAACTTTCCAGATACCCGCCTGGATTACCTCGCAAATCCAACACCATCCCTTTTATCTGTTTTTTGTCCCATGCTGCTTTAATCTTATTCACTTGCTCTTCCCATTCATCAACCGTATTTTCTCCAAACTGGTTCAGCTTTAGGTAGGCCACGTTTCCGCACAAGGTTTCACAACCCGTTTTCTTTTCATCAAGCTTGGTCTCAACAGAATCAACTTGGATAGTATCTCGGACAATCTCCACATCCCTCTCCTTGCCATCCCTTTCTATCGTAAGCTTAACGCTTGTTCCTTTTTCACCACGGATTTCTGATACGGCTTTGGGCAAAATCCAGCCCTTTGTTGATTCCCCATCCACCTTATTGATAAAGTCTCCAGCTTTTAAACCGGCTTGCTCAGCAGGTGAGTTTTTGAGAGGCGCAATAATTGTGATCCTGTTTGCCTCAAGCCCAAGTTGAGCACCAATTCCTTCAAATTTTCCGCCGAGGTCGTCTTTTGACTGTTTGTTTTCATCAGGAGTAAGAAAAAAAGTATATGGATCTTCAACTGAGGCAACCATTCCTTTAATAGCTCCATAAAACATTTTCTTAGGTTCAAGCTTTTTCTGATCTACATATTTTTCCTCAAGTTGAGCCCATGTATCCCAAAAAAGAGTAAAATCAATATCTTTAAGGTTTTTCCCGTCTGCGGATTTATTTTGTGCGCCGTTAAAAAGAGAATAGTTAGTGCGTCCGCTCGTATTTTGTGATCCGCGAAACTCACCCCATTTGTACCCGGCACCAAATAAAAAAACCGCACAGGATAAAACAAGTAGAATGTTTGTTATTTTTTTTGATCTCAACATAATCATTAGGTATTTTTATGAATAAAAGACAATTGTACTATGTACCGCATTGATAAAACAATAGGGAAGTTTGTTTTTTATAGCTTCTTCATACTGCTTTATCTGTTTAAAAACAGCAGACGGCAAATCAGAAGTCTCCTCAACCGTACGCAGAGTAACAAAACCGTGTACGCCAAGCGCCTCTGCTTTGACCTGCGTATAGGGTGAAATCTTCTCGGTAATGATGACAGTGCCCGATGCTGTTTCCTCGTATAAATTCTCATAGCCGTCTTTCAGATAAAGAGCCTTGCCGCCAAAAAAACCACCTCTTGTATCTTTTAGCTCATATTCTTTTGCTTTGTTTACTTTGATATGAAGCCCTTCTTTATCTATTTTTACTACTTCTCCCTTGAAAAAGGCCTTTTTTACATGCGTGTCTTCGGTTGCAACCTCAATCAAAACCGATCCATCCGTATGATCAATTTCCTTTAATATACCGGTATATTCGCTTTTATATGAGGCTCCTGCCATAAATGATTTTTTTTCCGCAAGGATCTCGCCTTGAGCAACAGTCTCACCAACAAGTTTTTTTAAATGATGGAATATCTTGGTCGGCGATACATCTATTTTCTGGCTAATAAGAATTTTTACGTCTTTTTGTATCTTTTCCTCATACAAGGATGTATCGAAATCAACATGCTGCCCTTGTTTGACAAGGGACTTTCCTTTTTCAACAAGAGGAATAACAAGGATCATGCATTTATTATACACAATGTAACTGTTGAGAACAGATTACCTCATGCCCTGGTATGATACGTATGGAAGAAGCGAGAGAAAACGTGCGTATTTGATGTTTTTGGTCAACTTGCGCTGATGTTTGGCACATACTCCGCTACGCTCGCGGTTTACGATTTTTTTCCTGGGGGAAAGAAACTTACCAAGATTCTCAATATCCTTATAACTTGGCTCTGCCTTGTGTTCGCAAAAAAAACATTTAGTCATCTTATTGGATGTTGAAAATTGTAATAGTGGTTATTAAAATGGAATGTCCTCGGGATTAACTGTCTCATCCTGTTTTGTCTCAAGGGGTTTATCAGAGCCGCTCTCAGTTTCTGTGACTTCTTGGGCTTCAGTATTGCTTGCGGCTTTTGTTTCCTCATCTTTGCTTGATGGAGCCTCTTCCGTCATCATGCGTTTTCCATCACTAAACACGATAAAGTCATCCATGACAATCTCGGCAATGGTTCTTTGCAAACCGTCTTTTCCGACAAAGCTCCGATACGTCATCCTTCCTTCAAGATAAATCTTCCTTCCTTTGGTAAGCAATTTCCCGCACAGTTCAGCCAGTTTTTGCCAGGAAACCACTCGATGATACTGCGTTTCTTCCTTTGTTTGTCCGTCGTGTGTTGTCCAACTCCTGTTTGTTGCGACACTAAACGTGCAGACTGCTGTCCCGTTTGGTGTATATTTCAGTTCCGGATCACGGGTAAGATTCCCCATAAGCACAATGCGGTTTAAGGATCTGCTTGCCATCTCGGTTTATTCGGAAATTAATAACAGGTAACGGATAAGCTTCTCGTTGTAGTTGAGTTTTTTACGAAGTTCTGAGATATCTTTTTTATTTATCTCGATTTTCCAATGGTAAAAAACTGCTGATGTTTGTTTTTTTATCGGATATATGAGGTCTTTTTTGCCCCACGTCTCTTCTGAAAGCAGTTTGGCTTTCATGCTCACCAAAAGTTCCTTAATTACTGCCAGTTCTTTTTCTTCGTTCAGAAGAAAGGTTAATTCGTATTTCATATAATGGATCAGATTGTCTTTATCTCACAAGTCTTTAATCAGATTATACTTTTCGACCTTAGAGTGTTAACTTTCTATTATCCGTATATAATACCTTGAAGATAGATAATTTGCAATAGTAACTGTTAGCTAATCTGTTCAGCAAGTTTCTGTAATGAATCTGCTTTCGCTTTTGCTGTATCTATTGATGTGTTAGATATGTCTGGTATCTGTCCTAGTTCTTGATCTACTCTTGCTATTGAAGCTTTTTCTGCGTCAATTATGGCAGTCTGAGCTGCTATTTGTGTTGTTTTTTCAGTAGCAGTAACTCCTCTCCCCAACATTCTCTCAAGTCCTGATGTAACTTTAAGATTTTCTAATCGGCGGAGTTCCGCTTCTTTAGCGGGTAAAGGCACGCTTATTTCTTGTCTTCTTCTAAGAAGGTCAGTTCTTGTTTGAAGCATTGTCTGCATTTCTTGTAATTGTGCTGATCTTTCAGCTGCTGCAGCTTTGACAATTTCTTGCCCTTTACCGTCCCGCTCCTGCCGTAAAGTATCAAGTTCATTTGCTCTTGCTTGTCTTAACTGATTTAATACCAAGGTATCCTCTCCGATTTGATCCGGGTCTGGAAGAACGCTTTCGTATAGGGTTAGTCCATTCGTATCAACAGCGTCCTTAAACATTTCTGCTAGATAACCCTGAGCCTCTTCGAGCCTGGTAGGAGTAATATATGAAGATCCGCTTTTTAGTCCGAATTCTTTTTCAATAAGCCTTCGTGCTTCTTCGTCTTCTGTACAAGTTTGGAGAAAACGCAGCCCTCCAACTAGACGTTGTGCTAATAACCTTCTTCCTTCTTGTACTCTTTTTTCTTTATTTGTAGCTAATTGATAACCGGGTCCTCGATTGGCAGGGTCTTCCAATGCAAAGGCTTCATTTAACCTAAAGTTAAGTAAATTGCCTCTACCACTGGCTGAGTGTCTAATGAATGCAAACAATGTTTGTAATACCTCACCATTTGATGCACGTTCTGGATTATATATCATTTGGCGCAACATCTGACCGTCTGGAAAATCAACTGCTTGTACAGTCCTTTCTTTTTGTTGAGCCGTTTGGTTTGAAAATCTGGTATGCTCTTGTTTATCTACCAACGCTGTTTCATACGTATTATGGGTAGTTGCATAAACTGTTTTTTTCGAGGCTTCAGTTACTCTGGCTTTTATTGCTTGAAGCTGCGCATCCACTGATAAGTCTGGATACATACGCCGTACCAGTTCAGCAGCCAAAAGATTTGCTGATCTTCCATCTACTACCTCTTTGCATCTTTCAGCGACTTGATCTGTTACAGTTACCCAGGTTTCTCCACTTGAAGCAGTTGTTTCAATAAGTGTACGAATAGCATCGTCACTAATTTGTTCGTTTCTAGAATCCATGTCGGCTACTTCTTTAGACAGATACCAATGCGCTCTTTTCTCTGCAATAGCTTTATGAACGCGTTCTTCTGCTGCCTTTTTTAATTCTAAAGCAATAGGTGAAGATCCAAGTTCTTGGTACTTTCCTTCTTCTCCTGCACATAAAAGCACCTCATCAATACCTTGTGCAAAAAGCGGGGTTAATTTTCTTGCCTCAGCTATAACTTTTTTTAGTCTGGATAAAGTATATTCGGGTTTAATAAATTCTTGTCCCGGGAAAAATTGAGAGGCAAGCTTAACAAGATCAAAAGCTGTTTGTACTTCTCCGCATGCAAGCGACGTCAAAACACAGACATCAAGGTCTTCAGGGCGAATATTAGATCGACCCGTTTGTCTATCTTGTCCTACCACTTTCTGAAGCTGTTTTAATATTGCATCAGCATAAAACTCAGAATGATAAGTCTGAGGATATTCTATTCCTTTCCAAACAGGACGCCTTGTCTCGTCAAATGCAAGACCACTTCCCCATGCCTGAATGGATTTACGCAGCGTTGATGCGGTTTGATAAATCAAATCAGGAGCGTGGGGGACTGAACGATATGGCTCGCTTTGTCCATAACCAGTCCGCGCAATCAATAATGACAATGCATTATACTCTTCAATATCTCCTTCGCGCTCCGGTCTTAAGCCACTACTTCCTGATTGAAAACCGGTTAAGTATAAGTTAACATATCGACTATCATCAAGCAGTTGTTTTTGTAAATCGGCTACTTCCTGTTTAAGTCTTTGCTTTCTTCTATCGGTTGGTTCATATGTTTCTCCTTCAGCATCCCTATCTGATATACCTTCTGACGGGCCTTCATCTAGTGTGTGAAAATGGAGTTCTTGTATTGAAGTTACCGATCTAGATTCATGTGAGGGTTGAGTGTCTCCTTCTGTATATCCTTGTATCTTTTTAAGTAGCATGTCTAATTCGTCAGGTGGTTTGTAATCGGATGCTTCTTGAGGGTTTCTTCCACCATCAATATCTGGATTATCTTGGGGAATTTTTCCAATTGAGGCTTGCGCCTGTTTCGCTTGCTTAATCAAAGGTTCAATTGGTCCCTGGATTTTTGCAGCTATTTCTGGAGAAGGTATTTGTTCTGGCGCACTCATAAGTCAATAATTAATAGAGGCAATACTTAAATATACTGTACTTGGGTTTATTTTGTCAAATAAACCAGATAAAATATAGTGTGTTCAAAAGTATTATATCTATTTTTATATTTACCATTCTTTTCTATACCCGGTTTATAGGGCTTAACTGGGGTTTGCCCTATCCCATGCATCCGGATGAACGCAATATGGCAGTTTCCGTACAACAGCTTACCTGTAAGGGATTAGAGACTAGAGATCAGAGACTAGTCCTGCCTGCGGGCTCGCAAAACCAACAACCAAAAACTGACAACAAACCACTAACCTCTAGTCTCCAGTCGCTGTCCAGTTGCCTTAATCCTCATTTTTTCGCCTATGGCCAGCTGCCCATATATACGGCATATTTTGGGATTAAGTTTGTACATCTTATCCTTGTCATACAACGCTCAATTACCTATGTGGAGGCAACCATAGCCCTACGATTAGTCTCTGCGTTGGCATCGGTTATACATGTGTTTGTATTGATACGTCTCGTCAAATTTTCAATTACCAGTTTTCAATTTGCAAACAGATCCCGATCAAGAAAATTTAATACATGGAAATTGATTGATAATTGGGTGTTGAAAATTGGTTCATTTCTTCTCTTTATTTTTTCTCCCTATTTTATCCAGTTTTCGCATTTTGGTACAACTGAGTCTCTTCTTATGCTCTTTTATACGTTTATCGTTTATGAATGCATGAAAATTAGTGCGCTCCCAAAGCTGGGAATAAAAAATGTATTATTGCTTGCATTTGTTTCAGGTCTTGCCATTGCAACAAAAATATCATCGGTTATTTTTTTAGGACTACCGATTATTATTATCGCTATTAAGGCAATTTATTTTTTTGCGCATGGCTTGGGTGCTCCGCCTCAACTTCGCCTATCGGCTTCGAGGGGTAAGGCAGGGATTAAGTCTTTGACAGAATCTGTTGTCTTAATAACCATAGTCCTTTTTATTACATTCGTTATTACCATACTATTTTCTCCGCACTATATTATTTCCTTCAAAGACTTTTTATCATCTCTTCTCTATGAATCATCAGTTGCATCTGGATCTTTACCTGTTTTCTATACACGACAATTCACCTATTCGATACCAGTCTTATTTCAACTTACCAAGATTTTTCCCTATGCTCTTGGATGGCCCCAATATATACTTGCCCTTCTTGGTTTTTTTCTTCTACCGTGGAAAGTATCTGCAATGATAAAGAGGCAGGTGGCAACAACTCAAGGGATCCCGACAGCGCGCAGACTCGCCGGCTTACTAGGCGGTCGAGCACTGACGGGAAATGAGTTGTTGACAGAATCTGCCCTTTTGTTTAATCTTTTGCGTTTTGCATTTCTCCTTTATTTTATCCCTACCTCATTTCTTTTCACCAAATGGACCAGGTTTATGGCGCCGGTATTGCCTATTATGAGCATTTTTGCTGTCCTTTTTCTATATCAGCTTGTTGCCGGTATTCAAAATAAATTTTCAATTTTCAATTATCAATTATCAATAAAGTCCCAATGGAAAAAATTGGAATTTATTGAAAATTGCATATTGATAATTGGTTCTTTGATTATTATTGCTGCAAGCATCCTACCCGGTCTTGCATATCTTTCCATTTATAAAAAACCTGATGTGCGATTTAAGGCTTCAGAGTGGATATATCAGAATATTCGATCAAACTCAAATATAGTATCAGAAACGGCAAATGTTGTGGATATACCCATGCCTTTTCCCGGACGTACTGGTGAATTTACAAGCCCCTCTTACCAATATACTTCCTTTAATTTCTATGATCTTGATATGAATCCTCTTTTGCGATTGGAGCTAAATGCCGTGCTGGGAAAAAGCGATTATATTATAGTTCCATCAAGACGGGTTTTTGCCAATCATACGTGTATAAATCCGGGTCAAAATTCCATATCTGCTTTTGCCTATGATACAGATCGTTGCGAAAAACTAACGACTAAATACCAACTACTATCTTCTTATTACGACTCCCTGTTTTCAGGTGTTATGGGGTATGAGCTTATTCAAGAGTTTTCTTCGTATCCGAAGCTTTCTTTGTTTGGTCAACCCATAGTTGAATTCCCTGATGAGCAAGCCGAGGAGACATGGACTGTGTTTGATCATCCGGTCATACGGATCTATAAGAAAAAAACAAATGACAAATTACAAATGACAAATGAATCACAAAAAATAAAACTTGAAAGTTACAAAACTACTAATTACCAACTACTATCTACTAACTACCGTCTTCTTGTTGCCGATACTCCTGAAAAATGGCAAAGAGGTCTCATGTTTGTGCGTTCAAAAAAAGACATTGACGGTCTGGACGGTATGATTTTTGTGTTTACCGATAGTACCTCACAAAGATTTTGGAATAAAAATACGTTTGCCGACCTTGATTTGTATTGGATACAGGATGGAGAAATTCTGGGTCAGACGCTTCTTCCGTCTATTGAGAAATCCGGAAAAACAATAACCGTTTCCTCACCCGCTCCGGTAAATACAGTTATTGAGCTACTTAGGCAATAACAAAGCTGTCTTTCACACTGTACTACTTTTTCAACGCATCGATACCAGGAAGCGATCCCTTTTCAATAAATTCAAGCATTGCGCCGCCTCCGGTTGATATATGAGTTATCTTATCAAGATACTCTTTTTTTGAGATAGCAGCCAAGGTATCTCCTCCGCCGACAACTGATGTTGCCTTATTGTTTTGAGTAATAGCATAGTATATAAAGTCTGTTCCGTTGCGGAAAAGCGGATCCTCAAAATAACCAACCGGCCCATTCCATATGATTGTTGCGGCATTTGCTATATGGTTACCAAAACATGCCTGTGTCTCCGGACCTATATCAAGAATTTGTTTGTCTTGGGGAATCTCATCGATTTTTAATGTCTCATTACCGCGCTTATATTGGTCTGCAACGATCGCATCAACCGGAAGCTCAATCACCGCTCTTCCCCCTTTTGAAAGCGCAAGAATATTACGTGCATTCTGGACAGCTTCATATTCGCAGAAACTTAACCCCACTTCTTGTCCTTGTGCATTGATAAACGTATTGGCAAGGCCACCGCCAATCAATACATAATCAGCAAGTTTTATCAAGCTATTAAGCACACCAACCTTGGTTGATACCTTTGCGCCGCCAATTATTGCAACTACCGGTTTTTTTGGGTTTTTGCTAATTTCTTTGATCATCTCAACCTCTTTTTTAAGAAGAAGACCTCCGTATGAAGGAAGAAATTTGGGAGGTCCAACAACTGAAGTGTCAGATCGATGACATACTCCAAAGGCATCGTTAACATATACCTCTGCAAATGAGGACAATTTTTTAGCAAAAAGTGTTGAAAAGTCTTTTTCTTTGGGAAAAAAACGAATATTTTCCAAAATATATATAGTCTTATCCCTATCAAACGACGGATTATCAATGTCCTCTACAAGCTCTACACGATACCCCTGAATATATGTCTGAAGGCGCTCGGCGACAGGCTTTAAAGAATATTTTTTATCAATTCCTTTTGGCCTGCCCAGATGTGATATAAGAATAAGCGTATTTCCATTTTTTAATAAATGCTGTATTGTGGGAAGAGATTGGCGGATGCGCGCATCATCAGCTATGCTGGCATTTGGATTAAGTGACACATTGAAATCAACACGTAAAAGTACCCGTTTGTTTACAATCTCAACTTCGTCAATATAGGTAATTTTGGACATATAATTAATTTTCAATTATCAAATTGATAACCGGCGCTTACAAGTGGTTTGAAACTTTCTCCACAAGGTCTGCAATCCGACAACTATATCCCCACTCATTGTCATACCAACCAAATATCTTCAAAAGTTTTCCTTGTATGACTTTGGTATATCCTGCATCAAATATACAGGAGTGAGTGTCTCCGATAAAATCAGATGAGACCAGAGGATCAGTCTCATATGCCAGAATTCCTTTCATGGGACCTTCTGAATATGTCTTGAATGCGCTGTTTACCTCCTCAACTGTCACTTCCTTTTTCATGACGGCCGATATATCCGTAAATGAAACCGTCGGCACCGGCACGCGCACTGACATACCGTCCAACTTACCGTTTAGGTTGGGGATAACTTTACCTACCGCCTTTGCTGCACCGGTTGTTGAAGGGCCGATATTGATGGCTGCGGCGCGGGATCTGTCTGGTTTTTTGTTTGATTCATCAAGTAAAGACTGTGTTGCAGTATATGCATGGACTGTTGTGAGATATCCGGCCTCAACTCCAAACTTCTCCTCAATGACCTTAAACATCGGTGCCGCACAGTTTGTTGTGCACGAAGCGTTTGATATCACGGTCTCGTTTTTCCAGTCAATAGCATCATCATTGACTCCCAATACCACATGAGTTGTTTCTTTATCCTTTGCCGGTGCAGTAAGCAGAACTTTTTTGACTGACCCATGTATGTGTTTTTTCAGATCATCCTTTTTTGTAAAAGCGCCTGTTGCATCAACAACCACATCAACTTTATGTGCATCCCATGGAATTTGCTCAATATCACTTATTAACGTTGCATCAATTTTTGTCTGGTCGATTACAATACCGTCAGCTTCTGCTTTTACTTTTTTTCCGAATCTCCGATATACTGAATCATATTGAAGAAGATATGCAAGCATATCAGGTTGAGTGCTTCTGGTATTGATAAGCACTATGTCAAACGTATCGCGCATAAAAGCAATCCGTGTGAGCGCTCGTCCAATCCTCCCAAATCCGTTTAATCCCACTTTTATCCGTTTCATACTAAAAATAAAAAATTATAATACAGCAGACTGCAGAAGGGGTTTTTGTAAAATGACTTGGACCCCTTTGGGTGAAGTCTTACAAAAAAACCTATCGCAGTCGGTTTATACATACCTTAAATATTTTTCTATTTCCTTTTTGCTCCCCATTGCAATCGGCACGCGTTGAGATAGACTTTGGGGCTTTATATCAAGAGGATTTTGACCTCTTGATGTCGCATCTCCACCTGCTTGTATCATAAGATAAGACATGGGATTAACCTCATACATAAGGCGCAGTTTACCATCAGGTTTTTTTTTGTTTGCAGGATTCATAAATATACCTCCTTTTAACAGCGTACGATGTACATCGGCAACCATCGTACCAACATAGCGTGACTGATATGGTTTTTCCTCCTTTTTGATATCTGCAAGGTATTTTTTAGTTGATTCTTCAAACAGTTCAACATTCCCGTCATTTATCGAATACAGTGATTTTGACTCAGGAACCCGTATGTTTTCATGTGACAGCAAAAAACTTCCGACTGACGGATCAAGGGTAAAGCCATTTACTCCTTGTCCGCACGAATATACGAACATGACTCCGGGGCCGTATATGATATATCCTGCCGCAATCTGCTTTTTTCCGGCTTGAAGTAAAGAAGAATCATTATGGTATATGGAAAATATTGTCCCGATATTTATGTTTATATCAATATTTGACGAGCCGTCAAGCGGATCAAAAAATACATTGTATTTTCCTTTTTTATCAACACAGATTGCCTCTTCCATTTCCTCAGATCCTATGTGACCGATATACCCTGATTGGCTGAGGATATCAACAAGCAGTCGGTCACTAAATTCATCAAGTTTTTGGACTTCCTCATCAAATGCGTTTTTTTCTCCTGTCTTACCTAATATATCCACCAAGCCCGACCTTTTGACATGACTTGCGATGATTTTTGCAGCGTTTTCAATATGGGTCAGAAGCAAAGTAAAAGCACCTGTTGCCTGGGTAAATTTTTTTTCCTCAGCCACGATAAATTCTGTTAGGGTTTTTACTTTGTTATACATAGTCTTGTATCTTTTCCGCAGTGTCCAAAATCTGCAACTTTCTGAATAGCAAAAGGAACTGTTTTTCCAAGGCTGCGATAATCGGTCTTTTCTGATCCTCGGGCAATTGCCACAAATCTTTTTTAAACGGTCCAAATGCTTTTTTTCGTGTTTTGTATATGAACTGTTCATCCGTCCATCCTTCTTTTCTTTCTTTTTGAAGATTTTCTTTAATCCATTCATACATCCTTTTTTTCAAATCTGCGGGAAGATTGTCATATACGGTATTCTGAAATCCTGTTGCAAGATGAATCTCAAGCGTCTGGGTCTCGGGAAATCGGTCAAACAATTCATCAGGCAAAGTTGATGCGCCATGCTGGACAGCGCCTCCAATATGGTATTCATCCCGCGCTGCCTTTCCGATTGCCTGCAAAACCGAGAAGTCAAGCTGTACTTTGGCAATACTGCCATCTGCAAGAGGCACTCCTCCATGACTTGTACCGGTCTGTACGCTTACCTTGCTTATACCCTGTATGCTTGCTCCGGACTCTGAAGATTTAAGGCTTTGCTGCAATCCTTCCATAAATGCTCGAAATTCCTCAACTGTGCTGTTTTTTCCTCCGATATGTCCTATCTCTCCTCCGATTGAAACCGTTATGTCTTTTGGCTCTATTTCCCTTATAAACTTTGTCAAAAGCGCGGTCATCTCATAATTTGATTTTTGCTGCTCATCAAGGGTGGTCTTATCAAGATCAACAAGAGTTGATGCGTCAATATCAATGTTGTAAAATCCGGCAGCTACGGAATCTGCGATGAGTTTTTTAATCGCTTCAATTTCCTGATCTGGGTTTTGCCGGTATACTTTTGCCTTGAATTGATAATGATCTCCTTGAAGAAATACCGGCCCTTTATATTCTTCCTTTATTGCTGCTGCCAAAATAGCACAGGTATACTCATCAGGAGTTTGCTCTGTATAACCTTGCTCTGAACGGGCAATCTCAAAAATAAACGGACCGATTTTGTGTGTTTTAACTAACCTGAATATCGCACGTGCCGTGTCATACGTCATCATGCGGATATTTATAGCTGGGACTGTAAATCCGGTAATTGTATTTTTTCCAAGCTCCATATAAAGCTTATGTATTGAGGCGGGATAAACACCTTTTTCTTGTGCCAGTTTTCTTAATTTTTTTCTGGCTTCATTGCGGGAAGTGTCATCCGGAGAAAAAACTGCAGTCTGAATAAGGGCGTCTGTATCCATAGGCGTTAAAGTATGAATTTGTAACCCTACCTCCTTATTATGACATATTTATCTATTTGTGCAAGATATATATAGTATGTATAATAGTACATATTTCTATGGATTCATGTATTTTTTGCAAAATCGTAAAAGGAGAAATACCTTCTCATAAAGTCTATGAAGACAGCGATTTTTTAGGTTTTTTGGACATTGCTCCGCTTAATCCCGGTAATGTACTTCTCATACCTAAGGTACATTATCGTTGGGTCTATGATGTTCCTCAATTTGGCAGATATTTTGAAGCAGCAAAAAAAGTAGGAATTACCTCAATGCAAGCGGTTCACGCACATTCGCTCAACTTTCTCACCCTTGGATACGAAGTACCTCACGCCCACATACGCATCATTCCCCGATTTGACGACGACGGACATGACGACGGCATACGTTTAAGTGCTGTAAAAAAAATCGCTCCTGACCGCATGAAAAAAATAGCTGAAAAAATAAGAAGTCTGCTTTAGAAGCTTGTCACAAAAAAATCCGATGGTATTTGAGGATGTGACTGAAACAGCTCAATTTCTTTGGTTGTGCCTGACGCTGTTTTTACTTCAGACACTGCAAATTTTCCCTGTGATCGTAACTGGGAAGCAGAAAACCCTACTCTGGTTGGTGCATTCAAAACCCGCACGATCATCACCTTCATATTCGAAAGGTTAAGAGTACTTTGATATGCAAAAGAATAACCTTTAAGTGCATATTCTCCGGTTGATGTTGTCAGTTTCGCACCGTTTAGAGGAGGACTGCAGGAATCAATTATCTTATTGGTAACGTTGTTGGAAAAATCAATAAGAATAAGTTCAAGCGCCGGACAACCCCCACCTCCTTCAGATTTATGATATATCGTAAGAGGATTTAAGAGATTTGATAAATCCAACGGATCAGAATAGGAGTTTGACGTAGAGGAATAACGTGAAAGATAAAACGTATATTGCTCATCCTTCTGAAGAAGCGGTGTCACAAACTCATTTTCTTCCCGCTCAACTATGTCCGCCTCGCCGGTTATCCCGGATCCGACAAATGCCTGCAAATCTTCAAGACCTACGCGGCCTTTTTTTTGAATTGCCGCTTCAAGTGCTGCTTCAGCTGCAGACAAAGCCTTTTGCGAATCCTCTTCAAGCTTGGTCATCTGTGTCTCAGTCCTTGAGTTAAAAGCAACTGTCATCACAACGGTTATTGCCGCTGCAAGCAGCATAACAGTAATAAGTAGCACCTGGCCTTTTTGAGCTTCCGGATTGTTATCGTATTGTATGTTCATTATTCTATTGTATCTGTCTCCAGTCATAGATACTAATTGATAAATACGGAAGCAAGTCAAGATATGTACTGCGATTCACTTTGATAAAAAGTGACGGAGACCGTGCGCTGTTTAAAACCCTTTTGTTCACAAAGCCAGGGGTCAACTGTATAAGGTTGCCGTTTACTTTGAGTTTGTTATCTGCATTATTATCAAGACTTCCTATGTCAATACTGTTTGCAATAAGTATCGCGTTTATCTCGGTTACCGCAGGAGCAATAATAATGGAGTCGGCAATTATTGCCAAAGATGCTCCGGTTGGCGCGATATTGCCACTGATGGTTATCGTACCGTCATCTGACAATAACACTATTTTTTTATTATTGAGCGCCGTATCACCTGCTGCTATGGAAAGAGCTTCTTCCACATAATATATTCCGTCTGCCTCTATGTCTGCTGTGCTCGTAATGGTCTTGTATTGTTTTCTTGATTTGACATAATCCATGAATTTGCCAGGTGAAAATATACTTGTCGCTTCATAATTATCACCATAATAATTATTGGCAGAAAAACCCTCAGTTGCGTTTGCTCCAAGATTAAGAGTCGTACCAGGATCTTGGTATAATACGGCTCCTGCATCCTGAATTATCAGATATTTGTTATTGGGAGGCGTTATGTTATCATCAGTTGTGTCAAATATCTGGGCGCTGTTTGGGATAATATTGTTTCTTTGAGTTTTACTGGTAAAGCTTCCTCCGTTCATCTTAAACCATGAACTCTGCGCTCCTGTTGGAAACTGAAAGTAGGTATTACGTGCTGTACTTACAGGCGGATTTGATGAAAAGTTAACTGGAATACTGGATACAGGGGCCCCATCACACGCATTTCCAGCTCGCCATTCAACCGGTGTATACCCTTCATATGTTGCTGATATAGATATGTTTTTGTTCGGATTCGCACAAGGATACCCCTGATTATCTATACTCACGGTGCAGTCATATGAGCTTTCCGTGATCGTACAGTTTGATGTCGCATCTCCATCATTTGGAACAATATTTAACGCAATATCAAGACCTGTCGGATTCACACTCATCGAACCAACACACTCTGACCCGTCTGCGGCAAAGCTCTCAACATACGTACCTTGAATATGTATTGTGGGATACAAGGTCGGAAGGGGTATAGTTGCTTGAGTAGTATTCCATCCGGATTGATTTGAAAGACTATCTCTAGCGCGTACCTGTCCATATAACGTAGTTCCGCCCGCATATGATATTCCCTCTGTCTGTGTGCTCATAGTCCTTGTACTTATCCATCCAGTATCATGTGCAACAGGACTATAGTCGCTCTCCAGTGAAATCTGTCCTTGATATGGCTCTGCAGCCAAGAGCGCGCATCCTGTATCTGCAGCTATAGGCCAACTGTATGACACAAAATACTTACCCAAGCATGCGGGGTCAGGAGTATACCCGCCAAATGATCCGACAGGCGCAACCGGCGGAGTTTTATCAATTTGTATCTGTACACCTGTTGGTATGGCTGCTGGTGTAACACATGCAACAACAGGTGTTGCAGTTGACCGTGAATATGTATTCCAATAATATGTGCCTGTTGCTAAATTGGGTGTATATGGACTACTACTTGTCCAACCACTATCGGTATGAAAAGGTGATGCCATTGTTGATGTGTTTTGCTCTACCATAAACAAGATCTGGTCGGCATTGTTGCCGTATGTTGCAGCAAGAGGTGGATTGGTGCTGCGGCAGGAAAAAGCAGTTGCAGCGCTAGTGGTACATGTTGGTGCTGTCAACACACAGTTAACTGCAGTTGAGCAGTTTTCACCTGCTCCATTTAACGCACATACTTGTACCGTATATGTGCCCCAGTTTGAAAATAAATCCGTTGTCTTTGTCCGAAGTCCGCTTGTTGCAGTTTCAGTACTTTTACCTCCACTAAACCTTAGTTCAAAGCTGTTAGTATTTCCCGCGCAGTTATATCCCCATGCCTGACCGCAAGTACTACCGGTATCATTAAAAACCCAATTTACCTGAGCATTACGCGTAATGCCAGATTGTACACAAGAGGCAGTTGGTTTAGTTTGCGGTGCCTGTGAAACACAACAAGAACGTGAATCTGTTGCACTGCATGCTCCATCCGGACTCACACAGGCAACTGTGCAATTATTTACATCGGTACAATTACAGATCCGCGTTTCTGTTCCTGTTCCGCATGATACAGAACAGGCACCATAACTCCCCCAGGATGCAGTATCGGTTGTACCCGGATTGTTGCAGCCAACCGTATTACATAGCGGAGTGGAATCAAAAAGCTTGGTAGGACCGCATGTTTGACTTTCAGTTGTTCCTGAACACTGATAATATGCAAGCCCACACCTTGCTCCTACACCACCCGGACACTCATATGGATTGATGCATGAGCCGAATGTGCAAAGTTGTCCGCATATATGCTGGCCATATACCGGATTCCTGATCGCGATAATACTCGTGAGTAATAAAAACAAAAATAAAGGAGTATAAAAAAAAGAGTATTTACGCATTGGATATGATACTTTCAGAATATCAAATAAGCTACTTTTCTGTCAAGCGGACTAGGAACCCTATTTAAAAAATGAAATTTTGGTATCATGGTTATGTGTTAACAACCTTCTGTATTGGACTATGTCTATTTATTTTCCTAATGGACGGAATAGGATTTACTGGTCTTTTCTTTTTTCAAAAAACATATCTTGAGCTTTTTCTGGTATCAATCCCTATCCTCCTGTACTTTTATGCGATGCTAAAGAATAGAACGATTAAGTTTCCTATGCGTCTTTCTCTTCTTTTCCTTAGTTTTATCGTTTTTTCGTTTATCTCTTCTTTTTTTTCCATAGATAAAACAATATCAGTTCATATGAGTTTTTATTTTTTTGCTGTTTTTCTCATATTCATCTTTGCATACAACTTTCACTCTGAAGCAAAAAAAATAATTCACGCTTTCCTGCTACTGCTTTCTCTGCCTTTCATATTAGTCTGGGTTTGTCTTTTTTTGTTAAATGACCCTGCTAATCAACAGACATATATGTCAACAGGAAGACAGCTTATTTTTCCGTTTTATCCTGGACATAACCATCTCGGAGATTTACTGGGTGCATCAATCCTACTTCTTGTCGCAGCAGTAAAAACCCACAGAAAATTCCCTATGTTAGCTCTCTTTATCTTTTTTTTTCTCATTTCCTTTTCCCGTTCAGCCTACCTTTCATTGTTTATTTGCCTTTGTTTACTTCTTTTGTATCTTTTCAAACGAAAACTTATTGATATTAAAAGGAACGGTGGTATTCTAATACTTTCTCTTCTTATTCTTATTTTTTTCTTTTTTAGCGTTGTCCATGAAGGAAAACCAATTGAACCGATCCTACAATTCCAGTCTATTTTCAACCGTACATTTTTAGGCTATAAGGGTTTTTTATCCGGAAGACCTGCATATTTTACTCAAGCATCTCAAACTATACGACATTTTCCACTATGGGGAGTGGGACCTGGCAACTTCATATATGCATCAAAGCTCTTTGCGGCTTTTGCTGAGGATGTCGTTGACAATGCTTTTAATGTATTCCTTCATTTTTTTGCGGAAATTGGTATATTTGCAGGTATCTGTTTTGTTCTGATGATGGTTCTGTTTACCATATCTGCTTTCAGACAAAAGACCATATACGCTCTGTTGTTTTTGTATTTTCTTGTTAATTTTCAGACAGATTATACTTTTACTATTCTATCGCTCTTCATACTTTTATTTATGCTGGCAGGGGTTTTTTATCACGAAAAAAAACATTTTAATGGAAGCAGTGTGTATGGAATTTTTGCGTTTATGTGTTTTACATGGATTTTCATACTTATCTCAAGCACAATACAAATACGATCAGGTAACTTTGGTTTGGCCCTTTTGCTTTATCCTCTCAATAAAGATGCATATGAAAAACAGATTGAAAAAAAACACGCTCAAGGAAATTATAATGATGCCAGAATTCTTGTAAAACGTTACTATAGCATATCTCCTTTAAGTATCCAAACTCTGTTGTTTCTTGCTAATTATTATAATGAGACATCCAGTACATCAGAAGCGCTTAGATTCTATAGACAAATATATGCAAACAACCGATACGCAGAGTTTAACACCGTTATAAAACCAATCTATCTGCTTGAAAAGGGCGCGGGTAATGAAAAAGGCGCCTCAGAAATCCTTTCTCAATTTCTTCAGGACCATGACCAATTAAAGTACGATTATGACAACTTTCGTAAGCAAGTTGTTGACTTTTGTATAGAACAAAAAGATATTCTCTGTAAGGCAAGAGGCTGGGATAAGTAAGCTTTGATATAATAAATCTGTGTTTGAGTCTATAAAGCAACTTACAACATTGTTTATTAAGTCAAGAAAAATTTGGATTATTCCTATTGTTCTTCTTCTTATCATCATCGCGCTTCTTGTCATAAGCGCTCAGATATCCCCTGTTCCTGTTTTTCTTTATCCGATTATATGAAATATATATCAAGATGGATTAAAGCCATTAATCGATTTTGTATTCTGATAGTGCTTTTTGTTTTTTATCTTGTAGGAATAGGCCTGGGACATCTGTTATACCTTCTGTTCCATCAACGTAACGAAAAAAAATCTTACTGGCAGAAAGTTATCAAACAGAATATTGATCTTACATCTCCGTATTAGCTTATATTTCTATTAATTTTAACCTTATAACTATGAATTTTCTATAAAATATGTACATTTTAGGAATTTCCGCATATTATCATGACAGTGCAGCTGTTCTTCTAAAAGATGGTAGGATCGTTTGCGGTATTGAAGAAGAACGTTTTTCACGAATTAAACATGATAATAACTTTCCCTATCAGGCAATTACATTTTGTCTGCAAAAAGCAAAACTAACCATAAATGATATCGAGGTTATTTCTTACTACGAAAAACCTCTTCTTAAGTTTGAACGGATTCTTGAAAGTTTTATTGCAACGTATCCTCATGGACTAAAACCTTTTCTAAAGGGACTCCCTGAATGGCTTGGCTTTAAGATAAAAATTGAACAAACAATACGCAAAAAACTTAATTACAAAGAAAAGGTATGTTTCACACCTCATCATATATCCCATGCCTCATCTGCTTTTTATCCCTCTCCTTATAAAGATGCGGCTATATTGACAATTGATGGGGTTGGAGAATATCAAACAACTGGTCTTTGGAAAGGGGAAGCAACAAAGATTGTTCCTCTTCAAAAAATTGATTTTCCTCACTCGATCGGTCTCCTCTATTCCACCTTTACTGGATATCTCGGATTCAAAGTGAATGAAGATGAGTATAAGCTTATGGGTCTTGCCGCATACGGACAACCCAGTTATGTAGATAAGATAAAAAAACTGATAGATATCAAAGCGGATGGGAGCTTTCAACTGGATATGCAATTTTTTTCATTCAGGGAAAGCTTCAGGATGTGGAGTGATACATTCGAAAAGATTTTTGGGAAGCCCCGAAACCCCAGAGATGAAATCCAAAAAAAACACAAAGACCTTGCATCGAGCATCCAATCTGTTACCGAAGAAATATATTTTAAAATCCTTTCCCACCTGTATTCTCTTACTGGGTATGCAAACCTTTGCATCAGTGGTGGAGTCGCGCTTAATGCACTGGCAAATGGTAAGATTCATAGAAATACACCGTTTAAAAATGTTTATATATTTGGAGCTGCAAGCGACAGTGGAACGGCGCTCGGATCTGCTCTTTATGCATATTTCAATCGTCAAACAAAACAAATAGATAGAGTTGTACGATATCCCATAAATTCATTATCACTTGGCTCATCGTACTCAAATCGAGCAATTGAGAAAATTCTTAAACAATATAAACTCCACTTTGTAAAGCTTCCTGAAAATAAATTGATTCATCAAACTGCAAAATTACTTGCAGATGGCAATATTTTGGGTTGGTTTTATAGAAAAGCTGAATTTGGACCCCGTGCTTTGGGAAATCGTTCAATCCTGTGTAAACCATCTCCCAAAAGCATGAAAACAAAGATGAACATTATAAAAAGAAGAGAACAGTTTCGGCCTTTTGCAGGTTCCATATTACAAGAAAAAGTTCATGACTATTTTAAAGTACCCGAAAAAAATCACTGGTCGCCTTATATGGTTTTTTGCTTTCCAGTAAAAAAAAATAAACGGAAAGAGCTTGCTGCGATAGTACATAAAGATCGAACCTGCCGCATCCAAACAGTTTCAAAAGAAAACGGTAGATATTATAAACTAATCAAAGAGTTTGATAAACAAACAGGGACTGCGTGTATCCTCAACACCAGCTTCAATCTTCAAGGAGAACCTATTGTACAAACACCTCAAGAAGCTCTGCAAGACTTTCTCAAGACTAAAATAGATTATCTCGTAATAGAAGATTTTCTTATTGTGAAAAATTACCGCAGTTTACTAGCTTTGTGTGAGTAAGATATTGAAAAATCTCCTCAGATATGACTCTATGGCCTTTGATATTAAAATGGTAATCATGAGGAAAGTATGTTCCTGCATCAAGATATATATTACTCAAGGTCATGAGCTTCGTACTCATATGATTTGACGCAAAATCAGAAAGTATGGATCTCGTTTGCGCATACGTCCGAAGATATTCAGGAAATATCTGATGCGTTGTAAGCAAAACCAGGTCATTTTGATAACTCCCTCGCAACTTCTCCATAAGCTTCTTCTGATATAAATACATTTGCTCCTCTCCGATCTGGCGATACATATCTTCTTGGGCTTTCTCATAATATATATATGGATTCCCTTTTTTCTTCTCTTTTGCAAGTTCTCCTGTTTGTTCCATTATGCGTCTATATTCTTCTTTTTTTGCAGTCAATATTTCGTTTATCTGGATCAAGTCTTCATTTTTGATAAACCAGATAATCAAGTCAGGCTCATATTTTTTTCCACGCAGTATATATCTTTCAACCGCATATTCGATATCGTATCCGAATACTCCCAGATTAATCACTTCAAACTTTTTGATTCTAGCACATTGCAAAGCATTAAGCTTGTCTTCCAAAAGCTCAGTCCAATTGTCTTTTGTATCAAGATACAAACCAAATGTGAATGAGTCTCCGATCGTAAGGATACGGAAGGTATCTTTTTCTTTTTTGACTGGATAATCAAAACGATCATGTAAGGTATCGCTGTTTATCGTATATTGGGCGGTAGTTGAGACTAGCTCGGTCTTGCTGTCTTTTATGGTGATATCAGGCCGTGGTTCAAAAAAGAACTTGAGACGGCTTTGCGGATTTGGTGCTATATCTTTACTTTGTATGGGGTAAGATACAAACTCATATCTATTGTTTATAAAAACAAGCAAGATTATTACAATAATAAGTCCAAATGTGATAAGACTAAGAATACGAGTTTTCTTTGTATACATGTTTCCTGTAATTATAAATAATGACAACGAGTTGTTTCAATAATGAAGCAATAGATTAATAAGAAATTGCCTCGTCATGGAGGGCTATCTTATTAAGAAAAAGTTAGACAAGGTATCAAGTTATTATCAAGAAAAAAATAAATTATCTCTTCCATCATTTTTTGATGCCCAAGTTTATTAAAATGGATATCCGGTAGAAAATACTCTTTTTGTGAATAATGAATACCAGATTGCAAAAAATAAGTTTCTTTTCTGTGTTTTGCCTTGTTTTTTACCATTTGTATGTATTTTGGATAATTATCTAAGGTGATATAGAGAAGTTTTTTGTGATAGTACTCATCTAATAAATCTAGTTGTTTCTGCTGATATGATATTATTCCATCTTTATTTAAATTCCTTATAAGATCTTCACGTGCCAGTTGCCAATTCTGATAGTAAATTCCTTTTTTCTCAAGTTCTTTATTTTCTGGAGTATTATATTTTTTAATAAGTGGCATCATACGCTCTAATATCCGTTCAAAGTCAGTAAATGTCCAAATAAGAAGATCGGGATTATATTTGTACCTCTTAACCTGTATCTCTCGACTTCATATTGCGTGTCATATGAAAAGACCCCTAGATTGATAACTTCGTATTTATTAATCTGGGAACAAAGGTAATTAGCGTTCAGTTCGTTTTCGAGTAATTCAGTCCAGTTATATTCCGTACTAATATTCTGTCCAAACGTAAATGAATCTCCAAGCGTTACTATACGATATGTCTTATCCTCCTTATTGATCTCATAATTTGTTCTCTCATTGAGAGAATCATCATTAAATGTATAAGTAACTGCATCAGGAAGCCATGCGTGGTTAAATTTGATAATAGTGTTTGGCTTCGGTTCATAAAAAAATTTTATATTACTGGAAGATTTTTGAATTGATTCTTGTTTAATCGGACTAATGGATGTCATAAGCCCCATACTGTTTTTTCTTTTTAGTAAAAAAAGGGACATAACGATCACACATATTTGAAAACCAATAATGCTAATAAATAATTTTAATCTCATTAGTTAATGATAAAATAACCTATAGATCTTTTTTTATACTTTTTCTACGTATTAATATGGTATATATTACAGAAATAAAAATTCCTGCAAAGAAAATAAATAAGTTGACTAGAAATATAGTGCAATTTTTGGATCAAAAAAGTAATTCTTATTATCATGTAGTTAATCTTAATCCTGAAACCTATATTTTTGCAATAAAAGATCCTTCCTACAAGACTATTATAAATCATGCAAATGAAATACTTATTGATGGAATAGGAATAAAAATATTGGCTAAAATTAAAGGTATACCTGCTGGTGAAAAACTCGCTGGTACTGATTTTATGCTCAAGCTCATTGCATTATCTGTAAAGAGAAAGGAAAGAGTTATGTTTCTAGGAGGATTTGGAAAAACTGCAATGAAAGCCGCAGCTCATTTTCAAGAAAAATACCCCTTTTTAAAGATCGCTAGCTTTGAGGGTGCTAAGAATATTAGAAGTAGTTCTAAACAAGAAGAGAGCTATGCTATCGAACTTATTCATAAATTTAAACCTCATTATTTGTTTGTCGCGTATGGACCTCCTTGGCAGGAAAGATGGATATATCAACACAAAGATGATTTAAGAGGTATAGTTTGTATGGGTGTAGGCGGTAGTTTTAATTTTTTTTCAAGTAAAGCCATTAGGGCTCCAGTATACGTAATCAAATCCAACTTTGAATGGTTATGGAGGTTTATTTTCGAACCCGTACGTACCCTTAAAAAAGGACCCACTTATATATATTTCGTGATATATTCCTTTTTTTTATTTCTTAGTATGCTTCCAAGCAAAATATGTTTTAGACGTAGAAAAATCACTGAGATCAAAACGTAAAACTTGAGTAAATAAAAAAAAGAAACAGTGATGTTATTAATATGGTTTTTTTTCCATTTCTTTGCTATGATTGTTTGAGGTTTAAATTTTATCTTCACTCCACTCCTGATAATGAAAAGTCTAAAATACCAATCTTCAATACTTCTCTTAATATAGTTTTTTAAACTACTATGAAAATGAACCACACAGCATCTGCTGTCATAAACTTTTATAAGACCCCTCTCAATAATTAATTTACCCATAAGAACATCTTCTCCATGATATATTGTCGCAAACTTATTTTTGATTAGAAAGCTTCTTTTATAACAGGAAAAGACATTGGATAAAGAATACCAATATATTAAATCGTTTGATATGTTTGAATCTTTTCTTCTTTTCTCATTGAAAAATACTCTTCCCTTAGTGTCTTGATGTATATCATACTGTTTGAACCATGCTTTATGCTCAAAGTATAAGTAATTCCTTACTGTCCCCTTTGGTGGAACCTCTTTTCCAAATACGGCAACAGTGTTCTTGTTGTTTAGATCTTCAATAAAATTATCTATAAAATCTACACCTATTGGATAGGCATCTTGTGATACAAAAATAATATATTTTCCCGTAGTTTTACTTACACCAAGATTTCTTATATCGCCGTGGTTAAACTCCCTTTTTTTTATATCAACGACCATTAGCTTATACGTGAAGTTGTCTATATCTATTATTTTTTCGATTTTAACATCAAAAACTGAGTTAATAATTAATACTTCTATTAAGTAATTTTTCATCATGCTCAGCTTTTGTATCTTTTTAAGAAGCTTTAATAGATTTGATTTTGGATAAAAAGTTGGTATTATGAAGGATACTGATTGTCTCTTTTTTTTCATAATCAATGTTAACTGTCTTTCTTGTTTTGGGCATCTTTCTGCTTAGATTGCCCCCATTTGGTAATACAATATTTCACACACATAATGTTGGTAGATTAATCATCCTGTGTCTCTTTTGTTTGTCTATTTTTAGAAAAAAGAAACAAGTTATCAAGTCGCTTGATTTTATTGTATTGTATTTCATCTTTGTTTCCTTTTCTATCACCCTTTCTGTCTCTATCACTGACTATATAGGTGAATATAAAGATTTGGCTGTAGGAATAGCGTTATATTATTCATATTCGAGATTCTATACAAAAGTTAGCGAACGGGTTCTTATCTCTAGTCTACTAGTTAGCGTAGTGGTAAATACTTTTATTAATTTAACATTTTATATACAAATAGAGCCTATTTATTCCTTTTTAGTTCATAATCTGTATCAGAAATATTTTACTTTAATAGATTTAAACGCATCTCGTGATAGGTTTTTTATAGAAAATATCGATTTTTTTATTTTTCCTTTTTTATTTTCTCTTTTTTTTTCAAGAAAAACCGGATATGTTAAAAAAACCCTTCTGATGCTTTTCATTGGTCTTCTTTTGTTTCAATTTATGATATCGGGTTTTAGATCTCTTTTGGTTCTTGGACTGTTGGCAATAATAATCCCTCTACTTATCACAAAGAACGTTCGACTTAAACTCGCATTACTATTTATATCAATTCTTGCACCTCTTGTTTTGTTAGTCTATAGCACACCATATTTTCATAATAACTCTATCAATAGAGTAATTAACCCTCAAGAACAAGACGTTCGCTCCGCCACATCAAGGCTATCTCTGCTTAAAAATGCCTTTGATATATTTAAATCTTCTCCATTAAATGGAATTGGATTTGGCAATATTATATATTACTCTGAAGCTAAACTAAGCGAAAAGTATAATAATCCACTATATAAATATACTTATATTCACCCTCATAATATACTTTTTGAATTACTTGCTGAGGTTGGAGTAATGGGTCTCTTATCATATCTTATAATGATGGGTTATTTCCTTTTTACAGATCTCTATCGTAACAAACATTCTACATATTTAAAAATAGGGTTTTGGATGCTGTTTCTGTCTTCGTTAGTGAATCCATCATCAGTAATACAATTCCAAAGCACATTTTGGGTCTTAAGATCTCTTATTGACGCACAATCAAACACAAATAATTGATTTAATTATCACTATTTTGAAAGAAGACCTTTCATAAGACCAAACCATGCTATTTTTCGCTCTACCTCATCATCAAATAATGTAGGATCTGCATCTGTACTATAACCAAACTGTTCTTCATTTCTTTCAAAAGGAGAAAATTGATCACCAATAGTTAAAACGTTAATTTCCTGACAAACATCGTCTAGCTCTTCATTTGCCCGTCTTATCCCCCGAGCAAGCATTTCATAAATATCGGCTTGTTGTTTAAGTCGATTACCTCCAACGAGAGCTTTTATATTGACGTTAAGTTCTGTAATAATTACTGGTTTATGATAAGTCTCATAATAATGTTTTATTCTTTCATATATCATCTGATCCCAACCTTCGGGTGGTACATACCCCGCATCGACAATAAGTTGGATCCCGATCACATCAATATCAGACCCAAATCGATCAAGGGCTTCTGTGAACCTAGTGTTACTACTTCCGTTATATGAGTCACTACCATGATTTAAAGTATCGCTTAGAATAAGTTTTCTATTAGGATTCCCGGTTTTGATAATTGCATTTAAATCGTGCATGAAAAGCGCTTGTTCTTCAACTGTTCCAAGATTCTTAAGGAAGGCTGGGGTTAATTCGTTTACTGTAAACATCGTCACCTTAGGATATGCTGAAACGGTCTCAGACGCATGTTCTAATAACGCCTTTCTGAGAGCTTCTCCAGTTAAACTATTTACATTATCTGGTAAATCTGTTTCCCAAATTAACGGATGCATCAATATATTGCCGGTATTATAGCTTGTAGCCGTTTTATAATCATCGTCTACTCCCGCGCTCCCCCATGCGTCTACATCTTTCCAACTGTTATATACGGAAGGGGATCCAAAAAACTGTCTCTGAGCTTCTTTTAGTCTACTATAATACTCACGAGACCCATACCCTCCAACAAATGCACCCAGATTTATACCGGTTACATTTTTTGTATTCTGGCCAGTTATTTCTTCCCAGTTTCCCCCTTCAACTTTTATCATCAAAGGATATCCATCCTGTGTAGAGGCAATTTCATATTTCATTCCATCCTTTCCAATTGCTTCATATGTTTGGAGTTCTTGTAAAATAGCTTCTGAGGTAGTGACTATACCAGCTTTTTCCAAAACACCAACATATGTTTCTACAGCCTTTTGGGTTGAACGAAGACTTTCAACAGTGCGTGTTGCTGTTGGGGATGGTTCTGAAGTTGGCAACAAAGTTGCTTCTGTAGTTACTGTAACTTCTTGAGTTGGAGTTTGTGCTTCTGTTGTAACAGTTGGGGCGGGTGCGGTTGGACTGACAACCATTTGGGTTCCGTCTGGAAGAGCTATAGTAGTTGGCTCTTGGGATGGTATTGGTGATCCAGCGGGTGTAAGTATTTTAGCTTGTGCTGTTTGTGTTGCTTGTGCATCGTCTGTTGCGATTGCTGCAGCATCTCCTGTCTGTGCGGTGGGAGCTCTATCTTGAGCTTCAACTCCACCATCACAACCAGTCGCAAGTACAGCTACAGCAAAAAGACCTCCAAAGCTAGGAGCTATACGGGCAAGTTCAACAGGTGTAACTCCGTCCCCATCAACTGGTCCAAGCGTCCCTGTGTTTACAACCGTACATCTTTCTCCTCTTTGTAAAGGCATATAGGGATATTATCTTATAATAATGTCATTTTGTCAAGTTTACCCCTTTATTCATTCTCTCTTTCTTTTTTAATTTTGTCAACAAGTTGAAATATTCGTGCCTGGAATATGGTCTTCTTTTCCTTTAATTGGATTTGAGAATACAAAGGATCAGCCATAAAAGCTAAGAACTCATGGTCGATTAAGACAAGTAAGTCTGCCCATCCTGCTCTTATTTCTTTAAGATCTGAGGTGCGAACACCTTCTAAAAAAACATCTTTCCATTGATCAAGTCTTTCATCACGAAAAAGCGTACCCATGAGCTGACGTGACATGTCTTCTTCTGATCGCCTTAGATGTAATATATATTCATGTAGAAGCTTTTCCATTGCGTCCTGCTCTCCTTTGATCGCTTCATCCCATAGATTATCAATGCGCCTAACCTGATCATGATGGAGTTTGCTAGCGGATCTCTGAAATAAACCTTCAGGTCGATGAAATAAATAATAATTTTTGATTGGCTCAAAATCCTCAGGAGTCAACAAAAGAAACCGATCGCCTGGCATATCTCCACGCAATGCCCTTTGAAGGGCTTGGTTTAATGCTCGCTCTGTCGGTAACATACCACAAACAACGTTTTCTAGCCCACCGCTGTCTTTTGCTAACCTTGGTATTGTTACATCAACATCTCTATGCGCCATCCAAGTTGTGACTATCGTTTGGCCAGTCTCTCCTGCTCTTACCGCATGATCCAAAGCACTTTCTCTTTCAAGCACTTCTTTACCTGTTACCAAATTTACCCAAGGAGCTTTTTGTTGCACACGTTGGGCTGGATCAAGATCAGGAACAATAAAAAGACCAACTCTTCCCGAGTTTTTTATTTCTGTTGCTCGTTTTGCAAGCTCAACCTCCCGCAAATGATCTGATCTAAAAAACTGCACTTGTGCTATACCACCATCAAGACACCGAAGTCTAATGCTATGTTCCTTTGGGTTTCTTATGTTCTCCGGTGTCGGTATATGTCTACTGACAACAACAGTTTCAGCGTCATACAAATCAGACAAGGTCGAAGCAGCAGGAAGAACCGAACCAGAACTCATCCGTAACGTTCCATAACGTTGAAGTAAGGTCGGAATCGTTATACGGTCTGTTGTATGAGAAATACTTATTTGAGGGGCTGTTTTTGCCAATGCTCTCTGTAAAAGATCGGCGGTAAGTGGTTGTTCTGCTAGGCTTAATTCCGAAACAAAACCTTTTTTCTGCCAGAGGTTTTGTAGTTGAAGAAACACATGTGCCATGTCGTGCATCTGGTGCCTTTCAAGAGGAAATCCATATGCATCTAGTAAAACCGGTCTTTGTCCTTGTAAGTAATCAACACCGGGAACTGCTCCGAAAAGTACTTCTACTGCAGCATCCACTACATGGTGGTTATGGACTATCCACCCGATTGCTTCCTTCATTGGCCCTCTGTTTTCAGGAGAAAAAACTGAAAGAGCTTTGTCCTTTGTTTCTTCGGATAGCTCTGAATCTGCTTTGATAAATACTTGTATTGCTTTCCAAAGCTTATCCTGTCTGTCATCTTGCAGTATTTGTCGCATCCTGTCTTTCATATATGGAAGCGCGTAGCCTTTTTCGATTAAAGCTTTAATCCTATCTGCATTTTGCTTGTCTGAAAATACATATCTTTTTTCCATATCCGAAACGATGGTTGTGGCGGAATGAGAATCTATCAAGTCGAGAGCCCCAAACGAAGGAAACAAAGCGTCAAAACACTTATCAACAGCTGCTTCTTCTCGCCCTTCTTCATATCCGAACTGTTCGCGTACTGCCTGAATCGCAACGTTGGTGGATTTATCAATAAGCTTGTCGCCTAGCACAAGTGTATGACCGCTCATCTCATAATCAAATTCCTCTCCTTGCCCCCTTTTAAAATACCCTGCTCTTTTTGCCTCGGAAAGATTTGCCCATATATTAACAGTGAGATTGTGAGCTTGTTGTCTTTTCTCCGTATCTTTCCATGGAGGACCGCTTCCTAGGTGACTTTCAAGCCCCAACATAGCAAAAATACTGCCCCATGCCTCACCCCCTCTTGCTTCTTCGCTTATAACAAACGGAGTACGTGCTATATCCAGAGCTGTTTCGTCTGCTTCTGCAATAAGTCCGGTTCTTGTAGATAAATCAGGCTGACCAGATTGTTGTGTTGCGCCAATTTGCCTGTCAGAAAGCCAATCAAAAGCAAGCCTCTCTCGGTCAACAAATACTATATCTGAGGACCATGCTTGCTTGCTTCCATGTCTACCTGGTCGCTCCACCACTGTTTTTTTTCTCGGCAGCATAGCAGACATCGGCTCTGTTAGTTGTCCCGGGCGGAGAATCGGATTTGTAGATATGTGGACAGGATGTGTCACAACATATTCTTCACCCTTTTCTTGGTAGACATAATTTCTCATACCTCCGGCAAAATCGGGCACTTGTCTTATCTGTCCTTTTTCATCAACATAATCATGAAACACCTTCCGTTGTTCTTCTGGTATACGGATTAAAACTCCGGTATTTACTCCAAAAAAATCGTAGTAAAACTCACCCATTTGCCTAGCATGATTTAAAGCTGAATTATAATTTGGCTCAACAACATGCACCTTTTCTCCTCTTAAAGACAATAGAGGAGCTGCTAAACCGAATCCGATAGTTTTTCCTTCTCCTGTCGGTAGCTCAATGGCCCTGGATTGTTTTTCGAGTGATCCAAAATCATATGCTCCTTTATTAAGAAGAACAAGTACCGTATAGTAAAGTTGGTTGTCTCGAATAAAAAAATCCTTTTTTCCCAGTTTTTTCACATGTTCTTCGTATCCTGCAGCAGCAAGAGCGACTGCTCTCTCAGTCCATTCAAGCTCTTCCTTTCCTCCCTTTGGAATACTTTCCCAATCTCCTCTTAAGTTTGCTATTTCTAGATTTTTCACCCAAGTATCCTCGCCAATCCCTTCAATCTTGTTGCGATAGTCTTTTCTCAAATCGTGTATCCTTTTTAGAGAGGTCGTTGCAAAGATTTGCTCAAAACCTTCTGATCTGTCTAATGTTGCAGCTTGTCCAAAATAACCCTCAGTCATATATCTTTGTAGCCATGGTCCTTCTTGAGAAAAGGGGTCATATACTTTATCAGCATAATGAAGTGCTGTCTCTTGAACCGCTGTCATATGTTAATGATAGCAGATACTGTACGCATTACTCTATCTTCGCCACGACAAAATCAGTAAAAATGAAGTTGGACGTACCGATGTTTATGCCTTTTCCAGGAACGATAGGTTGCTCCTCAGCATATACAAATTGGTTGTCAGCCGCCTTTCCTTTTAAACGAAGTTGTACGGAGATATACTTTCTGTTGTCATTGCTGATTGCAGGTAGGTTTCCGTATAGATCGTCGCTTAAGGAAAGTGTATCTATTGCTTGTTTGTTTACAACCTGTAATGTTTCTGTTTCTCCGTTAAAGAATTTGTCGCCTGCCATTATAGCATCATATTCCCATGGATATGCATTTTTTTTTGTTATCGTAACTAATTTCTCGGTATATATCTCTTTTTGTTCTTTTTCATAAAGGTTGATGACTGTACCTGAAAACTGGACTGTATCAAACTCAAAATCAATGGGTGCCCCAACCCCAATTGTTGTTCTTTTAAAATTATACTTTCCAGCTTTTCCGACTTTTGATACCTTTAGTTTTACCTCAACATACACATCATACTGTCCGCTACCCCACCATGGATAATAAGTTACTTTCATGATCTTTGCAATCGGCTTTCCCGCCAGATCTTTTTCATCATTGGCCTTCTTTATTGCTTCAATAAACCACATACTTGGTTTTTGCGTATTTGCCCACCACAAGCCCTGTCCTACTTTTATTTTTGCGTATATATAGGTTGGTTTGGTAAAAAAAAGTTTATACACCGACACTATACCGACAAATCCTATTGCAAGGATGAAAATCAAAATGAAATAATTATTTATTGCAAACTGTAGGTACTTATTTAAGATTTTTTTGGGAATCATATTTATCTGGTTTATTATACAGTAAAACAAAATCAAAAAAAATATTTTATAATACGTTATTCTTCAAGGAGCAATGAAAAGAAAAAGTATTAACAAACAGTTGATTATCCAGAAGTTGGGTAATAAGACGGTGATTTTTGACAGTAAAAAATCAGTTCTTTTTACTCTCAATGAAACAGCTTCTTATGTTTTTCAAAAAATAAGATCAAAAACTCCTCAAAAAAAACTTATGTCCCTTTTCGCTAAAAAATACGCAATCACGGAAAAACAAGCGGATAAAGATATTGAGACATGTATTGCTGACATGAAAAAGAAAAAAATACTTGTCTTGCAGTAATTGCACATGCTCAAACACCTTGTTGATAAAATAACTAAAAAAGGGTCTTTTTCCATGAAAGCTGTCGGCACGAGCATGCTTCCCCTTCTTCAACCTGAAGACATCATTCAATACCGCAAGGTTGCGTTTGAGAACATCCGGGAAAACGACATCCTTCTGGTGAAAAAAAAATCCCTCATGTTCACACATCGTGTCATATATAAAACTCCCACATACCTTGTCACGAAAGGAGATAACAATATTCTCTCAGATGGTAATATTTATCCCCGTCATATCCTGGCAAAAGCTTATCAAATAAAAAGGAAAAATATGATCATAAATATTACGGACTTATTTTTAACACAGTCTTTTATGTATTTAACAGAAATAAATAAAGTTGTTGCGGTTTACAAAAAAGCCGGTCTTGACTTTCTCATCTTGAAAGGTTTACCCCTTCACTTGTATTATGAAAAGGGTCAATATCCAAAACGGATGTATGCTGATTGTGACATACTTGTAGATATACAAAAAGCCGATAAAGCCCACCGACTTCTCCTTAAACTGGGATATACAAAATCAACACGTTTTTTTTCAGAAAACTTTAAAAGATTAAAAAATAAGAAGATTGAAGACACATATGTAAAAAAAGTCGCAGGATTTCCAGTTGTTTTTGACCTGCACTATGAGGTTGTTTTCATGATGACACAGCTTGGTAAACTTGATTCTTTATATCCTCAAGCTTCAATTGAGTCGCTTACACGCTTATTTTTACAGGAAAAAGTAGAGATCGTGATAGATAATAAGAAGTATCCAATCTTGTCTCAAAAACACCTATTTCTCTATTTAGCCCTTCATTTTTTCCACCACAACTACCTCGGGGTGTTTCGACTATCGTTGATAAACTCAATAATCCGCAATACTAAAATAAAACACAGTATGTATAAAGATATGACGCATATAATCGACAAATACAGACTTAATGGTTACATATACCCCGTGTTTGTTTTACTACGGAAATATTTCCAAACACCTATTCCACAGGATTTTATTGATATGATAAAACCTCACAAAGCACAACAAATATATGCCCGACAATTCTTCACTTCTAATATTTTTAATGATGAAACACATATTCAGGGGAGTATACATCGTTTTAAACATCTGTTTTTTTTATCACCAGGTCATATATTGAAGAAAGGTCTTATTTTTTTTTATCCCACAGTTATCTATTCTTGTTTTTGGATTTTGCAAAAAAAATTTGCGTCTTATGCTTTTCCCCATCACAAAAAATAGGCTACTCAATTCTTTCAAAATAGGCCTTTAGTATTTCTCGAGCAATAGGCGCTGCAACATCAGACCCCTGACCACCTTCTTCAACTAATACAGTTACCATTATTTCCGGGTCATCAAAAGGCGCAAAAACAGTAAACCAGGCATGCGGAGCTGTTGATTCTCCATGAGACTCTGCCGTACCGGTCTTGCACGCGGTCTGAATTTGTTTTGAGTAAGATGGCTGACGCTTTATGGCAGCTTCAACCGATGCTTTTTTCTCATCGGGGGTCTTGGCGAGCGTTTGTTGGATAAGCGTATGGTTAAGGACACTGAAATTGAAAAGCGGCCAGCCGGTGCCTCCTGGACTGCATGCCTCCTTCATGCCTTCACGTATGGTATCAAGCGTATGCCGAGAAACCGGTACTTGTTTGCATTCGGCAGGCGCATCTTTGATAAGATGCGGATTACAAAGATATCCGTTATTTGCAAACGGTAGGACTCCAAACGCGATCTGCAAGGGTGACACCAATGTATAACCCTGACCGATTGATGTATTATAGGTATCTCCCAAATACCACCTCTCCTTCAGTGCCTCTTCTTTCCAAAATGGAGAGGGAATAAGCCCTTCAACTTCCTGAAAACCTATTCCTGTTTTTTTCGTTAATCCAAATGTGCCTGCCCATTTTTTTATACCTTCTGGTCCCAGTTTTTCACCTGCTTTATAAAAATAAATATCATTTGATCTACGCAAGGCTTTTATCATATCAACCGGTCCTTCGGTTTTGCCGTACTGAAGAAAGTACCAGTTGCCAAACGATAAAGAGCCCGCCTTTATGCTTCCTGTATCTTCAATGATGTCCTTTACGGTCATTTTCTTTTCCTCAAGGACTCCGCTTGCGACAAAAAGCTTAAATATGGAGCCTGGTGGATATGATGCTTCGGTAAGCCTGTTAAAAAGAGGTTTGTCATCTGCCGTAAAATAATCCATTACGCTTTTATCTCCATCCTCAAATTTCTGAGGATCAAAGGATGGGGATGATGCAAAGACAAGTACCTCGCCTGTTTTGGGTGAAAGTGCAACAACTGCGGCACGCTGCCTCTGAATTGCCTCATAAGCAACTCTTTGAAGATCCAGGTCAACGGCCAGCTTGACTGTCTTTCCGGTGATGGGCGGTATGACGGTAATGGTTTTCAAATACTTACCGCGAGCATCCACCTCAACAAGTTTTTTACCTGCCACTCCCCGCAGATCACATTCAAAAAGCTGCTCAAGGCCCTTTTTACCTACCCTGTCCCCCAGTTGAAGTTTGTTTGTGCAATTGTCAGCAGAAAGATCTGCCTTATCTGCAATTTGCCGGTATCCCACCAGGTGGGCCGCTTCTTCTTTGGCGCGGTATACCCGTCTTGATGAAATCCTATCCGCAATTTTATTGATATCTGCTTCTTGATTTTCGGCAAGTACAAATCCCTTCCTGTCAAGAATTGTGCCTCTTTTTGCTTCAATTACCAATTCACGCAAACGATTCTCCTCGGAAAGCCGAAGATAATACCCGCCTTTTACTATATTGAGTTGAAACAATCGAAGTGACAGGATAAGAAAAGAAAAACCCATGAAAAGTAAAAATACATAGAGTAATACCGCGTTGTGTATCTGCGGTGGATTTCCAAAGCGTACGTTACCCTGATCGCCCTGCCTGACAAATCGGATTTTTTTGGAAAATAATGGCTTCATTTCTTCGTCACCAATTATATACGGATCTTTATCTCATGTGTGGCTGAATTATATCGAAACAAAGTATAAATACGGTTTTTTTAGTATAATTAAATGTTTCATCTCTTATGTCAACCGTTGATTTGATTTTTTCCTTTTAAACTTTAACCTTTTTTACCGTATGTATAAAATAGTTCTAGTACGTCATGGTCTTACGGAGTGGTCAACAAGATTTACCGGCTGGACAGATATCGATGTTGTCCCCCAGGGAATTGCCGACACAAAGAAATATGCAAAAAGACTACACGAGCTTGGTTATGTATTTGATCTTGCTTACACCTCATATCTGAAGCGTGCGATTCGTACTCTCTGGACCGTATTGGATGAATTGGATCTGCTCTGGATCCCGATGATCAAAGACTGGCGTATGAATGAACGCCACTATGGAGCGCTCCAAGGCCTCAATAAAGCGGAGACTGCCGAAAAGTATGGTTCTGAACAAGTAAACATATGGCGAAGAAGCTATGATACGCCCCCGCCAGCGCTTGACCTTGCAGATCCGCGTCATCCGAAAAACGATCCAAAATATAAACAGCTTGATATCCACAAACTGCCTGTTGGTGAGTCGCTTAAAGATACGATCAACCGCTTTATTCCCTATTGGAAGAGTGCAGTTGAACCTGAGATAAAAAAAGGAAATAAAATCATCCTTTCTCTTCACAGCAACACCCTCCGGGCACTCGTTAAATATCTGGACAATCTATCCGACACCGAGATAATGGGCGTCAATATACCTTATTGTATTCCTCTTGTATATGAGCTGGGTGAAGACCTAAAAGCAAACAAACACTATTATCTGGCCGGTGATGATGAAGTCAAACAAGTCGTAGACAGTATAAAAAACCAGGCAAAACGTTAAAACTTGAGTTTGTTCCTTATGCTCATAATGCCCTCTTTGCTCGAACTCACTCCTCAAGCCCTATCAAATCAGATTATACGGATTTCTTCCTTTTTTTCCTCTTTTCAAATTGATGTGGTAGACGGAAAATTCGCACCAAATAAAACAACGAATACAGCAGAGATCACTGCATACTTTACACAAAATCCGCCCAATTATGCTTACCCTGTTTTGGACCTACACTGCATGGTCAATGATTACTTCAAAGAATTAGAGCATATCAAAGCCTTAAGTAAAATAGTTCCTGTCCGAAATATTCTTCTTCATGCATCATTGCAACCTGATTATGCTGACTTATCATCCTCCTTCCCTAACTTTACCTTTGGAATGGTGTTAAATATTGAAGACGATGTCTCAAGGTTTATAACTTCCTCAATTATCAAAATCGTTCCTGTTATTCAAATAATGACAGTTAATGTTGGATTTCAAGAAGGCACTTTTGTACCACTTGCGTTAAATAAAATAGAACATTTGAGAAAAATAGGATATAAGGGTGAAATTTTTCTTGACGGTGGAATTAACGAAGAGACATTACCTATTATTTTATCCCAGAAATACCTGCCCTCTACTTTATGTGTCGGAAGTTATCTTACAAAAAGTACCGATTTGGTAAAATCGGTTTCTTTTCTGAAAAATATCCTGTCTGAATTTTCAGACATCAAGGAACAAGGAGTCTAAAAAGAGAAGGTTTTTGAATCAAGGACTGAACATCTCCCCATCCTGCTCTCCCGTCCATGTTAAAGTCAAAGGGCAGCATTTTTTTTAATTTCACCATATTGTTTTCCTTTTTAAATCTGACATAGGATTGTCTGGGCAAATAGTATTTTTTCAGTACAACCAAACGATATGTTTTGCCTAGTACAACATTCTGCACCTCATCGATTTTTATTGTGTCTTTTTGCAGCTTAAAACCACTTTTCTTATATACTACTTCCTCTGCGTCGTTAAAGATCTGGACTTCGTAGTCGTTACCCGATGATATAATCTTGGGAAGAAGTGAAAGCCGAATCTCAAGAGAAGGTAGGGGAAATACAGTAAAATTCCAAGGATCAGTTTCAGCCAAAATTCTGTCGTTTTTTGTAAGTGCGATGACTGTCTTGTGAGCGCCTATTTGATTCGTAGTCTTTAGGTAAAACGAGACATTTGTTTCCTGAAATGGTTTTAGGTTTTTTATATCAGAAAAAAGATAATCAAAGGGGGCTCCCTGACTGTTTAATATCGACAACTTATACCCTTCATCTTCATCCCAGATGGCCTGCCCCGTATTTTTTAATTTCAAAGTAAACCGGTAATTTGAGTTTGCCACAAATTCACCGGGAAGATTATGTTCTAATGTACCCTGTTCAATAATTACAGGTTCACCTTTTTCTTTGGGTATAGTCTGTACTTCGTAATAATGAGGATAATATGCGTCCTCTCCTTGCTTTTTCCATGAAAACCCTAAAAAGGGCTGAGTCTGGTAATCAAAAACAAAGGGCGTCACAGCAACAACCCTTTCATCACTTGTCCAGACTTTATCATATGCCAGCCTATAATTTTGTGCTATAGTATTTTGGCAAGTAATAGCTGATAAGATACAGTTGTTTATCCATCCGGTCTCTGTGATAAAAACAGGTAGTTCTTTTGATATTCCTTGTTTTTTTATCACTGAAAGTTCCCAGTCATATCCATAGATACTTTTTCTTCCGCGATCCCACGGGGATCCCGAAAAACCAGGGTTTGGATATGAATGCGAAGCAAGTCCATCAATATTGTCAAATAGGGTCTTTTCAGAAGAAAGCATTTGTTGGATAAATTTTTCCTCATCTTCATACTGAGTAGGGTAAGACGGAGCTGATGCATCAAAACCAGCAAGCATAATAAAAAAATCGCGGTTTCTTTCTTTAAGCTTTTCTGCAAAATAACGCGCTACCTGTGCATAATTTTCCGGATCAACCTCGCCCCCCCATTCCGCCGCGTGATTTGGTTCATTAAAAAGTACAATATAACGCTCCTTGACAACCCAGTTCAACGAATCAAGAAAATCAATCCAGCCATCTACATCTTCCTTCTCTGGCCTTTCCCAGACTTGCCCCACAGGCTTTGTGGCAAGTCGGATAATGGGTATCAGGCGATACTTACGAAGCTGGTCCAGAATCTCCTGCCATTTGTATCTGTCGCGATCATTTTCCTGAATGACAAGGGTAACATACCCATAATTTCCTCCGTTTGAATTGACAAGCTCTGACGCTTTTTGGATATGCTCAGCAGAAGGTTGCAATAATGATATACCAAACTTATTATTCAAATTATTTGGAACTGCACACACCTGATAAGCCGATACAACAAAAAGAATCGCCGCAAGTATAAATGATTTTTCAAGCTTCATATGATGAAGTATTATAGCAAGATTTAATCTCCTGATTTTTGCCCAACACCCTCATACACCATACGCGATATGGTGGCAATAACTCCTGCAAGCCTGTCCCAATCGTCTCCCCTTGTCATAATACACACGAGGTACGGCTTGTTTGGAAAATAAACAATTCCGCAATCATGAAGCTGCTTGATGCCGTTTTCTTCCCGCTCGCCGAATTTATGAGATACTATAATTGACTGGGGGACACCAACCACAATTCCTTTGTTGTATTGTGTTTGTGATAAAAGCTCAAGCGCTTGTTCAGACATGGATTTATTCAGATATGATGCGTTAAATAATATACGGAAAAAAGCCGCGTAGTTTTTAACCGTCATAAAATCATTAATACTTACTACACCGGGAATGTTCATACCAAAATCCTTATAAACCCTGTCCAAATCGTCATTTGGTGTATGGGTTATAAGAAGATTTTTTGCCTGATTGTTTGAATAGACTATCATGTAACGCGCCAAATCTGAAATTGTGTATTCCGCTCCCTCGGTTAACGAATTTGCCGGTGTAATGTTTTGCAACACACCGTCTTCTATGCGTATATTGGGTATTTTTTTTAACAAGATTCCCGGATCTTTTTCTGCAGATTTGAAAACAGCAATAAGAATAGGTACTTTTAAAAGGCTTGCCGGTGTAAAAGCTTCTTTTTCATTAATACCAAACACAGGCCCGTTGTATAAATCGCGGAAATAAACCGAGATATGCGTAACATCCGCTTGTTCATATTGATCTTCGATATAATCTTCGATTTTTTGCTTCAGGCTGATAATATCTCCCTGAAGAACAGAGCTTCCCACCTCATAATCAAGAAGCGGACTTATATATTTATATCCTTTTTCCCGAATCTCAACCCTTGAATCTTCGTGCGGGGCTGTGTTTTTGCCGACTAGAAAACCCAGAAAAAACAGAGTAGGTATCAGGAGGATTCCTAAGATCTTTTTATATTTAACAAGACTAAGGTACGGCATGTTCTTTTAAGATGGTATGTATAAGTATACAATATCCTTTTATACAATTAAATGTGTTGTTTTCCTTGTTTCAATGTCAAACCAAATAATATTGCCGGCACAACTGCGCATAATGCAAAAAACGCAGATACATAAAAAGTGGCTGTTATACCGTATTTATCTGCTACTCTTCCATAAACCAAAGGCGCAGTAACTGTGCCGATGCTTGCTATAAATCCAAGAAGTGCAACAGCTTTCTCATAACGTCCATGGTCGGCTATAGACTCTATCGCCATGGTTGCTCTTGCTGGAACAGTTCCCTTTGTCAAAAAACCAAGGACAATGGAAAGTAATATGATAACCCATAAAGAAGATGACACGGTCAATAGTAGAATGAAGCCCGCCATAAGTATTTCCGCCAAAATGAAGGTTTTTACTCCTCCAAATCTATCTGTTATACGGCCAATTACAGATTTTCCCAAAAAGTTACCGATAAAATATGAGGCAGCAAAAGATCCCAGAACCGCCGGGTCAATTCCCTTATGTATTAAAAGAAAGGGTAAAAAAATAAAAAGAGACGTACTGGCTGCGTTGTCAAGCAGACCAACCAAGCAGGCCAACATGTATCTCCTGTTTAGCAAAAGATCCCTCAGGGTCACTTTGGTTGGAAGTTCTTCTTTTACCTGCATTTGAGCTTTTGTTCGTTTAAAAAAAAGATAAAAGAAAAAAATAAATACAAATATGGTGACCGAGTAAATAAACGAAGTCAACCTCCATCCGATTTTTACTACCAAAAACGTTACAACGGTCGACAGTCCAATCCTTCCTATATCCCCAATTGCAGTGAAATCCCCAAAACTTCGACCAATGCTGCTCTTGTGAGACCACTTGGCAATCAGCACAAAAGCTATTGGGTGAAATATGGCAAAACCCATACCTGCCAAAACATAAAAAACAAGTAAGAGCTCATATGAGGGAACAAACATCATAAAAAAGAAACTAAGCGCATACATCACCATTGCACAAAGCAGTATTTTGATGCCGTTTATTTTTTCACCCATATATCCTGCAGGTAGTGCAAAGAGGGTTTCAAACAGGAAAAAGAGCGTTCCCAAGCCGCCTATTTGAGTAAGACTAATTGAAAACTCTTTTGCAATAAAAGGTAACAAAAGAAGAAGACTTGCCTGATACCCGTCGTTCAAGATATGAAGTACTTTTAGAAAGAAAATATATCTGGATTGTACTGTCGTTTTCAAAGTAAGGACGAATGTTGCTGTTAATTAATTAAGAGCCTCTTCTGTACTTGTGGATCTTATACCAATCTACGCAAACGTTGATATAATTTTATCATAAAATTAAGGCAGTTATCAGGAAGATTTATGCAGTCGTTTGCCAACTTGTTTGATTTGCCCCACCATAAAAGCAGGCGCTTAGCTGCTCTTTACGTAGTTGCGCTCATAAGGACTTTTGTATTCCTTCTTTTAGGCTTGTTTCTGCCGATTCTTTTATTCAAACTCTTTCTAAATCAGGGTCACAATGAAAATAATGCATTGCTGCTGGTTATCCTTGTATTCTTAACCCACATAATAGTAAACGGATTGTTGATCATACCTGTATCAAAGATAAACATGCGTTTTGGAACAAAAACCGGCTTTTTTATAAGTCAGTCTCTGGTAATCATATTTCTTTTTATATTGTTTTTTTCGCAGAACGCTTTTCTTATCTTTATTAATTTTATGTTATGGGGTGTTGCGGCGGTTTTTTATTGGGTTTCCTATCATACATTTTTTTTGGAAGTAGGAAACAAAAAAAGGTTCGGCGAAGAACTGGGTCTTCTGGAAATGCTTGGGATTTTCTCTGGATCTGTTGCTCCTGTTTTTGCCGGTCTGGTAATAATGTCTTTTGGATTTGCTGGTCTTTTTTTTCTCTGTATTCTTCTTACTTTTGTTTCAATGTTTGTCTTGTATTATATGCGAGATACTGAAAAACTTGAGTCAGCAAGCATCCTTTACATTAGAAAAGAAATCGTAAGTAAGAAGCGGGATTTCATATCGTTTATTGGCGCTGGAGGTGTTGAAATTATATATTCGGTTGCATGGCCACTGCTTCTGTTTAACGTTTTTGAAGACTATCTTAAAATCGGAACAGTTGCATCACTTGTTGTTTTAACCTCGGTGTTGAGTACGTTTATTTCAGGAAAACTAAGCGACCGTCTTGAAAAAAACAAGATAGAAAAAATCGGATCAGCCAGTGTAGCTGTTACATTTGTGACGCGTATTTTTTTTCAAACACCCGCTTCTGTATATATTATAGATTCTCTTTATAAGATTTTTTCTAATTTGTTTTATTTGCCTCTCAATGCGCTGGCATACTATCACGCAGTCGATGGAAATAAGACTAAATATGTGGTGTTCCGCGAAATTGGATATCGTACGGGCAATATTCTTGGTCTACTTGCTTTTCTATTGGTGTTGTGTATCAAGATTCCCTTTTGGTGGGTTTTTATTTTTGCGGCATTATTTTCCCTACTTCCTATGGTGATCAATGAAGCTTGAAAAATCAGTCGGAGTGGCCGGACTTGAACCGGCGACCTTACGCACCCCATGCGTACGTTCTAGCCATCTGAACTACACTCCGATCTATTTTTCAACGCGCCATGCCTTACCTTATACCAGAAATTTCTGTGCAACTTCCAGTATAAACGATCTGAGATATCCTATTATATGAACTTGGCTCGTTAAACCTATGTTTAGTTTAATCTATTGTATCAAAGATATGTTTAAGCGGTAGTACGCTTTGTTCACAGATTGTTTATAATGATTACAAAAAATAATATAATATCATGTTGTATGAAAAACAGAATTGATAATAAGCTGCTTCTTACCGTTTTTTGTATCGGTGCAGTCATCATGATGCTTGAGCTTATCGCTTCACGCATAATGGCCCCATATTTCGGAACGAGTTTCATCGTCTGGACGAATATTCTAGCGGTCGTACTGGGAAGTCTGAGTGTGGGTTATTGGTTGGGTGGAAAAAAAAGCATGTACGATCCTTCTTTTATTTATCTAAGCTTGTTGATATTTCTATCCGGGATTTTTATCTTTTTCATTGCATTGGGAAAAGAAATTATATTGTATATTTCGTCTTCACTTGTCAGCGATATATCGTTGGGAAGTTTGTTTGGCACCCTAATATTGCTTGCCCCGCTTAATATCGTGCTGGGCATGATTACTCCTTATTCTGCCGGCTTATCAAAACAACACAATTCACAGATGGGGGTTTTTATTGGAGCCCTATATGCGGTAGGAACCCTGGGAAGTATTGTCGGAGTGTATGTTCTTGGATATATTTTTTTACCCCTTGTCGGTCACACTGTAATTTTGTATGGAATGTCGTTATTGTTGTTTTTTTTATCACTTTTCATATACCGAAATACGTGGGTTTTTATCCGGCTGTTTATCATAGCTGGAGCCCTTGTGTTTTGTATTGTGCACAGCGCTTCAAAACAAAAAAAAACCGTTCTTATTGATCTTGACACCATGTATAATCGGACGCTTGTTGCTACGTATTTTCGGCCTTTGAAGGAAAAATTGACACATGTCCGATACCTTATTACCGACGTTTTCGTCGAGCAGTCAGGACTTGACCTTGGATCTCAAAAGCCTATTAAGTGGGAATATTTTGATACCTTTCGTTTGTCCCGAGTATTACAGCCCGGCCTATCGCGAGCCCTTATGGTTGGAGGTGCAGCAAATGCATTTTCTTATTATTTTACTGATGATTTTCCCAAAGCACAGCTGGACGTTGTTGAAATTGATCCGCGTATGACAGATATTGCACATAAGTACTTCAACCTCAAAGAATCAAAAAATATGACCATTTTTCATGAAGATGGGCGTATTTTTATAAACCGCAGACAAAACAAGTACGACGCTATCTTTACAGATGCGTTTAACGGATTTATTCCGGTGGCCTACCTTAACACAACCGAAGCATATAGCTCGTTGTCTCAGGCATTAAAACCTGGTGGCATTTTGTATATCAATATCATATCCGCGCTTGAAGGAAGAAGCTCTTATTTATTTCAGACGTGTTATCATACCTTAAAACAAGTATTTCCCTCTGTGTATGTTTATGGAACCCGCCAGGAAAATCCAGAAGCGCTACAAAACATTGTGTTTGTTGCTATGAAACAGCATGAAAAAGCGTCAACAATGAAAGGTTCTTGGCAAAAAATACCCGCAAAAAAGACAATTCTGACCGATGATTTTATGCCTGTTGACGTAATTGCTCCACGTCTTATCTCCTTTAAAGGTACTGCCATTGACAAATACCGCCGACTGCTTTTGCCTTCTTTTTTTGATAAATGGCACCTTCTTCAATGAAAAACGATACAGATATGTATATGTTGATTGCAGGATACAGGATATTGGTTGTTTTTGAAAAAACACAGTCTCCTCTTCTTAATTTTTTTCGAAAAAATCTCATACGATCGGTCTCTTATTACTATAAGGGCTTTATTACAGAAAACGAAAAAATGAAAGTCGATTTCACATTGACTGTAACAGAAAAGCATAAACCCAGACTTGTGCAAATAGAGAAACCATATGTGCAGAATCGTGTTTTTCTTGACCTTGCGCGTCAAAAAAGAAACAACCTATTTCTCAATTATCACGTAAGCTATTTCCAGTTTGGTCACCTTTTGCAATTTGCCCTTAAACGCCTTCTGATGCGTAATGGCGGGATTTTCCATGCCTCAAGCTGTCTGATAAACGGATGCGTTTATGTGTTTTTTGCACCTTCGGGTGGTGGAAAATCAACCATTATCAGATTGCTGCAATCCAGAGCTTTTGTAAATACGTTTTCAGATGAATTCATCATACTTAAACAAAACAGAAAAGATGTGGTTGCATATCAAACCCCGCTTATTGAGAAATATAAAAAAAGAAAGTCTGTCCATGGTGTAAAAGTTAAGGCTTGTTTTTTCTTAAAAAAAAGCCCTGCAACCGTAACGTGTAAACGCATTAAGCCTGATGTTATTATTCCGTCGCTTATGCCGCAGTCATACTTTGATCAATCCGGGATCATGCAACAGATGCGTTTTCTGAGAAAGCTTGCAGAATACGTCCCCTTCCATACTCTTTCGTTTTCAAAAAAACGTACTTATGTAAAAAACCTTTACGCATCAATCACGCAGTTATATTAGAGTCAATATAATTAGGTCGAGTTGTGTGAAGCGAGAAGACGCTCTGCGTTATGAACAAGTACGTTCTCGGCAAAGAAATTGTGATTTTTATTTTTCATAATAAGATTGTATACTTTGCCTGCACCTTCTCTTCTCTCAAGCTTTGATACAACAACTTCATTTCCTAACGAATCAACTATCATGTCCCCCAGCCGTAATCTACGAGCCTCTTCCCACTCGGCATGATTGACCCATATGTGATGGTTTGGTGTGACGGTTAGTGAATCATTGATAACAACATACCCGTCTTTTCCCTCATAAATCAAAACCTTTGCCACAGTGTTGGCAGTAGGGGCATTCTTTTGTATCTCCCACGAAATAACGCAGTCTCCCTTTTTTATACGACTTATCATTTTGGTTTTACCACCCTTAAGCAAAACGTTTGTTTTTCCCGGCATACAAGACGTCCCACAGCAGGATTGAGCAAGAAGGCTCGTATCAAGTTCTAGAAGACCATCGAACGAGTCACTAAATAATCTTCTTGAGGCAAGTTGGGAAACGATTTTTTTTGCTGTGATCTTTGGCTTAATATATTTTTTTTTCATACGATATGCCTTAACCATACTATACAGTAGTTGTATTATTTATGTCAATCTCTATCCTATGACAAACGAATAAATTACAGTCTCTTTTATTCCGTCAACCTCAAGAAGAGAATCGCACATTTTAGCGTCATATCCTCCCAGGGCACAACAGTGCAGTTTGAGCGCCTCGGAAATAAGATAGATGTTTTGACCCATGTGTCCCGCTTCAAGAAAAGCGAACTCATATCCTTTTTCACCGTACTTGTGAACCGTTCTTTTAAAGACAGCCGTAATCAAGACAATCATGCCGCCCTTTCCAATCCACTTCCAATCTTGCCCGAATATGCCAATAAGAGTATTTTGTTTTACTGCTCCAAGCTTCTCCAAAAGGTGTTCTGGGGCATAATAATGATATAGATTGTTTTTATACCTTCCTTGTAGCATAACCGTATATACTTCAAGAGGAAAACGCGCTCCGGCCGAAGGGTAGAAACGTACTGAATGTGAACGCTTATTGATTCCGCACGAAAAATATAAAAGTGACTCTATTTTACCAAAGGTCAAGTTGTGTTTTGAAAAATTTCTCTGTGAAGATCTTCTTCTTAAAACATCATACAAAGGAATGTTTGGTAAAACAGGCGTGTTTAATGATATGTGTGGAAAGCGTGGATATGCTTTGGTAAAGATATGGTTCCATGTTTTGTCGTGTTTCTTTTGTGAAACAATAGACATATGTTTCTTCCATGCTCTTTGATGATAACGAATAAATGCGGGAGTTGATTTTTTTAATATAAATGATTTCATCTTATCTACTATAAACACTTATCAATCAAAAAGGGTAAGGAACTGTGTTAATCTCCAGATTTCTCTTCCCGAAAAACTCTGCAACCTCCCTTAACCTTTGCAGTTTTAAAGATTTGTGGTGTTCTGAAAGGTATAAGGGTTGTAGCTTCGGAATAACAACTTTATATACATTCATGTTGTTGTTTCTTAATGCCGGGGGTAATATGTCAACAATAATCGTGTCTAGGTTTTTCTTTTCTAACAGGTTTTGCAGTTTGGCAAGCTGTTGTGATTCTGTCAAATAGTCTGAATTCCTCGAAATTTTCTCTTTTTTTCCTCTGATAAAAAAAAATAGCTTATGGATTTGATTTTTTTTATACCAATACATTGACCTGCTTATATGATTGACTATTTTTGTTTTTGGTGTTGGCCTTTGCTTTTTCGTATGTATCATGTGAATACGGGTCCAAAAACGTCCAAGCAGTGCCTCTTCACAGCTTGAAACAACAGCGCCGTGAGTATCATAACCCGCCCTCAATCCAATGCTTATCGCCGGACCCACGCCAGTCTCATCAATAATGATGCTTGCAAATACAGGCACCTCCGTGTCGTTTGTTACGTTGGCAACAACCCATAGAAGTCTATACTTTTCCATAATTTCACATATCTTTTCAATTCTCTTGCTTCTGAAACTCGCAAGATTGACAAGTGGTGGGGTTGTTTTAGTAAGGTATATAGTCATAAATGCATCACGCTCAAGCACTTCGTAAACCCCTCTTAAAATAGCAGATGTTTTGTCTGTACCAAAAGCGGCTCCCGTACTAATGCTTTCCTTAATATACGCTTCTCCTAATTCGAGATCATATGCAGCATAACGCGGATATGTCAAAAAAACGCTGCGAGCTGGGATCCGAACTAATTTATCAGTAAAGATGTTTCTACCCTGAACCGTTCCAATTTTATTGGTTTTAGAAGTTAAGCCCTCGCGATATAGTCCGTCAACTGAATCGATTGCCGCTATTTCTATTCTTTCCTTAAGAAAGCAACTAAGAGACAGTCTCTCAACCGCTTCACCAAAACACTTAAGCTGGGCTAAATCTTGAGATTGGAAAGAAATACCAGATGCTGTCATTGGGTCTTCACCCACTATGTATTTAGGCTTAAGCGAAGCAATGTATGTCTCATAAACCGCGCGGTAATGAAAAGGTTTTGGTTCATCATAAAAGTACCCTGTCATATCGTCAAGGCTTTTGAGTGCTTGAATCTTTCTTAGTATATGAGAAATGTGTTTGATTGTATGGGTTGTTCCGGTCATAATATGTATGTTTTTTTATTGGTAATACTATACAATAAGTTTATCTTTTTTCATATGATAAATCCTGCTTCAAAACCTTATCTTCATCCATATATCTATATAGATTCCTATCGCAAAAGACCCTTCCTTCTTCATCCTTTTACCGATAAAAAAATCATATTTATTAAACCATTCGAAAAGGAAATTCTTCTCCGTGCCAATGGCCAAAAAACGATTAAAGATTTATATTCGCGTATTGTTTTATCTGTCCCAAAGATGAAGATAACCGATCTTGTGTGGTTTTTTACGTGGATGTCAGAATTGAATGTCGTTTATTTTAAACAGCGTAAAAAAAAGGCGGTTTCCAAACATTGGTTTGCAATGCGTGTTTGGTTCCATGTCACAAATCAGTGCAATCTTCGCTGTAAAAGTTGCTATGTTCATAAAACACCCCACCGTATGGCACTCAAAACGGGATATAGGGCATTAGAAGACCTCTTCATATCTGCTAAAAAAAACCATTATAGAGCCCTCAACATCCGCTTTAACGGCGGCGAACCTCTTCTTGAGATTGACAATCTTATTCGTTTTGCGAACCATTGTAAAAAACTTCAGGGTTTATATACGGTAAAACCGCTTCTTGCTGTTATAACAAATGGCGTGCTTTTAAATGAAAATACTGCCAGTCGGCTCCAGAAAGCGGGTATCGTAGTTGTTGTTTCACTCGATGGCATAAAAAAACAAAACGACCAAAACAGGTGTTTTGCAAACGGGAGAGGATCGTTTGATTATGCAGTTAGGGCAATAAAAACAGCTCAAAAATATAATATATTCAGATGTGTTTCTGTAACCGTTACATCAAAAAACGTAATCCACCTTCCCAAATTTATTTCGTATCTAACCGTAAAAGGCATCCCTTTTTTTCTTAATTTTTATCGTACGCCTATTGCGGGACATGATCCTCTTATCCCCTCGAACAACGATCTTATTCGTTCATTAAAAAAAACGTATACTTTCCTGAAAAAACATCCTTCTCGATTAGCTATGTTCAGCACCACGCTTGACCTTGTGTTTTCTCCTTGCGGCGTTGGCTACAACCAAACTGTTATTGACTGGACAGGAGAAATAAAGGAGTGTCAAATGTTTTCGCATATAATAAATAGGAAATCTAAAGAAGATGTATTAAGCTCAATAAGAAAATCATCATTTACAAAAAGATATCATACTTTGCTTGCCAAAACTCCCTGTGGGTCGTGTAAATGGAAGTATATTTGCGGCAGCGGATGCAGTGTCATGCATTATGCACAGCTCATAAAAAGTAAAAAACTTCTACCTCCTTCATATTGTGAGACTTATAAAACGCTTATCCCGCTAATGATAAAAACACAAGTCTCACATCTTGAAAAGAATACTGTGTTTGGTTATAAAAAAAGTTTAATCAGGGCGGGATATGAAGATAGCTATCTATAGCAATCTATAATCTTACAATTTTTATTTCTACTGTATTGTCATAATTAAAAAACGGTGTTTTGTTGTTTTTGCCTAAGTCGTGTATGC
>JBAZKI010000008.1:0-54125 GCA_041650875.1 Patescibacteria group bacterium
ACCATATGGAATCATACTTGTTACGGGGCCGACGGGTTCGGGAAAAACAACAACACTATACTCAGTTCTGACTAAACTAAACAAACCAACAGTAAACATTGTAACGCTTGAGGATCCTGTCGAATACCAGATTGTCGGAATTAACCAGGTGCAGGTAAATCCACAGGCCGGCTTAACGTTTGCAGCCGGGCTTCGTTCTTTTCTTCGACAGGACCCAAATATAATACTTGTCGGAGAAATACGCGATAAAGAGACAACGCAACTTGCAATACAAGCTGCACTAACGGGCCACCTTGTGTTTTCAACACTTCACACCAATGATGCAGCAACAGCAATACCCAGACTTATTGATCTGGGTGGAGAACCGTTTCTTATATCTTCTGTCCTGAATGCCTCAGTTGCACAAAGAATCGCCCGCAGAGTATGTGACAGCTGCAAAGAAACATATGAACCGACTCCTCTTATAAAAAACAGTATTATAAATATTTTAGGACCGCTACTGCCTTCCAAGTACACCAAAGGAGAGAAAATCATGCTGACCAGAGGCAAGGGATGTATCGAATGCAATTTTTCCGGGTATCTCGGAAGAATTGCAATTTTTGAGGTTCTCAAAATAACCTCTACAGTTAATAAAATGATCCTCAGATCAGCCTCGGCAAAAGAGATTGAAGAACAGGCTCGCTCTGAAAGCCTCATTATTATGAAGCAGGACGGGTATCTGAAAGCGTTGGAGGGTATTACCACTATTGAAGAAGTTTTGCGGATAGCTGAAGTATAAATTTAAACATAATATGGATATCAATCGCTTGTTACAGATTACCATTGATAAAAAAGCTTCTGATTTGCATATCATTCCTGGATTTTTTGCCAGCGTGAGGATAAACAACGAGCTTCTATTTCTTCGTGATCTTGGCGTGATTGAAAACACCGATACAGAAAAAATTCTCATTCCGATTTTATCTCCTGCTCAAAAAACCTATTTTTTGGAAAACAAAGAAATCGACATTGGCATCGACTATGCAGGACACAGATTTAGGGTAAATTTATATACCAATAAAAGAAACATCGCCGCTGCGTTTAGACTTATACCAGATAAAATTAAAACTATTGAAGAGCTTGGTCTTCCGTCCCAGTTTCATTTCTTTTCCGATTATAGACAGGGTTTGATTTTATTTACCGGACCGACCGGCGAGGGTAAGTCAACTTCAATGGCATCAATCATAAATGAGATAAACCAAAAACATTCACGCCATATCATAACCATTGAAGATCCGATTGAATTTACCTATCCGCAGGGCAGGTCAATTGTCTCACAACGCGAACTTCACCAGGATACTCTGTCATGGACAATTGCACTGAGATCTGCACTGCGGGAAGATCCGGATGTTGTTCTATTGGGTGAAATGAGAGATTTTGAGACTATACAGTTGGCACTAACTGTGGCAGAAACCGGACACTTAGTCTTTTCAACTCTTCACACCGGCTCAACAAAAGAGGCAATTGATAGAATTGTGGATGTTTTTCCTGCAAGTCAGCAAAACCAGATCAGAAATACGCTGTCAACAACACTTCTTGCAGTTGTTTCACAAAGACTTGTTTTGGACAGTACCGGATCGGCTCGGATTCCTGCGTTTGAGATTCTAATGAATACATCCTCAGTTGGAGCAATCATACGCGACGGTAAGAACTTTATGCTTGATAATGTCCTTGAAACCAGTGAAGACCAAGGAATGATACTTTTTGAAAAATATTTGTCAAAAATGTATAAACAAGGACTTATAACCAAAGAAACAGCTATAAGCCATGCAATACGACGAAATCTTATTGAAAAATTTATATAGCGCATGCATTACTGGTACAAGGCCCTAAAAAATAACAAGGTTATGACTGCCACGATTGACTCCCGCAATGAAGGCGATGTTATCCTCTTCTTAAAAAAAAACGGTTATCTGCCCATTGAGATAAAAAAAGCTGATTCATTACTTCCACGTTTGGAAGTTCTTTTTAACAAAGTAACGTTTACCGACGTTGTTGATTTCACGAGACAGCTTGCAATTATGTTAAATGCAGGCCTTACCCTAGTTGACTGCTTCAATATACTTGAAAAGCAGATGAAAAAACCAGGCATGCTTTCGCTTATTCAAGATATAAATAAACAGGTTATGGCAGGAAACACGTTCTCGTCAGCGCTTCAAAGATATCCATCCTATTTTTCAAATCTTTATATCTCGCTTGTAAAATCAGGTGAAGCCTCAGGAAAACTCAGCGATATATTGCTGAAGCTTGCTGAAAATCTTGAAAAACAGCGCGAGTTCCAGTCCAAGATTAAAAGCGCTCTGGCATATCCGGTCATAGTTATCATCGGCATGGTTGCTGTCATGTTTGTCATGGTTACTTTTGTTATACCAAAACTCCTTGGCTTATATGAAGATTTTAATGTCGAGCTTCCGATAACTACGAAAATTTTGATTGCAGTGTCAAACTTTTCGGCAACATTTTGGCCACTTATTTTAATCGGCGCTGTAATAGCTGGAGTACTGATCAAAAAATACACATCGACAAAGCAGGGAAGATTGTTTATTGATACGTTTATACTCAAGCTGCCTTTATTTGGTCCGCTTATCCAGATATCATCCCTTGTTGACGCAACACGAACCCTTGCCATACTGATCGGAGCCGGTGTGTCCATACTTGACGGATTGAGTATCATCATTGAAACCACAGGTAATATAGTTTTCCGTAACTCATTCAAAAACATATATAAACAGGTTGAAAAAGGATTTTCGCTGGGTACAGCGCTTGCTGATGAAAACATCTATCCTCCGATTCTGGTCCAGATGACAACCGTGGGTGAACAAACAGGCAAACTTGATGATACACTTCTGCGCATATCGCATTATTTTGAAATGGAGTCTGAAATGACGGTCAAAACCCTGACAACATTAATTGAACCGCTTATCCTTGTTATTCTTGGAGTCGGGGTCGGTTTTCTGGTAATTTCTGTTATAACCCCGATTTATAATCTGACATCATCCTTCTAATGACGCATTTCTATACATAAATATGCTATTGACAATTATCAACGGTTTGGATTAGTATTAATATATTATGAAAAACCTAACTAAAAGGCTTGTTTTATCCAAATCAAAGGGTTTTACCCTTATCGAGCTTTTGATCGTGATTGCTCTTCTTGGTGCTTTAGCAGTTGCTCTTCTTGCAGCGTTGGATCCGCTTGAGCAAATCAAAAAAGGAACTGATACAGGAATACGAAATACAGTCGCGGAAATCGGTTCATCTTTTACGCGCTATGCATCAGTTAAAGGTGGCTCAATGCCGTTTTCAACCATTGCATGGCAAGCAGCAACTTCTGCCGAATCATCTGCCGCCATACAGTCAGTGATTGATGCCGGAGAATTAAAGCAGGATTTCTTTACACTATCACAAGGTCAACTTGATAAAATTTATATCACAGCACTTGACAGTGACGGTACACAAAAAGCATATGTATGTTTTCAACCCACCTCAAAATCATTCAGGGTTGACGCTAATACGAAATTCGGAATAGTTGCCGGAACAAACGGAACTATGCAGGAAGTTACAGGATGTGACGCAAGCGGAGTAGGAACAAATCCAGCCGGAGCCACATGCTATTGGTGCGTTCAATAAAGTAAAAATTTTATTATATAAACCCGCCTGAAAAGGCGGGTTTTTGGTATAATCTTCAAACATGATATCAATCATATTCGCACTGCTATTTGCATTTCTTTCTTTTCACCAATCTTTATACATATTCGGAGGAGACAGTGCGGAATTTTCATTTGTAGCACGATCTTTCAGCATTGCACACCCACCAGGCTATCCCTTGTACAGTATTCTTGCAATAGGTGCAAATCTGCTAATTCCCTTTTTAACAACTCCTTGGAGAGTTGCCTTTATTTCAAACATTGCAACGGTTGCAACAAGCTATATATTATTTCATCTTTTGATAAAATTGAGAATTACAAAAAAAGTGGCTCTTTTTTCTTCAATTCTGTATGTATTTCTTTTTCCTGTATGGCAATATTCTTTAATTCCTGAAGTTTTTACACTCAACAATCTTCTTACTGTCTCTATAACATATCTTCTATTTACTATGAACCATAAAGATTTCAATAAACTTGTGCTTGTTTTTTTACTTCTTGGTCTTTCAATAAGCCATCATCATATTTTTGTTTTGTATCTGCCTTGTTGGATTTATCTTGCTTTCCGGAAAAATCTCCTATCCATGTTTAGCATGTTACCTAATCAAAAAAAGGCAATACTTCTACTTGTTTTTATTGTCGGGATATTATTTTACCTTTATGCACCTGTTGCAAGTTTTTTTAATCCGCCTCTCGATTGGGAAAATCCAAAAACACTGTCCGGCTTTGTACGGCTCATTACCAGACAGTCATATGGTACGTTTAAGGCATATAGCGGCTCATCGGGTAATATTTTGAATCAGTTTTTTGATGTTGCATCGCTTGCAATATTTCTTCTTCATGATTTCCGTATCATAGGTATTTTACTGATAATCGTAGGCGCTATATTCTTATATCGCCGTGATAGAAAACTTTTTGTCGCATTTGGTATCCTTACACTTAGTCATATCTTTTTTTTATTTTATACTAACTTTACGCTTGCCTCTTCCTTTACAACCGCAATGTATGAACGCTTCTTAATTTCCGTATATATGGTACTTATCATATATTTGGCACATGGCACTGATTTTGCATATTTGTGGACAAAAAAATCCATAAAAAAATTGGTGAAAAATCCTTTTTTATACTCAATATCCATCTATGCAGTCACGCTTTTTTTTATCGGGTACCTTGCCATAATTTTTTTTCAGAATTACAAGGTCATGAAGCAGATAAGAAACCTGGATGTGTTTGCTGTTTATGCCAAGGACCTTTTATCAACAGTACCGAAAAATTCCATCTTTTTTGTAGGGACAGATAACAGTCATTTTACAACCATTTACTATCATTTTGCAGAAAAGTACAGAAGCGATATCAAATATGTATTTGTAAATGCGCTGGAAAAACCATATTACAGAAAAGAGCTGAAAAAAAAATATCCGGAACTCTATATACCCGATAACTATCAAAGAAATAAAGACCTGAAAGCATTCTTTGAAAAAAATAACAAACATGGTATCTTTTTGGAAACTCCTCTCAGTAATCATGCGTGGAAGCCGTATGGCCTTCTTTGGAAATTCTATGAGTCTGAAAAACACGCCGCATCAGACAGCGCCAAACTAATTCAGGCTAACAAGGATTTATGGAAGAATTTATATACATTACCGCAGCTTGATAGACAATTACGCAAAATACTACACATCAATGTCGTAGAAGAGCATTATGTTAATTCATATGTGAACTTCAGCAAATTGCTTTACTGGTCAGGTGATATAGACGCTGCACAAAGTGTAATGGAAGAAATTGTCAACAAGTACAGACCGAATGACCTCAAAAACAGTCTGATTCTGGTTAATTTATACGTTGCAGATAAAAAATGTGAGAAAGCAAAACATCTTATGTCTCGGATTCAACCCAATGTTTTGACTGAGAATAACCAGCTTCTTCCGTCATATGGTGAGTATCTCATAGAGTGCGATCCCGAAAACCCGAATTTGGACAGCGTTGTACAAAAAATAAAAAAGATTGAAAAAAACAAAAAAATTCCGATTCATAAACTGTAATATTTTCTTAGATAAAAAAACAAAAAAATCAAGTAGCAAAGCGATATTGCAGTGCCTATAACAAAATATTTTGGATAATAGTAAAGGGTAATTTTGTGTCTTCCGTCAGGTACCCAAACGCCCATATGTACAAGATTTATTCTTTCGGGATCAACTGATTTTCCGTCGACCATTACAATCCATTCAGGATATATATTTTTTCTGAACACAATCAACGATTTTTGATCCGCATCAACAACCACATTACTATATGTGTCACTATCGGTTGTTGATAAAGTACGGATTGTACCAAGTCTGTCTGGGCTTTCACTGCTTTCGATAAGAGCGCTTGTTGTAGAAAGCCAGTCGTTTTCAAGAGAATCCGCAAGTTCGGACGTATATTCAATTTTTCTCAAGCGTTGTGGTATATAAAAAGTCCGCGGTTTGGATGTGTGGAAAGAATAGACAAAAAAATCATTGGTCTTCGCTTTCAAATTACCCGCCACTTCAAGTCCGTCCATATCTATTTGAGACGGCAATATAACACGTGTTATACCGACAAGATCAAGCAAGATATGTGCCGATCTTGTAGCCTCATACTCCAGTGCCGTCTCAATCAGAGTCCTCAAATATTCAGGTCTTCTCAGTTTCAGTCCTCCTGTATTAACATCATATACCGATAGGCCGTAAACTAGATTTGAGTTGGGAATTAGAAAGTTATTCATTGTTCTGTATCTTTGGATAGACCCGGATTTGGACCAGCCTTCCACATATGCTTTATTCCATTCCTTTCCATAATCCAATGTTATATATTTTGATGTTTTATCCATAAAGCTGACTATATATGGTTTTTGCATTACCTGGGTTGCGTTTTCAAATAAATGGTACTTGTTGGCATAAAATAAGAGAATGATGATGTTGATTATTAGAGCAGTATAGATAAGTATTTTTATACCTTCACTTGCATGAGTTACAAGGTACTTTTTTATAAGTAAATATGAAAAAACTATCAAAAAAAATACCGCTATCAAAAGATATTTGGGAGGAGTCCTGAAGGCACTAAATGGAAATATGTCAAAAATAAAATAAAAAGGCGAGTTGTGTCCAAGCGCAAACAAGAGAAATACAGCAGACAAAAAGAAATAGCCATATGTTTTTTTCCGAATTTCTTTTTTAAGTAAAAGAATAAAAAATAATGATAGTGTGCAGATACAAAATAAGGCTCCCACATGAGGAGTATTTTCCCAAAAAATACCCCATGAAGAAAGCATAAAAGGATAAGTACCATCATGGGGATTCCCAAAAGGATAGGGCAGGACAAAGGATATCAGATGCTTAAATGGTAACGAGTAGGATATTGCTGTCAAATAGCCCCCTAGAGCGCTTCTTGAAGCATAAGTGGATAATATATAGGTGGGTAATAGTTGCGGTAATGTTAATATAAATGAACTCAATATCATACCTACAAAACCTAATATTTTTTTCTTTTTACCGACTCGTTCCCTATCGGAGAAGGTCAGAAAAATAAACCAAAACACCAAACCCAACAAAACTATGAAAGCCGCCTGAAAATGACCTGCGAAAATCATTTGGGTCATAAAAAAAATTGTACTCGTAGTCTGCCATAATCCCGGACTGTTTCTCCATTTAGTGACTGTATAAAAAAGAAAGAGTCCGATTGAAACGGTTTGCAATAAATTGAGATGCACTAAACGATAGGTAATGACGCCGCTAAAAGTAAATGTCAACGCTAAAAGTAAAGCCAATAATCTGAAAGAGCCAAGTGTTATGAGAAATAAATAAGTAGCAAATGAGAGAAAAAATAATGAGAAGATAATCAATAAGTTATATGCAGGAATAAATTCAAAGAGTTTAAATATAACAATATTCGGAAGATAGAGAGAACCTGTCTGTCCCTCGGCAAACAGAGGAAATCCCCCTTGTAGTTTATCCGTCCAGAAAGGAAGGGTATTATTTTGTAAAGACTGCCATAAATGATGTTTTAATGATATGTTAAAATGGAACGAATCGCTTCGATCAAAATCAGGAGTGATAAGGAACTTATCTTTAAATAGAAAAAAAAGAATAATATAAAAAGAAATGAGGAAAACAATCGGAACATATCTGTTGATTTTGGTTGTGCTTATTTTCAGTATCGTTCCTAACTTAGGTTTTTTTACCTTTACTTCGTTTCTTGGTATTCTGTTCATTTTATTTCTTCTTATCTTTCAACAGAAATGGATTGAAAATGTTTTCCTAACAACAAAATCCGTGCAAAAAAACGTTTCATTTTGTTTCTTCATGTTACTTTTTTATTCAGGCTTATCTTACGGTGGATTATATCAAAATCCTGCCTCACTTACATGGTATCTCATAAGTTTTTTTTCCTTGCTTTTTGTCTTTCTTGCGTACTTTTTTGCAAATTGCAAACAACACCGGTTTTATTTGATATTAATACTTTTTTTTTATATAGCAAGCTCATTTTGGACTCTGATTCAGTCCCCAAACCCAATCTGCGACTGCTTTACTACGGTAAAAGAAAGTTCGATTTTTTTTCTTAAAGGAATCAACCCATATACTTCACGGTTTTCCCAAGTTTATCCAAACGTAATACCGGATTACTTTCCTCATTTACCGCTCAGTTTTATTATTGTTGCGCCCTTCACAATCCTATTTCAGGATCCGCGTGTCTCTATAGTTTTTTTTAATTTGATAATTTCCTATATTTTTTATAGCCTGTATACCGAAAAGAGTCAGCATGACAAATTTCTTAATCTCTTTATTTTTTGCTATCTGTTTCTGCCGAGATCAAGTTATATGCTTGAACATATGTATCAGGAAACAGCAATATTTTTATTTTTTATGTTGTTTTTTTATTTTTTTCATAGAAAAAAATTCTTTTTTGCTTTGATGTCTCTGTCATTCTTTTTTGCCATCAAACAGCATTTAATCGTACTTATTCCATTTTTAATAAAACAGAACAAAATCTTAAAAAATGTTAAAGCTAATATCCTGGCTTTTGTACCTGCGATAACAATCACCCTAGTTTTTTTCTTCATCGATACTTCTGCTTTTTTGAGAAACACAATTTACACCTTTTTTCGTGGAGATCTTGCAGCACCGGTACGTAATAGTCTATCTGTTCCTACTTTTCTTTCAGTTTTTATAACTGGCAGGATACCTATACTTTTTTCGGCTGTTTTGTTTTGTTTTGTGTATCTTTTCTACGTCAAAAAAAGGCTTGACTTCTTGGCGTCCACCATCACAGTTCTTTTTTTCCTTCATTTTTTTGCCTTTTATAGTTTTTTTAATCATTATTTTCTTGTCATTCTGATTCTTTACTTTTATATTTTTCTTCTGTTTATTAAGCACCCGATTCTTCGGGAATTTACAGAACACGAAAATGCCGATTAGGTTTTTCTTTACTTTTTCTGATATCTTCATTAGAATGATGATATGTCAGCACGAAGAAAGGTATGGAAAACACAGGGATTTACTTTGATTGAGCTTATACTGATCATGGTAATCCTAGGTATTTTAACCGGACTTATATCAGGGAATGTTCTCAACTCCCTGCAAAAGGGAAGAGACGCAAGACGCAAAAACGACCTTTCGCAAGTGCAGAAAGCACTTGAGTTGTATTATGAAGATAAAAAAGTATACCCAACCTCGGTTCCTTTTGGCGGAAAATTTTGCTCATCCCCATCCTGTTTGACTAATGATAAAGTTTATATGACCAAGCTCCCCAGTGATCCAAACACTTCATATTCGTATGCATTAACCGCGGATACGGTAAACGGTCAGTATTATTATCTTTTTTCCTGTATTGAGAACTATGTAAATGACAAAGGACCGGGTGTCAGTATGTCAGGATTCTGCGCAGAACCTGCCCCAGCCCCTTGTGTTGCCAAAACATGTACGGGTTGCGGTGTCTGTAAGTATGTTTTGGGGAGTCCCAATTCAACTCCCTTAACTCCATTCCCGACGCCTGAAGAATAAACAAAGTCGGTCTTATTTCAGCGTCTCAAGCTCCTTCATTATTTCCGCGTTGTTTGGACTTAGTGTTTTCAGGATATATGAAAGCGTTTCTCTTGCTTCTTTGTTTTTTCCGTATTTTTTTAAAAGTTGTGCTTTCAGATAATAGCTTTCATAATAGTCGTTTTTAAGATGAATTGAAGTATCAATAGCATCAAGAGATGATACCTGGTATTCGGATTTTTTCTTGGCATCTTTTTCTTCATCATATAACAAAGAATAATACGTTGAAAGAAAATACGGTAGTTTCGGATCAGTTGGTGATAATTTCCGTGCTTGATGAAGTACTTCTATGCCTTGAACAAGGTATTTCTTATCAAGCGTTATCTGATAATAAATGTACAGATTTTTTATACGTGTTTTCAAATACAGGATGTTTTGTGGTGATTGGTTAAGGCTGCTTGTATTATATGAATCAGACGCATTTGAATATTCTTGAACCAGGCGGGTATCTTTTTGATATGATGCTAAAAAAGCCAAATTTGCCAGATAAAAAGAAAGCTTGTCTTCATATACATGTTCGGGATGAAGCTCCATTGCCCGTGTCAAATGCACAACCGCACTTTGATAGTCCTGATTTATTTTTGCATGATTTTCAGCAAGAGCGTATTTAATATCAGCATACCAGTATGATGCGAAATACTGTATGAGGTACAAGGTAACAAGAAATGTTATACCAAACCCAACAACATTTGAAGGACTTTTCGTGTTTGCTTTATATGATATTTCCGATGCATTTTTTTTATCTTTTTGCAGTTGAAGTATATAAATTATGGCAGGTAGTGAAAAAAAATATAGATTTATGGTTGTTGTTGAAAATCCAAAAAAATTTGTGACAAGTATGGTGACCCAAGAGGCAAACAGGCACAGCTGAAGAAAGGACGCAAACAATCCGTCTGAATCCGGCTTACTTTTAAAACTACGCATACTTCCATAAAGACTCAATATGCTTATTGCTGCAAGCAGCATAAGATAAGAACCTAATCCAAGAAAGCCTGTAGTTGCAAAATAATTCAGGTACTCATTATGTGCCTTATTATAAAGATAATCCCATTCGGATGTTAGATTGTGTTCAGCAGGTCTTACAAAATAATACGAATAGGCAAATGTTTCAACACCTGTGCCAAAAAGTGGATAGTCCATGCCAAGTTGCACTGCTCCCTTCCAGACAATTTGTCTAATATCGAATGACTCGGTTATTTTCAAAGGAGGGTTTTGCACTGCGTCAGCTGTTTTACCTGCCATTTGAACTTGACTGTTATTTTCTTTGTTTAAAACCTGCTTGTAGGTATCCAAAAGCAGGTACTTATCAATTGATGCAATACCTGTCTTGAAAATCATTACACAAATCAATAGACCGAATATAAACACAAGCACTTTTTTCCTTGCATGAGGTAAGCTAACTTTTTTTCTGTTTAAAAGAAACCAAACCAAAAACAATGCAGATGAGACAGCTATGGATAAATTAGTGGACCGGGAGTTTGTAAAATAGATTGCAATAAGGTTGATAAAAAGCAATACATAATAAAATATCGGATGGCTTCCTATGCGCAGAATAAGAGATTTATTATCTTGATTCCAATTATTTGATGATGTAAAAAACAGATATAAAATGAAAAAAAATACTATCGACAAGTATGCTCCAAGCCAATTCGGTTGACCAAGGGTTGAAAACATGCGTGCGGCCGGATCAAATTGCGCAGTCCAACAGGCATTGTCAAAAACTCCGGTAAACACAAGGCATGACAAATCATGCCCGATTCTTCCCGGTAAACCCCATAGAATAACAAGAAATGAAGAAAGCAGGGTAATGTTCAGAAACTTACGGATAAATGATACAGCCCTTGACATATCATGATGAAGAAACTCGACAAGACTGTAAAACAAAACTATATAGGTAATAAGAGAAAGCATTCCTCCGTTGAAGCGGCCATAATAACCGAAAATTGAGGTATGCCTATCTATTGAAAAGATAGTGGATACGATCTGCGACAGGAAAAACACACCGATAAACAGATCGATGGGAGTTTTTTTAAATAAAAATCTTTCAGCTTGTATCATGCGCAAGATCCACAAACCTGCAATGAGAGTCACTAGAATATATATAAAAATCATTTTGTTGAACTCAAAAAGCTCAGAAGTGTTTTTGAACATGACAAAAGGAGTAATAAAAAAAAGCACGTAGTATAAATATCTCTGTATTTTCATCATATACGTTATTGTATCAAATCCGGAACTGATGCAGGAGTTCCAAAAAAACAGTAATCTGGCCGGTAATCAAGTTTGCATAAGTCAAACCCTCTCTGTCAACCATACGCACCCGATCAAAATAAAACTGCACAAGAAGAAGAGCATTCCAAACCATACAAAACATGCTAAACAAGCGCACATTCTTCTCATATGATTTAAACATGTGTGCCAAGCCAATTGTCATAAAGGGAAGTACTGAAATGAAAAAACGATTTCCGAAACCGACAGGGGCAATAGCACTCCAAGAAGCTACAAAAAAAGAATATCCGGTAAAGGATAAAAGATAAACTTTGCTTTGTCCAGACAATTTCCTGCTGCGGGTAAGTTTGACTAACCCAACTATTGCTGCCCCTAACAAGGGGGACCAGATAAACAAACCGCCACCTACCCCAAATAAATGATTGTATAAGGCTTTGGTAGTCGCTATTTTGATTTGTGTTGTTTCATCCAACAAATACGGAGATTGCATAAAATTACCATACATAAGCTGTTGAAAAATCAGTTGGGGAAGTGCTGCCAATGAAAAAGCCAAAAGAAATAAAAGGATCCCTTTGTATTTCCTCAGTTTATATAAAAAAACGATCTTCAGAAAAACAAACGGCAACAACAAGACAACATCACCTATCCTGGTGATAAAAATCAATCCTGCAGATAATCCCAAAATAAGACAGGATCTTATTGTTTTTTGTGTCTTTTGCAAAGTAAAAAGAAAAAGGGAGAAAAGAAAAAATGTAACCTGGTGAGAAAGAGCTGGTTCAAATGAAGCATAGTACAAAAGTTGAGTTGATACATAAGTAGCAATGACAGTTTGCGAAGCTGCTTTGGAATCAAACATACTGATAAGGATTTTTTCGATAAGGATGAGGCCGATTATTACTAGGATAATTCCTGTCATGCCGCAGCCGAATTCATACGCGGGATGAAACATGTCTGTGCTGATTTGAAAAAATCCGGTGAATATATCAATCAGAGCAAAGGACGGAAACCAAAAAAGTGCTGTCCCGATAAGCCATGGACAGTTTATATTACCGGTTTGTGTTTTTCCCGTATCCCAAAAAATCCTGCTAAACGTATAAGAGGATCCTTTAAATTGCGATAGGTGTCTGTATATGGGTTCAAAATGCAAATCTTTTTGAAAATAAAATGTATGAGCCAATGAAAAATAACCATTACCATCACCATATACCCCATGCTTTGTTTTGGCAAAATGGTAAGAGAAAATAAGAAGCGAGATGATAAAGAATGCAAGATATTTTTTCATATCTTTCGGTTATAATAATAACATATATGACTTCATTGTTTGATACCTTGCGAAATATTTCATTACCGTTTTTTACAGGATTTAAGGTATATTTTGATTTGGGTACTACAACTACCAGAATTGCCATAAAAGATAAAGGAATCGTGCTTAAGGAACCAAGCTTTCTTGCATATAACACCGAAGTCAAAGACTATATCTTTTTCGGAACCGAAGCAAAAAATATCATGGGAAAAACACCTGAGTTTCTAAAAATTATACGTCCTATAATCAGTGGTATAGTCTCGGATTTTGATGCAGAAGTTGCCCTTATTAAAAAATTTATCGAGCGATCGGTTTCGCCTTATTTACAAAGCAGGATTTTTATACAACCTCCTCTTGAGGCATTGGCAGTTTTTCCCGTGATCACAACCGAAATCGAACAAAAAGCAGTTGAGGAAGCCATATTAAAAGCACAATGCAATTCTGTTACGCTCATCAAAAAACCTCTTGCATCAGCTGCCGGGTGTGATATAAACATATTCTCTCATAAACCAAATCTAATTCTTGATATGGGAGGAGGTCTTATTGAAATAAGCATTATAAGCGGTGGTGGTATAGTCACAAACAAAACACTTAAAAATGCGGGTGAACATATGGATAAACTTATCGCAAACTATGTATATCTGAAACACGGTGTTGTTTTGGGTGAAGCGACATGTGAAAGACTGAAACTTGAATGCTTTAATTTTACCGGAGAAGAAAAGATACAGCTTGTCCGGGGAAAATCACTGGAAAACGGATTACCCAAATCAGTTAAAATAAAAACAAGCGATGTCAGGGAGGCTTTATATAACAACTTTATCCAGATAACGGATGCAATTAAAGAACTTATTGAACTCTCGCCTCCCGAAGTCGTTGATGAAGTGTTTGACACCGGCATTTTTCTTACAGGAAAGCTCGCGGCAATTGAAGGGCTTGATACTTTTTTAAATCAGGAAGTAAAAATCGAGGTAAACAAAACACCGCATTTTAGTGATGCGGCTATATATGGACTGGCTGTTTTAGATAAGGAGAAAGGCGTGGTACAAAAAATAGCCTCTTACACCAGGAATTAGTATTAATCAGTTTACTGATCTATTAACTCTCGCTTGACAATTTAATCCTCACAGGATACAATGGTATGAGCTTCAAAATAAGCACTTTCTTTTTTGTTCTTTGAAAATCAGTTTCAGCAGCAATGAATATTTTAGTTCGTTAAACGGGTTAGGATCCGGATACCAAACGGTATCTGGTTTCTAAATATCAGGTACAGAATGTGCCTGATTTTTTAAGAGTTTGATCCTGGCTCAGGATGAATGCTAGCGGCGTGCTTGAGATATGCAAGTCGTGCGTTCCCTTTTTGCCGCAAGGCGGAAAGGGGAGCGGCGGACGGCTGAGTAATATACAGGAACCTGCCCCTAGGTAGAGGATAGTCCCGCGAAAGCGGGAGTAATACTTTATGGTGTCCCGCTCTGCGGGACTAAAGAACATAACTGTTCGCCAAGGGATGGGCCTGTATCCTATCAGGTAGTTGGTAAGGTAATGGCTTACCAAGCCTATGACGGGTAGCTGATCTTAGAGGATGATCAGCCAGAGGGGGACTGAGACACGGCCCCCACTCCTACGGGAGGCAGCAATCAGGAATAGTCGGCAATGGACGAAAGTCTGACCGCGCGACGCCGCGTGTAGGAATAAGCTTTTCGGAGTGTAAACTACTGTGGCAGGGGAAGAAAGGCCAGCTCAGCTGGCTTTGACGGTACCCTGCTAGAAAGGAGCCGCTAACTGCGTGCCAGAAGCGTCGGTAATACGTGGGCTCCAAGCATTATCCGGTTTTATTGGGCGTAAAGGGTCGTGTAGGCGTCCCGTTAAGTTTTTATTTAAATCTCTATGCTTAACATAGAAATGTGTAAAAAAACTGGCGGGATTGAGTTTTCTTTAGGGAGACTGGAACTCAAGGAGGAGTAGTGAAATGCGTTGATACCTTGGGGAACACCAATGGCGAAGGCAAGTCTCTGGGAGAAAACTGACGCTGAGACACGAAAGCTAGGGGAGCGAAGCAGATTAGAGACCTGCGTAGTCCTGGCCCTAAACGAATGTCTGCTACCTGCATCCACGCATTTATGCGGGGGTGTGGGAAAGGTAACCCGTTAAGCAGACCGCCTGGGGAGTACGACCGCAAGGTTAAAACTCAAAGGAATTGGCGGGGAGGCACACAACCAGTGGAACATGTGGTTCAATTCGATACGAACCGAAGAACCTCACCAAGGTTTGACATGCTAGCGTCCAACCCTGCAGAAATGTAGGGCGTTCGCAAGAAGGTTAGCACAGGTGCTGCATGGCTGTCGTCAGCTCGTTCCGTGAGGAGTGCCCTTAAGTGGGACAACGAGCGCAACCCCTATCTTGTGTTAAATCTGTCACAAGAAACGGTCCCAGCTTTGCTGGGAAGGAAGGAGGGGCAGACGTCAAGTCAGCATGGTCCTTATACCTTGGGCTACACACATGTTACAATGGAGGAGACAATGGGTTCTGCCACGTCGTAAGACGGAGCAAATCCTTATAAACTCATCCTCAGTGGGGATTGAGGTCTGCAACTCGACCTCATGAACGCGGAATTGGTAGTAATCGTGGGTCAGTCACACCACGGTGAATACGTTCTTGCCTCTTGCACACACCGCCCGTCAAGCCAACAAAGTCGTTGATATCTGAATCTCGCCTTGGTGGGAGAAGATACTTTCGGCGATGGGGGTTAAGTCGTAACAAGGTATCCGTTCTGGAAGGAGCGGATGGATCACCTCCTTTCTTTTTTATTTTTTTTGATTTTAGGATCAAAAAGAATAAATATCCGTTTTTGTGAGAACAAAGGCGGATTCCGTTAACGCAAACGGAAATTGTTTGACTGTACCATATAAACAGTCATATTCCTAGCCCGTTTAGTGAACTAAATTCGCTGCAAATCAACTACATACTTAATACTTAGCCCATTAAATTAATCAGGTAGAGTATTTTTTTTATTACGTATTAACGCATATAGGGCAGACTAAAAGGAGATTTAAGATGCTTTTGATATAGTACAATCGTTTCTCTATGATCAAATGCCATGTTTTCTTCATCGGGTATCGCATTAAGATCAAACCATGAGACATCGGTCGATTCTGTATCTTCTTTCTGCTTTTTGTCAAGGGAATCCAGTATATAAACAAAGTCAACATTTTGTCTATCTTCTTTAGGCCTATTCGGATTGTCGTTTATGCGAAATAAAGATACTATGCGTGCCGTATACCCTGTTTCCTCAAGGGTTTCTCGCAGTATACACTTAGTAGTTGTTTCATCACGATCCAAAAAACCACCAGGTAGTGCATATTTACCGGGGTTTATCAGGTGCTTGGCTCTTTTCACTAAAATAATTTGTCTCTTTTGATTCAGAACTATTCCGGTCACGGTTACATGACGCAAGCTCGCTTTACCACCATCCTCAAATCTGCAAAGTATCATAGTTTCAAACCTTTCAGGAATTTTGTGAAGTCACCGTTTAGTTCTTTATGTTGAAGGGCAAATTCGACCATTGTTTTAAGATACTCGAATTTATTACCCGTATCATAATATTTCCCGTCTTTGATGACAACCGTATAGACCGGAACACCTTCTTTTTTCAGAAGATTAATCGCATCGACTAACCAAATTTCTCCGCCTTTTCCGGGTTTAAGTCGTTTTAATGCGCCAAAAACTTCGGGTGGTAAGATATAGCCTCCATGGGTTGCGATATTTGACGGAGCTTCTTCCGGACCTGGTTTTTCTACAATCCGGATAATTTTATGTATGTTGCCCTCTACATGCTCAAGTTCTGCTATACCATACCTCTTCAGATCTTCTTTTTTTTCAATCTTTACCCCGGATATCACAACTCCTCCATATTTTTCATGCACCTCTATCATCTGTTTTAAACGAGGCGGATTAGAGTAGATAAACTCATCTCCCCACAGTACGGCAAAAGGCTCATCTTCGATAACGGGCTCAACCGTCAAAACAGGCGTACCATTACCATACGGTCCCTTTTGACGAACATATATGAAATTTGCCATGTCGGATATCCGTTTTATCTCTGCCAGAACTTTTTCTTTGTTTCCGGCCATAAGATTTTTTACCAAATCTTCATTTGGAACATCAAAATGATCCTCAATCGCGCGTTTATTCGCTCCGGTTACAATAATAATGTTATTTATACCTGAATTTACAGCTTCCTCAACAACATACTGTATAACAGGCTTATCTACAATCGGCAGCATTTCCTTAGGCAGAGCTTTTGTCTGCGGAAGAAACCTTGTGCCAAATCCAGCAGCCGGTACAACAACTTTGGTAATTTTTTTTGTCGTCATAGGTTAATTAAATTTAATGGATAATTTCTGATCTAACTTTAGCGAACCACCGATATATGCTTCAATCTGCGCAACACCCTCAGTTGCTGAAACTACATGAAAGCTTGCCTTCCCCTGATCGTCAGTTACTACCTCAGGCTCTTTTATCCGTCCGATTGATGAGGTAATAGTGATTCTCTGCTCTTTGACAGGCATGCCTTTTTCACTGCGCACAAACACGTTTATTGTACTTTCAGAAGTATTATCAGCCTTTACGGTCAAAGGATAGGCAAATATGAGCGACGATGTAGCTGAAGGAAGAAAGTCCTCCTTTGCGCGCGTAAATTTAGCTAACGGCTGGTTAAAAAAAAGAGCAGTAATAAATATTGAAAATGACAAGAAGAATATTAATAGTAATGCACCCAATTTTTTGTCCATCCTCTCTATTATAACATCAAAAATGTAATAGGAATATAAAACATAATGTATGAAATAAGTAAATAGAATCATTTTTTAACTTGAACATTAAATATTCAACGTGTACTATGGAATCATGCTTTATTTTTCCGAATTGGAAGGAAAAAGAATATATACTGAGGATCGGATCGAAGTAGGGGCACTTGAAGATATCATATTTGTTGCATCTGCAAACCCCGTTGTATCCAAGCTCGTAATCCGCACATTGAAAAAAACCAAATTGATTCTTCCTTTTTCCTATGTTTTACATATCGGGATAACCATTGTGATCAAAAAAGCCTATCTTATAGGAGAATTGACTGAAAACGAACTTTTTATCAAAAAAAATCTTCTTGATAAACAAATAATAGATATCGGAGGAAATAAGATAGTACGGGTAAACGATGTATCCATACAGGAAAAGGTGACAACAAACCTATATGAACTGTATATAACCGGAGTAGATGTGGGACTCCTTGGAGTTCTTAGGAGGCTGGGAATCGAATCGCTTGTGCTGAGATTCTTGCGTATTTTTAATTATAATCTGACTTCTGATTTTCTTCCTTGGGGAGATATTCAACCTCTTGAACTCTCACGGGGCAAAGTGAAGTTAAAAATCACCGATAATAAACTGCAAAATATTCGTCCTGAAGATCTTGCAGACTACCTTGAACAGACAAATGAAAAAAATGTCCGCAAATTTCTCAATATACTTGACAAAAATTTCTCATCTGAAGTTGTAGAAAACCTTAACATCAATTACCAGCGGGACCTCATCCAATACTGGGAGCCGAAAAAGTCGGCATCCGTTATTGAAAGCATACAGCCTGATGAGGCGGTTGATATACTTTTGGCTATTTCCAAAAAGAAAAGAGACGAGATTTTAAGCCTTGTAAATGAAAAAACAAAAAAGGAGCTTATGCATCTTATTGGCTTATCCCGTACATCTATCGGACGCTTTATCACCTCGGAATATCTTACTGTTTCGCCTATTGACACTACACGTAAAGTAATCGACCAAATCAAAAAAGAAACCCGTGAATTTTCTTTTATAGCAGCCATCTATGTGGTAAATACTGATAAACAACTCGTCGGTGTTTTTAATCTGCATGACCTATTGTTGAATGAATGGGACACACCGGTGTATAAATTCATGGTTCAAAATCTTATTGAAATACGGATAACAACACCTATTGAAATTGCAATACGCAAAATATTGAGGTATAGACTGCCAGCGCTCCCGGTTGTTGATAAAGACAAACATATTCTAGGTATACTAACTTTTGACCATATTACCGAATATATGACAAAACGATTGGATAATTAGTATGAATACATTATTTGATAAACGTGTGGTTTCGTTTTTTTATCGTTTCAGAACAAGCTTCCTTATTTCTTTAAGTATTTTTGGACCTGCAACTATCACTGCCATGGCAGATAATGACGCAGCGGGTGTAGCAACGTATTCCCTGGTTGGTGCCAAATTCGGCTACTCCATACTCTTTGTTTTGCTTATTATCACGTTTCTTCTTGCCATAACCCAAGAAATGGGCGTACGCATTGCAATTGTAACCGGTAAGGGACTTGGGGACATCATAAGGGAGCGCTTTGGCGTAAAAATGGCCGTTCTTGTCTTTACCAGTTTGTTTATAGCCAATACGGGCACTCTTATCGCAAACTTTGCTGCTATAAAAATAACAGGGTCGCTTTTTAATCTCCCCGCCCTTGTACTAATTCTTTTGATCATCATAGCCTCTTTTTTATTTGTAGTAAAAGGGAACTACCGCACAAATCAGAATATTTTTCTTATTTCTGCACTTTTCTATATATGTTATATTGTGTCGGCGTTCAAAGCCAAGCCCGATTGGGGGCTTGCTCTAACAAGTGTTGTCATTCCTAGAAACCTGACTTTTTCAAGGGATTTTGTTTTCGCTTCAATTGCGGTTTTGGGAACAACTATCACTCCGTGGGGGCAGTTTTTTGTACAAAGCTATGTTCTTGATAAAAAACTTACCATCAAGAATCTGCGGTTTTCTCAAGTTGAGACGTATTTTGGTGCATTTATAACGAATTTTTTTTCCTTTTTCATGATAGTTGCAACCGCCGCAACGCTTTTTGCGTATAAAATCCCGCTTGTATCCGGAGAACAGGCAGCCCTTGCCATCAAGCCTTTTGCTGGTGAACTTGCTTCAACCCTATTTGGATTCGGTATTTTTAATGCGGGCTTCATGGGAATTGTTGTCATATCACTCACAACCGCTTATGCATTTTCTGAATTTTTCGGATTTGAAGGAAGCCTTGATGCCCCTTTTACAAAGGGTGGGCTTTTTTACGGTATATTTCTTTTCCAGTTGATTATACCTGCGTTAATTGTTATGTCGCCTTCAATCTCGCTTTTTACCATTGTCTTTTTTACTCAATCATTAAACGGGATTCTCTTACCTGTTATGTTCTTTTTTTTACTGCAGACATCAAATAACAAAGAGATCATGGGGAAATATATCAATAAACGCTGGTATAATTATTTCGCAGTTATCGCGTCAGCGGTGATTGTGGTTGCTGTTATTTTTACCATTGTTGCTAATTTATTTTTTTGAATTACTATTATGAAAAAACTTATTGTTATTGCAGACTGGGGGTTTGACCATTTAAATTGTCAAGAAGTCAGAAGTGCGGTTGAAGGTTTTTTAAAAGATCCACATGGTGCTAGAATATCTTTTGTTGGAAGTACCCCTTCAACTATTCATACCGGTTTCTTACTACAACAAGTTACACTTACCGAAGAAAGATACGGCGATCCAAACAATACGGTAATTTTCCAAAACACCGATCCCAGAATCCAGACTCAAGAGGGAGTTGAAGCCGCAAAAGGAGCAGAGTTTCTTCTTATTAAGCTGCTTTCGGGTATATGGATTTGTGGCCCAAATGCCGGCTATGATTTTTCTTTTATTCGTAAACAAATTGAAAAAGTATATTTATACCCCGGACTTGATAAAGGAAGCCAGTTCAGATCGCGCGACCTTTACTCAAGAATTTCCGCACATCTTATGGATGAAATGGAGGATGAGCTTGAACTTGAAGAGACACCTGCAAATAATATTGCTGGTATTCAGGACTTTTATATCGGCCATATTGACAATCACGGAAACATAAAAACAACCATTACTCATGAAGACCTAAAAGGAAAATATGAACTTGGAGAACTGGTACCTCTTACTATAAACGGCGTGGAAAAAAAAGCAAAGTACACATCAAATCTGTTTGGTGGTACCCCGGGAGAATTGGTGCTGTATCCTGGTTCATCCGGTGCAAAAGATAATCGATATCTTGAAATATCAGTATGGCGCCATTTTACTGAAAAAGACCCGACAACAGGCATATTTGCATTCAATTACCCAAAACCCGGACAGAAAATTGAATTAAAGTGAGTAGGGAACTTCATGCTTGAATGCGTTTTGTTTTACACGTTCTTCAATCTTTCGAATTATTTCTTGTGATACACCTTTTAAGTTTCCAGATAAAACGCTATCTGCATCTTTGTAGGTAAATCCAAACTCACCCTCATCTGTCTGCCCATCCCATAGATTTGCTGAAGGTTTTCTATTAATGAAATTCTCCGGCACTCCTAGATACTTAGCCAATTCAAATACTTCTGTTTTATAAAGAGATCGAATCGGCTCAATATCAGAAGCTTCATCTCCATATCTCGTAAAATAACCCAGAAGTTGTTCAGTCTTGTTTTCTGTGCCGCAAACCAATCCGTTTGTCTTTTTTGAAAAATCAAATAATATAATCATTCGTACACGCGCAATTATATTCCCTTTGCGTACTCTATCAATCTTTTCCGTTAAAGCGACGCTCTTGCCGGTGATAGTGGGCATTGAAACAGTGCCCCACACTTGATCAACAGTGTTTCGTATAGATATCTCATGTATTTGTATGTCGTGTAAAAAACTATGGGTTTTTATAAGTTCTTGCAAATCGTTTATTTGAGTTTCAAAATACGGCATATGTAAAAGATGTATTTGACGGGCAGGGACAGCTTTGGTAAGTAAATACAAACAAACCGTTGAATCAATTCCTCCGGACCAACCAATGATGTATTTTTTTAAACCTGTTTTTTTAAGAGTGGATTTAAGCAAACGAACGATTTTTTCTGTCTCTTTTTTGGGATCTATTTCAAGCATATATATAGATTGTTTTTTAAGATATATTCTGTAATGTGTTTTGGCACAAAAGAGTCAATCGGTAAATTTGCACGAATGCGTTTTCGTATATGGGTTGATGCAATATTGCTTACGATTGGTTCTCCTTTGGCAATCAATATATTTTTCGGTATGCGCTGAAGCTTAAAAAAATGCTTTACACGAGTCTCAAGAGTGGAAAGATCAGTGTCCCGGGGAAAAATGATGAAATTATACTTTTGTATCAATTCTTCCCATCTGTCCCATAAATGAAACGAGGCAAGAATATCTGATCCGATAATCCAATAAAATTTATGCTGGGGGTTTTTCTGAGTAAGAAGAGCTAATGTATCTATTGTTCTGCTTGCCTTATTGTATCTGTATTCAAAATCAGACACTTTAATCTGTTTTTTTTGTAAGAAGGATGCCATTTTATATCTTTTTTTATAGGAAGTAATACGGCTGTATTTGATCGGAAACTCGGGAAAATACGTATAACAGACCATAAGCCAAACCTCATCCATCGCAAATTTTTCCAGGACTTGGGACGCAACCCACTGGTGACCTATATGAGGAGGATCAAATGCACCGCCTAATATTGCTATTTTCATACCTCATATTGTAACACTTGTAATTTACTCTTTACAACATAAAAAAATACATATATAATGTGTATAAATAGTTTTATTATCTTGCCATATGACTGATAAAGAGGTCAAAAAATTACGCAATCAGTTAAGGATGATACAAAAACTCGGTCTTCCTGCCGATATCAATATTTACAAAAAAGTGGCAGAAAAAAAGGATAAATCTAGATAACGCCTTTTGAATTTCTTTCTCTTGCAAAAATACCACAGCGCTGTTACAATGTAATACCACTTCGCAAGTGTTGTAATAAAGAAGCTTCGCGGTTGCGTAATGATGACATGCTGACCCGTAGCACTTTTATTTATATTGAAAAAGAGCGAAGGGATAAAAAGTATATGAAAGATCAAGAAAACAAAACTGCCGAAATTGAACGGTTATTCAATGCTGGAGTACATTTGGGTCATAAAAAAAACCGCTTACATCCGAAAGCCCGAAAATATGTCTACAAGATTGTAAACGGTACCGCAATCATTGATCTTACCCAAACACTTTCCCAAATTGAAGCTGCTCAAAAGTTTCTGAAAGAACAGGCCGCTGAAGGAAAAAGCCTCCTTGTCGTTGCTACAAAAAAAACAGTAAGCTCTTTTGTTGAGGGTCTCTGCAAGGAATATGGGATCCCTTTTATCACTGTCAAGTGGATGCCTGGGTTACTTACGAATTTTGAAACCCTCATGAAAAATGTTAAAAAGATGAATGAACTTGAAGACGCCAAAACAAGAGGGGAGTGGGATAAGTTTGTTAAACACGAAAGAACAAAGCTGAATAAAGAACTGAATCGTCTTAAAAAATTGTATTTTGGATTAGCTCAATTGAAAAAAAAGCCCGATCTTATGATTTTGGCAGATGTGCGCAAAGAAAAAAACGCCCTAAATGAAGCACAAAAAAACTCTATACCTGTTGTAGCTCTTCTTGACACAAATGCAAATCCAGACCAAATCGCATATCCTATTGTTGGCAATGACGATTCTTCATCCTCTGCACAGCTTGTTATCAAAGACATCATTGATTCCTATGCCCACGCAAAGTAATGTAAAGGTTGATTATCCCAAACTTAAAACTCTCCGTGAAGAAACAGGTGTTTCCTTCTCCTTATGCAAAAAAGCGCTTGAAGAAACTCAAAACAATATTGAAAAAGCAAAAAAACTTCTTATACAGTGGGGTGCGGAAAAAGTAAGTGAAAAAGCTGGAAGATCTACCCATCAGGGAGCAATTTTTTCTTATGTGCATCATAATAAACAGATTGCAACACTCATTGAAATTCTTTGTGAAACCGATTTTGTTTCAGGAAACAGTGAGTTTCAAAAAATAGGATCTGAGTTTGCGATGCAACTTGCTTCAATGCCTGCAGAAACTGTTGAGGAACTTATGAAGCAGGTTTATATTCGAGATCCGTCAAAAAAACTGGAAGATCTTTTCAATGAAATGGTCTTGAAATTTGGGGAAAATATCAAGGTAAAAAGAATCTTACGATGGACTCTTGGTAAATAACCCTGTACTATATCTGTAGTCATTAAAAACTTTTTTTTAATATGGATCTCACCGAATTTAAAAAACAACTTCTTCAAACCGTTTTATCATTAAAAGAAGATTTAAAATCAATCCGCACCGGTACCGCAAATCCATCAATTATTGAACAACTAGTGGTTGATGCCTACGGTGGCTCAACAAAACTTAAACTTACTGAACTGGCAACTATCACAACTGAAGGTCCTTCGGCCCTTCTTATTGTTCCTTTTGACCCAAATACTATTACTGATATTGAAAAGGCAATTCTTAAATCTCCTCTTGGACTATCCCCTCAGGTTCAGGGAACAAAAATAGTTATCCGTATTCCGGCACTTTCTGAGGAACAAAGGGAGAAATACGTAAAGCTGGTCGCCCAAAAAGTTGAAGAGAAAAAAAACGTTGTACGCAATCATCGTGATGATGTAAGAAAAAAAATAAAGATATCGTTTGATGCAAAGGATATGACCGAAGATGACAAATACAGACTTGAAAAAGAAATTGATATACATACACAAAAAATCAACGGCGAGCTTCTTGAGATAAAAGAGGCAAAAGAAGGCGAGATCAGAAAAATATAATTTGTTAAAATCTAAGCTCCATGTCACTAATACTGTTTGTAATTATTATAGCCGTCCTTGTCCTTATCCATGAACTCGGTCATTTTATTGCAGCCAAAAAAAGCGGCATACTAGTTGAAGAGTTTGGATTTGGTTTTCCTCCCCGTATTTGGGGGAAAAAAATTGGTGAAACTACTTACAGTATAAATGCTATTCCCCTTGGTGGTTTTGTCAAACTGTTTGGAGAAGAATATGAAGAAATTGAAAATGTTCCTACAAAACAGTCACTAAGCGTTTCTCTAAAAAAAAGAGCCTTCATATACAAAAAACCTATTGTTAAAACCGTTGTTATTCTGGCCGGTGTAATCATGAATACAGTACTTGGAGTAACCATATATTATACATTGTTGGGGTTTAACCGTTTCCAATCAGACCCAATTCCTCTCATTTCTCCTTATAATTTCCGTTTTGGAACCCAGGAAGGAAGAGTTATTGCCATACACATAGCGCCCGAATCTCCTGCCGCAAAAGCCGGAATATCAGTTGAGGACACTATACTACGCTATAGATTAAATGGTATCAAACAAGAAGCCAAATGGCATTCAATTACCTCAGCATCAAGCCTTATCGACACAATCAAATCTTCGGCAGACAGCGAAGTACTTCTTGAAACTGAAAATGTCAGAAACGGAGTCAAAAAAATTGTACCGGTCGTCCCATACTATAATAAAGAATTAAAACGGGCAATAATCGGAGTAAACCTGCTTGACGCTGTTGTCTTAAAATACCAGACACCACGACAGAAAATCCTGTCGGGCTTTATGCATTCGTACAATCTTCTCGCATACAACTATACAACTATCGGAAGGCTGTTTCAGATAGCAGTCAAGGATAAAACACTTGAACCTGTTTCCCAAACCGTATCCGGCCCTGTCGGAATATACAGCATTGTGAATGAAATTATACAAACCTCTGGAGAAAAACTGGTAAAAAACATACTCAATGTTGTCGGACTTCTCAGCCTATCTCTTGCTGCAATGAACATTCTTCCGCTTCCAGCCCTTGACGGTGGAAGACTGGTATTTATCATATATGAATGGATTGCGGGAAAACCAGTAAACAAAAATTTCGAACGGTACGTAAACCTTATAGGATTTTTTGCTCTTATATCAATCGGTATTCTCGTCTCGATAAATGATATCATGCGTCTTTTGCGTCTCTGAGAAACATTTGCTGAAAGCGTTCTTGTCTGTATAATGATATGATATGAAACTTAAATTCGATAACATAACAGTCTCCGGAAAAATCGCAGTCGGTACGACGACTTTATCAAAACATCTTCAAGATATTCTTGGCTGGAAACACATCAATGCGGGTTTTATCCAACGCGAGTATGACCGTACACACAATATTGACGAAAATAAACAGGGCGCATTATCACGATCTGACAATCATGAAAAAGAAATTGACGGCATGACTAAGGAAATATTATCAACTCAAAAAGGGTTAATATATGAAGCGTGGCTCTCCGGCTTTATGGCTCAGAACATCCAAAGAGTGTGCAAAGTTCTTCTTATATGTTCTGAAGAAGCTGTCCGCATCGACCGGGTCGTTAACAGGGAAAACATAACAGTTGAAGAAGCAAAAAATCGTATCAAACAAAGAGAAATGGAAAATATCGCAAAATGGAAAAAACTCTACGGAGATTATGATTTTTGGAGTCCCCATTTTTATGATCTTGTAATTGATACATATTCAAGCGGTCAAATGGAAACGGTTGGAAAGGTATTAGACAAATTAGGCCATAAAATCCATATCACACGATGAGTTATTCAAAAATAACCATCTCGGGTAAAATATGTACGGGAAAATCGACACTGATTGGCCGCCTTCAGAAAATACTTGGATGGCCGATAATACACTCAGGTTCCATATTCAGAGATATCGCAAAGAAAAAAAAACTTGACCTCTTGTCAGCAGAAGAACAAAATTCCCAAATTACACGCAAGGTAGATGATACAGTAAAAAAAGCCATGGGTAAACCGGGGAATCTGTTGGTTGATGCATGGCTTGGAGGTATATTGGCAATTGATATACCCGATGTCCTTACCGTTCTTCTGACAGCCGAAAGCAAAACACGATACGAACGGTTTGCCAAGAGAGAGCAAATATCTATTGCAAAAGCGCGGGAGCAGGTTATGGAAAGAGATAAAAGCTGGCTTGAAAAAGTAAGTGTGATTTATGGGAGAAACGATTTTTTTAAGCCAAGCCATTATAAGCTTATACTCGACACAACCCGCATGTCTCCTGAGATGATGGCTGACTGCATCATACAAAAAATCCGAAAATAATAACGTCTAACGAAGACAAGACTTCTTGATGTATAATGACCGTATGTATTATTCAAAATTGTTTGGAAAAACACTACGAAAAGCACCCTCTGATGCTACAACCTCGTCCCATAAACTTTTATTTCAGGCCGGATTTGTCCGTGAATCAACAGCCGGACGCTATTTTTTTCTCCCGTTAGGTCAAAAAGTTCAACAAAAAATAATGAAAGTAATAAAAGAAGAGATAGACGCAACAGGTGCGCAGGAAATGACCTCGCCTGTTCTTCATCCACTTGAACTCTGGAAGGAAACTAATCGTACTAATACAACGGGATTTGAACTCATGAAAGTAAAAGATCGCCGAGATACAGAATTTGCCTTAGGTGGTACTGCTGAGGAAATGTTTGTCGATGTGGTACGTAAATTTCGCTTAAGCTATAAAGACCTACCCTTTTGTATTTATCAATTTTCAACGAAATTCCGTGACGAATTGCGTGCACGGGGAGGGCTGCTGCGTGTACGCGAATTTATAATGAAAGATGCATACTCGTTTGATGCTGATGAGGCAACGTTTAAAGCTGAGTATGAAAAAATGGCACAAACATATAAACGTATCTTTGATCTTCTTGGGATACCTGTTCAAATTGTTGAGGCAGACAATGGATATATCGGAGGAGAATATTGCCATGAGTTTGTTTTGGAATCGCCGGTCGGTGAAACCTCATATTTAACAACGGAAGATGGTACGTATTGTGCTCATGTTGATGTTGCTCAATTTACAAGAGGGTTTATTAATCAACATAGTAAATCTGAACCATTTGCAATAGTAGAACAACCTGAATGGGTCAAGACAATGGATGATAATGTGACCCACTATAAAAAACCTGCTTCGCATTTTCTGAAAAATGTGGTGTATAAAAACAGAGTATCTGGTGATATATATATTGCCGTAATACGAGGCGATCTTGATGTAAACAAAACTAAACTCGAAAGAGCAACCAATTCGATCGGTCAGCTGGACGAAGCAACGGATGATGACTTGAGAAAAATTGGCACAAAACGCGGTTATGTCCACTCGTGGGGACACAAAGGAGCAATATATATAGGAGATATCTCTCTTGAAACAGTCACGAATTTTATCGGCGGACAAAAAATGGAAAAAACCGATTCAGTGAATGTAAATTATGGTCGGGATTTTACCTGTAAACTTCTTGTCGATATAGCTGAGGCAAAAGACGGATATATAAGCGTTGACGGAAAACAAAAACTTATCAAAAAAACAGGTATTGAAGTTGGTAATATATTTCAGCTCGGATATCACTATACACGTCTAATGAAAAATGCAACTTTTATTGACCGGGATGGTAAACAAAAGCCATACTATATGGGTTGCTACGGGATAGGTATCGGACGAACTATGGCTGCAATTGTGGAAAAACATCATGATGAAAAAGGTATTGTCTGGCCCAAAAGCATCGCGCCATATCAAATCCATTTAGTCGGTCTTAATCTTGAGGATAATGGGATAAGAAAAAAGGTTTTAGATCTATATCATCTACTAACTACCAACTACAAACTTGAGATTCTCTTTGACGACCGAAACGTATCACCGGGTGAAAAATTTGCTGATGCAGATCTTATCGGTATTCCTGTCCGTCTTGTCGTCTCAAAAAAAACCGGGGAGAAAATTGAATATAAACAAAGAACAAGCAAAGAGACATACCTTTTAAGTGTTGAAGAACTTATAGAAAGGTTCCAAATTTGACCTATGAAAACGATTGTAACTCATCTCTCGGTCGACCTTGACTGTATTACGGCAGTATGGTTGATCAAACGTTTTTTTCCTGGATGGCAACAGGCTACGGTTGTTTACACTCCTCAACAAACCGAGTGGAATAACGTTCCAGTTGACAGTAATCCGGAAATAATATATGTTGATACAGGTTTTGGTAGATTTGACCATCACCAACTGCAGGAAAAAACAAGCGCTTCAAAACGGGTTTTTGAAAGCATAATGAAAAATCAGATGGCTCATGGTAAAAAAAACGAGGCACTTACACGCATTATCGATCATGTAAATGATATTGATCACTTTGGGGAAGTCCACTATCCTGAACCAACGCACGACAGATATGATTTTTGTCTGCATCAGATCATTTCCGGATTAAAGAAAAATAGCGAAAAAGATGACGATGTCATGAGTATCATACATAAGCTTTTGGATGGAATTTTGGTATTATTTCTGTCAAAAATCAATGCAGAAAAAGAAATAGAAAAAGGGTATGTTTTCCATTCAAAATGGGGTAAAACTCTTGCAATGAATACGGCAAACGATGAGGCATCACGCCTCGCTCAAAAACAGGGTTATCAGCTGGTTATCACTAAAGATCCTGAACGAGGTTCAGTCCGTATAAAAACACCACCCAATCCCGACCTTGATCTTACACCATTATATACAAAAATACGTCAAGCGGATACACAAGGATACTGGTACCTTCATGTCCTTAAAAACATGCTTTTAAATGGATCTTCTGTTACACCTGACGCAAAACCAACCGCTCTCACTCTTAAACAATTAATTGAAATAATCAAAAAAATATAATACAATCAAAGTGTATTATCATACTATCGCATCTGCAAAAAGCGATTTATTCTAAGGAGGTGTATATTTAATGGTGGTTATAACAAGAAAAAAAGGCGAAACAAAAGACAGTATGTTCCGTAAATTCTCTAGGCTTTTTATGGAGGAAAACGTGGTTGATGAACTACGGAAAAAACAGTTTTACCGAAAACCGTCACTCAAGAAAAAAGAGGAAGAAAAAGAACGTATAAAAATGAGGGCAAAAAGAAAAAGAAATCGCACCAGTTTTTTTCACATCCGGCGTGATAAATAATTATGGTCCATATTATCACATCTTCCCGATATAAAATTGACCGGAAGCGGATAAAAAATACCGTCGCCACACTTCTTGAGGCATATGGTTTATCTGATTATCAATTAAACTGTATTTTTGTCGGTAAGACAAAAATGAAGGCAATTGCATTGACTTATAAAAAAGAAAATGCTGCCCTTCCAGTCCTATCTTTTTCCTACAAAGAGACCATTGAAGACGGAGAAAGGCTTTTGGGCGAAATTTTTCTTTGTTATCCTCAGATAGTCCTGCTTGCAGCAGAACGGAACAAAAAAGTTGAAGTCATGGTTGACGAGTTACTTAAACACGGTGTTGAAAATCTAACTAGGTAGATGTATAAAGAATGTCAAATATGATATTGTCAATTTGAAATTTTCATGATGTATTATTTGACCTATCGGCCAAAAACTATTGAGGAAATTGATAACGGTGAACCACGGGAAATAATAAGAAAAATACTGGAAAGCGGATCAATTCCACATGCAATGTTGTTTGTCGGACAAAAAGGAACCGGTAAGACATCAACCGCGCGTATTTTTGCCAAAGCAATCAATTGCCTTTCAAACAAATTTGAATCCAGCAGTAAAAGCGTTGAACCATGCAATACATGCCCCAATTGCAAAAGCATCGACAAGTCTTCTTTTCCTGATGTTGTTGAGCTGGATGCTGCGTCAAACCGTGGAATAAACGAGATCAAAAATCTTATAAGGGAGTCTTCTTTTCTTCCTATTTCAGGCCGTTACAGAATTTTTATCATTGATGAGGCACATATGATAACAACGGATGGCTTCAATGCGCTTCTTAAAACTCTGGAAGAACCTCCGGAAACCGTTATCTTTATACTCGCAACAACGAATATTGAAAAAGTTCCTAAAACCATACAATCACGCTGTATACCGGTTACTTTCGGAAAAGGAAAGAAAAAAGAACTTGTCCATATGCTTTCTCGTATATGCAAACAGGAGAAAATTCAAATACAGCAAGACTGCCTTGAGCTTATTGCCGATCATAGCGAAGGATCGTTTCGTGATGCTGCAAAACTTCTGGAAGAACTTGTGATGCTTCATAAGTTAAGTTATAACGAAATACAACAATACGTGGGGCTTCGATCAAATAACAACCTGCTTTCAATTTATAACAACAAACCCTTGTCCGCTGCTCTTAAGTGGATTGATGAATTTTCAGAGTCGGGAGGAAGTGTAAAAAGCCTTATTGAAGAACTACTGGTCGAACTTCATAACTATCTCATGCTTAAGCACAATATTGCAAGAGAAAGCAATAGAAATATTACGCTCTCTTTGTCTGAAACAACGCTTCTGATGAAGCTGCTGAGTGAAGCGTATACAAATCTAAGACATAGCCCTCTTGAATCAATTCCGCTTGAGATTGCAACGGTTGAGTTCTATAATAAGAAAGCATCCGGATAATAACGAATTAACAAATTAGCGGATTAACCATTTAACTCGTTAACCCGTTAACTCGTTAACACATTACAATAACTGTATGTTTAATCCACTAGGAGGATTGGGAGATATCCAAAAATTACAGCAACAAGCTCAGAAAATGCAAAGCGCTCTGCAGCAGGAAGAGATTACTGTTGAAAAAAACGGAGTGCGCATAGTTATGAGGGGAGATCAGCAAATTATTGAGATTACGGTTGATGGTGTTATCGAAAACCGTATTGCTGAGGCAATAAATGAAGCGGTAAAAAAAACTCAGGAACTTGCCGCAAAAAAACTGATCGAGATTTCACAACAGCAAGGATAAATAAGATTGCATAGCTAATCCTATATGATTAAGCTTTTCTCTGGAACTGCAAATAAACCTTTGAGCGATAAAATCGCAGCTCTTATTAATATCCCTATTGCACAATCGGAAATCGTCAGATTTGAAAACTCTGAGATACGCATACGGATAGAAGAAGACGTAAGATATAAAACATGTGTTTTACTCCAGTCAACATCAAATCCGACAGACACCCATCTTATGGAGCTTTTTTTCTTTTGTGATGCTCTGCGGCGCCAGGAAGCACAAAAAGTCATAGGCGTGATTCCGTATTTCGGGTATGCGCGTCAGGATATTCAACACAGGCCAGGTGAATGCATATCCGCAAATGTGATCATCAAATTTCTTGAATCAATCGGCTTTTATAAGGTTTATACGATAAACCTGCATGATGAAGCAACCGAAGGAGTATTTTCCATTCCTTTTAAAAATATGGATGCTTTTCCTTTACTTGCAAGGGAAATACAAACATATCTCGGAAAAAATACGGCAACCGTTGACCAGGTTGCTGTGGTGTCTCCTGATCATGGGGGGGTAGAAAGAGCGCGTAAATTCAGCGATACTTTTTTTGGATCAAACCGCCATACAATTGCGGTTGTTGAAAAAAAGCGGGACCTGCAACATATTCATGAAAGTCATGCGCTTGACCTTTATGGTGATGTAAATGGGAAAATCGCCATACTTGTTGATGATATGACAACATCAGGTAAAACACTTGTCAATGCGTCACGGCTTTGTCTTGAAAGGGGAGCCAAGCGTGTTTTGACCGCAGTTGTACACCACGACTTTGCACCAGATATAACTGCCCGCTTGCAGGATTCACCGATTGAAGCGTTTTTTACAACTGATACCATACTGTTGCAAGATGATCAGAGGTTTAATAAACTGCATGAAGTATCTGTTGCTCAACTTATTGCTGACGAGTTAAGACATCTTACAAAATAAAACCCTACCTAATAGTCTCTTCTTCCTTCAATGGCTTTTCCGAGTGTTCCGTAGTCTGCATATTCAAGGTTTGCTCCCATTGGTAGACCATAGGCAAGTCTTGTTATTTTAAGGATTGGGCCATGCGTGACAGCAGGCGCGCTCTGGGATTTAAGTTTTTTCATAATATAAAGCGCGGTTGCTTCCCCTTCCATATCCGGATTAGTTGCAAGAATAACTTCTTTTAATGTATGAGTGCGTGAACTCATTAATCTATCAATTCTTTTTAGCAGTGCCTCAATATATATCTCATCAGGTCCGATCGAATTCAAAGGATCAATCCTTCCGTGAAGAACATGATACAGTCCGTTATAGATATTCCCTGTTTCAAATGAAAGAAGATCAAGGGGTGACTCAACGACAGTTATGGTACTATGGTCACGCCGTGAATCACTGCAGATACCACACACATCCTCTTCGGTCAGGTTCATACACTCTCTGCACAGCTTTGTACGGGATTTGAGATTGGATATGAGTACCGCGAATTCCTTTAGTTCTGACTCAGGCATACGAAGAAAATACATTGCCAGTCTGTTTGCGGTTTTTTCACCGATCCCGGGAAGACGCTCCAAAAAAAAAGCTATTTTTTTTAAACTTGCAGGTAATGTCGCCATATGATAGATAATTTTTGACTTTTTTATACTTCAATCGTCTCAACCACAATAAGAGGTCTGCGGCCTGTTTCCTTATAAAAAAATTCTTCCAAAGCGGATATGACCTCTCGCTTTACAGCAATGGCATCAAGCTTTTCTCCACCGCGGGGTTTTAGCCTTTTTTCGATAAGTACGACTGACCTCTCAAACAATTCAACTCCTACTTTTTCAAAAACAAAACCTTTTGACAGGATCTTTGGTTTGCTTGTTAATCTTCCTGATGAATCAAATGGCAAAACAGCCACGACAACACCTTCATTTGAAAGTGTTTTCCTGTCCCGCAAAACTATATTACCCACATCCCCAATGCCATACGCATCAACATATATATTTTTTGTATCAATCTGTTCACCGGCAACAGCCTGATTTTTGGTAAACCAAACAGTATTTCCTTCCTCAAGAAGCAACACAGACTCCGGTTTGTGTCCCAAACCTTCGGCAAGTTTTCTGTATTGCTGCTGATGCCTGACAGTTCCACCAATCGGTATAAAATATTTCGGGTTGGTAAAACGGATAAGATACTTGAGGTCTTCCCTGTTACCATGACCTGAAGCATGAAGCTGATCCTGGATATCCGAATAAACGACATCCGCCCCTTGTTTAGTCAGATCTTCAATAAGGGCATACACTTCGTTTTCATTACCCGGTATCGGATCAGAGGATATAATCACCCTGTCTCCTGTTTTTATTTTTACGAACTTATTCATCTTATTGGCAAGTTTGGAAAGGGCAGATCCGTATTGTCCTTGAGACCCCGCAACAATAAGACATACTTTGTTTGGCGGGATCTTCATGGTTTCTTCTTCTTTACCGAGAAGATTATAAGGTATTGGTAAATAATTGATTTCCTGGGCAATGCGTGTGTTTTCTCTCATTGAACGACCTAAAAATATGATCTTTCTGTTAAACTTGACAGCTGCATCAACGCACTGCCTTATACGTGATATATTTGAGGAAAAAGTGGTCATGATAAATTTTCCTCTTGTCTTGCGCATACTGTCTTCAAAGGTCGCACCAACTATATCCTCGGATAAGGTAAGACCATCTCGTTCAGCCCCCAATGCGTCAGATAAAAGACAAAGTACACCATCGTGTCCCGCCTTTGTTATCTCATAAAAATCCGGTGGTGAATCATAAGGCGGAGTAAGATCAAACTTAAAATCTGCGCCGTGATACAAAGCACCAACAGGTGTCTTGAGAAGAATATGTGCGGTATCGGGGATGGAATGCGTTACATGGATAAACTGAATACGAAAATCTCCAAATACATATTCCTTGTTGTATGCGATCCTCTCAACGCGTGAAGATATATCAAATTCCTTGAATTTGTTTTCGATAAAAGAAGCGGTGAGGTTCGTTGTATATATCGGTGGACTGCCTAAATCACGATAATGATAAGGAAGAGCTGAAGTATGATCTTCATGGCCGTGAGACACAAGGATTGCGCGTATTTTATCTGTTTTATCCCGCAGGTAAGAGATATCCGGGATAACAAAGTCCACGCCCAATTCTTTCTCCATAGGAAATCCTATACCACAATCCACGATGACAATATCCTTAAGCATATACTCATCCTTATCAACTTCTTGACTTTTGAGATTTGAATTTTGAGATTTGACATATAATTCATACACGTACATATTTTTTGTTACCCCGACAATACCACCAAGCGGAATAAACCGTAGTTTGTACATATCCATGTTTTAAAGTTTAAATATTAACAATCAAATAATTTAACACATTATACTGTTTTATTGATTGTTTTGATGTTTATTTCAGCAGAAGTTTTGAGCTTTATATTATTATAACACTTGCTATACTTTAAGAATGGAAATTACAAAGAAAGATGTCATGGAATCGCTTTCAAACGTGATGGATCCCGAAATGCACATGTCAATTGTAGATATGGGTCTTATCTACAATGTTAAAGTATCAAAAAAAGGCGTTCATATTCTTATGACACTCACCACAATCGGTTGTCCTTTATACTCGGTTATTGAGGAAGATATAAGAAATAAGCTTGCAGATCTGGGCTTTTTGCATAAGAATATAAATCTTGAGCTTACTTTTGATCCGCCATGGAGTTTGGATCGGATGAGTAAAAAAGGTAAAGCAATGCTTGGTATTTAATAGTCGCAGCTAACGACTAATTTCTACTATGAAAAAAGGCACTATCTGGAATGATGCATTCGAACAACTGGCTGAGCTGGGAAAATCAACAACAAAACATACGATTAAGTCCGTAGGACAAACCTTTGCTCCGGGAAAACTGCTTGAACATGCTGTCGGCAAAACTGAAAGCTCTGGGGCAAACATGAGTACAAAGTCCGAGCAAATGACAAAAGGAAAACAGGGAAGTACTCCGCTTGATTTTGAGAAACTGCAAAAAAATTATACACAGCAGGATAAGATCAAAAGCGATGCCTTACGCAATAGATTGTTTCAATTGGTTAAGTCAGGAGATGAACGGGTGCTGATGGAAAAAAAGCAGAAAAAGGAAGAACAAGAAAAACAGGCAATATATGAAGAACACGAGAGAAGAAGGCAGGAGGATGAAAAAAGAAGACAGACGCAGGAGGCGACCGTACCTCAGGGAAAAGAAAGGACCAGTGTCCTGAGCAAAAAAAAGAAAAAACCCGTTCAGGCATCTGTTGTTGAAACAAAGCCTTCAAAAGGAAAACAATAAAAAAATGGTCGGAGTGGCGGGACTTGAACCCACGACCTCACGGTCCCGAACCGTGTGTTCTACCATCTGAACTACACTCCGTTTTTTTAATTATACCTTATTTGTGTTTATACCCCCTGTTAGGTACAATTGCAGTATGGATTTTTCGCTTCTTACGTACAATACGCTTTTTAGTAATGCGCTTTTAGGTTTAAAGAAAGTTCACGCTTCCCAACACCCGGATATCATCTGTCTTCAGGAGATTGATACATCGGAGACTACGTTTAAACAGGTTGAAGCTCTGGGATATAAACTTGCCGACTATGCCAATGCGTTTATCAAATTCGGAAAGATCTATGGAGTTGCAACGTTTTATAATCCTAAAAAATTTGTTTTTATACGCTCCAAAGTAATCTTTTTACCGAAAGGTTTTCTTGAGATTGTTATGTATCTGATGCGTGTATTTCGAACAGGACGAAAAAACAGGACCATCCTCAAAACAGAGTTTGCATGCAATAAAACAGGACATAAACTCGTGATCTACAATGTCCACCTGACACCCAACGGCACAAACAGTTTGCGGCAAAGGCAGATCCAGCTTATGCTTGATGACGTAAAACTCACAAAGGTTAATAAACCAACCATCATGACCGGAGACTTTAATTATCCGTATAGAAGAAAACAACTGGAGACTCTGATGCATGCATATGGATTAAAAGAAGCGACAAATAGTATTTTTTTTACCATGCATGCAAACGCCCCCTTTTCAACATGGCTTGAAAGGTTTGCATCAAAGATCTTTACGCGCTTTATGCGTAACCGTGTGAAGCTTGATTATGTTTTTTACAAAAACTGTATATCGCTTCTTGCGAAAAAAATTAATGTCGAATATTCCGACCATTATCCCATCTATACTGTCTTTAAACTGGAAAAAACTCTGGATTGTTGATTTATCGGGCCTCTGTATCTGCTATACTAACACTATGAAACTCTATAATACTCTTACAAGAAAACTTGAGGAGTTTGAAGCAATTGAACAGAATAAAATCCGTTTTTATCATTGCGGACCCACGGTATATTGGGTTCAACATATTGGCAATCTCCGCGCCATGATCTGGGCTGATTTTATCAGGCGCTCCCTGATATATCTCGGGTATGAAGTCACGTTTGTACGCAATTACACCGATGTCGGTCATCTGACAAGTGATGCAGATGAGGGGCAAGACAAAATGGAAAAAGGAGTCAAACGTGAAGGACTGTTACCCAAAGAAATTGCTGACAAATATATAGGCATATTTGAGGATGATTGTAAAAAACTGAATATTCTTGATCCAAATCACACACCAAGGGCAACGGATTACATCAGACAGATTATTGCGATGATACAAACACTGATCGAAAAAAAGCATGCCTATATTACGGAAAGTGCGATTTACTTTGATATAAGCACATTTAAAAACTACAATGCACTGAATAAACAAAATATTGAACTTTTATATAAAGGATCCGGAAAAGGAACTGTTGAGGATCCGAAAAAAAAGCATTTTGCAGACTTTGCTTTATGGTTTTTTAAAACCGGAGCTCATAAAAATGCACTGCAAACCTGGGATTCACCATGGGGAGTTGGGTTCCCGGGGTGGCATATTGAGTGCTCGGTTATGGCTAAGGAACTTCTTGGAAAAACAATTGATATACATATGGGCGGGATTGAACACATATCGGTTCATCATACCAATGAGATTGCGCAAAGTGAGTCGGCGAACGGAGTCCCCTTTGTCCATTATTGGCTCCACAACGAACATCTTGATATAAACAACGAGAAAATGGCAAAATCAAAAGGATCGGGATTTACATTAAAAGAGATTGTTGAGGCTGGTTTTGATCCGCTTGACCTCCGTTATTTTTTTATGCAGGCGCATTACCGGTCCAAGCAGAATTTTACCTGGGATGCGCTAGAAGCGGCACAAAATGCAAGAAAAAAACTAAACAGCATTGTCTCTCAAATGAAACAACCAAGAATTCTAAACATCGCCTCAACTCAAGCACAAGCTTATATAAAACAATTCAAAGAAACCGCAATTTCACACGATTTTCAAATTCCTCAAGCGCTTGCACTAATCTGGGATCTGATTAGACCTTCCGTTAAGATACCTGACGATGAAAAATACTTGCTTTTGATTGATTTTGACCGTATTCTTGGATTAAAATTAGATCAAATAAAAAAAGATACTATTCCTGCTATGATAATCAGTCTAGCTGAGAAAAGAGCTAAGTCAAAAAAAGAGGGAGACTTTAAAACTGCCGACGTCCTAAGAAAGGACATTGAAGAAAAGGGCTACTTGATTGAGGATAAAAAAGAAGGATATCAGATTAGAAAAAAATGATGACTTATCAGCCAACCTTTTTCAAACAGCTTTTTCACTCATCCCGCAGGTTGCTTGCGGAAAGATGGCTTTCGCTTATGCCGACAACTCAGATTGCCATAACAGGATCACAAGGTAAGACAAATACATCTTCAACTCTATACCAATTGCTTAGTTCTATTGCGCCTGTAGTCCGTACTGATATTGATCTTGATACTGTCTATAATGTCCCCATCACTGCATTAAAAACGAATCCATGGATAAAATATACGATTTTTGAACTTGGTATTGACCGACCTGGCGAGATGGACAGGCATCTTGAGATAGTAAACCCTAAAATTACAGTCATAACAGGCATCTCACCGGTACACACCGATACCCAACATCTGGGTTCACTGGACGCCCTTATTAAAGAAAAACGTAAACTTATTGAAATACTTTCTCGCGATGGTTTTGCCGTATTAAATGGAGATGATAAAAATACCGTCGCAATGGCTCCTTTTACAAAAGCCCGTGTTATTATGTATGGTAAAAATGATAATAATGATATACAGGCATCAAAGATCACTGTCTCACTTGAAGGTATACAGTTTGACATGTATGACAAAATCAAAAATGTATCATTTCAGATCAAATCACCATTAATTGGTCTACATCATATCTACACAATTATGGCATGTTTTTCTGTTTACCGTGCCTTAGGCTTTACCGATTTCAACCGATTTCAACAGATTGTATCAAAGCTCACTCCATTAAAAGGCCGCATGAGTCTTGAAAAAGGACCTATGGGAACTATGCTTTTGGATGACTCACTGCGCGCCAATCCTGCATCAACCGTCTCTGGACTTGAAACCTTGTCAGAAATTTATTACAAAAAGGGCAGCAAAATCGCAGTACTTGCCGAAATGGGAGAACTGGCAGAACCTGAGGCCGAGCATGCTACTCTCGGAAAACATATTGCCGGACTCAAAATCGATTTTGTCGTAACTATCGGAGCACTACACAAATATACAGTTGATCATGCGATTAAGAATAAATTCCCGGAAAAAAATATATATGTTGCCGATGATGTAATTGATGCATCTACACTCTTGAATAAAATTATCAAAAAAAACGACCTTCTTTACTTGAAAGGTTCATTTCTCAGAAAGGTTGAACGCATCCCCATGATTCTTAACGCTGAGAAAGTAGGCTGTAAAATACTTGTTTGCCCATTCTATCATCATTGCAATGATTGTAAATACAAAGAAATTGGATTTAAAAAGTAAATTTTTGACTTTTTTCAAAAAAATTATATAATAAGTATGTATTTTTGCTGAAGGATTATTTCACCAATCATAAAAAACCCGTACATTTTGTGCGGGTTTTTTATATCTTTTAGTCACAATTCCCTATGTTCAGCCACGAATCAACCCCCAGGGTTAAAATTGAAAGTCATTGACGCTGTGTTATAATCGTAATATGTCAAAAATCAAACCTCAAACCCTTAAAGGGTTCCGTGATTTTTTACCGGATGATATGCGGATCAGACAAAAAGTTATTAATATCTTTAAAAACGGCTTTGAAAAATACAGTTATGAACCTCTTGAAACACCGGTTCTTGAATATGGAGAAATACTTTTAGGTAAGTATGGAGAAGAAGCTGAAAAACTTATATATAAATTCGAAGACAGAGGAGGAAGAAAAGTAGCAATGAAATATGACCTTACAGTTCCTGCGTGCCGTGTCCTAGCGCAATATCATGAAAAAATACCTCTTCCGTTCAAACGTTACCAGATTCAACCTGTTTGGCGTGCGGATAATACACAAAAAGGGCGATTTCGCGAATTCTATCAATGCGATGCGGACACATTCGGTTCAAGCTCAATGATTGCGGATGCAGAGTTTATACAAATGGGACTTGAGATACTAGAAAGCCTGGGATTTACCGGATACGAAGCAAAAATAAATAACAGAAAATTTATTGACGGATTAACGCAATATGCAGGCGCCAATACTGATCAATTCTACACTATATGTACTGCCGTTGATAAACTTGAAAAAATCGGTATTGATGGTGTTATTGAAGAAATGAGTTTAAAGGGGTTGGATAAAACTATAATAAACAGGATTATTGAGATCATTTCACTTCAAGGAACCCCTGAAAAGCTTATCTCTGATTTATCTCATATCCTTGCAGATTATGATGCGGCAATGGAAGGATTGAGAGAACTTGAAAGTCTATTTGCATATCTAAAAGCAGCGGGTGTCAATACAAAAAATTACCGATTTGACCTTTCAATAATACGCGGTTTAGCTTACTATACAGGTCCTGTATGGGAGTTTGTCATACATGATGGAGCGGTAGGATCAGTTGCTGGTTGCGGTAGATATGACAATTTAGTTGGATTATATCTTGGAAAAAATATTCCAGCAACAGGCGGGTCATTTGGCATTGAGAGGATAATTGAAATAATCAAAGATAGGAATTTGGTATCCGGACAAAGCACCATGCAAGTACTTGTATCCATTTTTGATCCATCTCTATCATTGCAAGCAGTATTAAACGCTAGTTCCTTAAGAAGAGAAGGTATTAACAGTCTGTTATATCCGGATGAAAATACAAAGCTTGAAAAACAGCTCAAATACGCGGACAAGAAAGGAATCCGTTATGTACTGATCCAGGGACCGGAAGAGCTGAAAAACAACGTTTTCAGGCTCAAAGACATGAAAACAGGGGAACAAAAAGCAGTTACTATCTCAGAAGCAATAACAGAATTAAAAATCTAAATTTCTTTTTTTCACTTATCAATTATCAAACTATGTCCGATTGATCATTGAACCAGTGAAGAATTGGTTGAAAATTATGCTCATAAACCCTAATATTGCGCTTATCGAGGCTATACCCGGAGTCGGAGGCGATGAATCAAAAATCTGGATGAGTGATCTGCTCTTGTCTTATATCAAATACTCGCAAAGGCATGGCTACAAAACAGCTTTTCTTGACGAAAACACCCTTCGTGTAAAAGGGGAGGCTGTATACGCACGATTTAAGCACGAAACAGGTGTACACCGGGTACAGCGAATTCCTCATACCGAAAGAAAGGGCAGGATACATACATCAACTGCCATTATCGTGGTTTTACCCTCAATTATTCAGTCAAATCAGCGTATACATCCATCTGAGCTTGAATGGCAGTTTTATCGCAGCGGGGGAAAAGGAGGGCAAAATGTCAACAAAGTATCAACTGCTGTGCGTTTGACTCATAAACCCACGGGTATCGTAGTTACGGCAAGCCAGGAGCGGTATCAGGAGGCAAACAGACAGATAGCCATGGAAGTCCTTCAAGGCAAGCTCTATCAGCTTGAAGAAGAGAAAAAAAGAGGTATTATGCAGTCTTATGTGCGTAATATCGGGTCAGGTGAGCGCTCCGACAAGATACGTACCTATAATTTCCCTCAAAACAGACTGACAGACCACCGTATCAACAAAAGCTTTCACAATCTTGAGGATATTATCGCACAAGGAAAGTGGGAAAAGGTCTTTGACGCTCAAGTTTAGATTTTAGTTTAGATTGTTACAACGCTCTATATAAAACCTTAACAACATTTAGCAGAAAAGCTGCCATTCTGCTAATATATAACTTATTGTTATCTCGACAATCTAAAATATACTTATCGTTCAATTTAATTGATTAAACCTACCCTATTGCACTATATTTTTAACCTGTTATTTATATCCTTTAAAATCCCTTGGCAATATGATATCTTTGTGCTATAATCTATTTTTACTTTATATGAAACAAAAGATACACCCACAATTTTTTACAACTACAACAGTAGTTTGCGCATGCGGTAATAGGTTCCAAACCGGATCAACCAAAGAAAGCATCGCGGTTGAAGTCTGCAGTAAATGCCATCCGTTGTATACTGGAGAGCAGCGATTTGTAGACACCCAAGGAAAGGTTGAAAAGTTTAAAAACAAGCAAAAACTTGCTGTTGAAATGCAGAAAAAACTGGGAGGTTCAAAAAACAAAAAGGAAATTAAAAACGAAAAGAAAACCAAATCACTAAGAGAACTATTGGCTGAGTAATTCTGTTCTTGTAGTTTTACGGTCTTTAGGATATAATAAATAAGAAAGTTCGCCAAAACTTGAGGTTTTGCGGCATGCGCCGCATAGAAAAGGCATTACTAATTCCTCAAATAGAGTCCGCATAGCGGGCCAAGCGATAAAATAATGGTAAGCCAAAAAAAAACAACACAGCTTGAAAAAATCACTTCCTTTTTAGACAAATCACCAAACTTCGTACTTCTTAAATTTGAGAAAACAACGCATAGTGCACTTGAATCTTTGAGAAAAGAGCTTAAAAAAAACAATGCGAGAGTTATGGTTATAAAAAACACTGTTTTACAAAAAGCAATTAATAAACTTGCCGCAAGTGAAAAAAATAAGCACCTTCGGGACGTACAAAAAGTAACACGTACCCTCCGGGATAATACGGCTCTTCTTGGATTGGGAGTCGACTGGAATAGCGGCATGAATACTTTTTATACGTTTGCCAAATCCGATAAGACGGTGAGCTTCAAGACCGGGTATCTTGATAAAAAAACCTACGCAGAAGGTGAGCTAATTCGTATTGCAGCGCTTCCTGGTAAATCTGTTCTTATGGGACAAATCATTGGAAGCATGAAATCTCCGATTTCCCATTTTACCAATGCTCTCAAATACAATAGCCAAAAATTCGTATATATTTTGAACGCAAAAGTCGGCTCTAACCAAAAAAATTGACGAATTAATGTATTAACGAATTGTGCAATTCGTTAACTCGTTAACCCGTTAATCGGGAAATTATTATTTGATATATGTTGAGGAGGTGACTATACAAATGACAGAAGTAACATTACCGGAAAAATTGGAAAAAATTGCAAAAGAAATCGAAAGCTTAACCGTTATTGAGATGGCTGATTTGGCCAAATATCTTGAAGAAAAATTCGGTGTATCAGCGATGCCTGTGGCAGCCTCAGCAGCTCCAGCCGCCTCAGCAGCTCCAGTCGAGGAAAAGACAGCATTCACCGTTACACTGACTGATGCCGGTGCAAACAAGCTTGCAGTCATCAAGGCAGTCCGTGAAATCCTTCCGACACTCGGTCTTATGGACGCAAAGAAACTTGTTGAATCCACACCAAAAGAACTGCTAAAAGACGTAAAAAAAGATGTAGCAGATGACGCAAAGAAAAAAGTTGAGACAGCAGGAGGAAAGGTTGATTTGAAGTAACTTAATCCAAAAAGAAAAAATTAAAGTCCCCCCGATCGGGGGGATTTTAGTTTAATACAAACATTGATACAGTAATACATCTTTACTAAAACCGATTATTTAGCTATAATATATTTTTATGCCAAAAAATAATGAGTACGGTGCTGATTCTATTGTGGTCCTTGAAGGACTTGAACCCGTCCGCAAACGGCCGGGTATGTACATAGGGACAACTTCGCAAGCAGGTATCAATCATTGCCTTAATGAAATTGTCGACAACGCAATTGACGAATCACTCGCCGGATTTTGTAAAAACATACATGTGACTATAGAGGAAAACGGTTATATGACCGTTTTTGATGACGGCCGCGGTATACCGGTTGATGATGTGCCCAAATATAAAACAAGCGCACTTGAACTGGTCATGACCAAACTTCACGCAGGAGGAAAATTCAATCAAGGAGCTTACAAGATCTCAGGAGGACTGCATGGCGTAGGTGCATCTGTTGTTAACGCACTTTCCGATCATTTTATCGTTGAAGTAAAACGCGATAACAAATTATACCGTCAGGAATACAAAAAAGGCTCAGCTCAATATAAAGTAGCGCGGGTAAAAGAGTCTATCCTTCAATTTCCTTTTGAAAATGGAACAGGAATCTCATTTCTGCCTGATAAAACTATTTTCACTGAAGGCATAGAACCCAACTATCTTATTTTGAAAAAACAACTTAAAGAACGGGCATATCTTATCAAAAACGTATTGTTCAAGATAACTAATCATAAGATAAAAGATCGTCTTGCCTATTTTTTTGACGGTGGAATTCTATCACTCATAAATGATCTTAACCGAGGTAAAAAAACCCTTCACCAACCTATACATATTATAAAACAAATTGATGACAAGGAGGTTGAAGTTGCTATCCAGTACAATGATTCGATAAATGAAAATGTACACTCATTTGTCAATGTCATAAACACACATGAAGGAGGTACTCATCTGACCGGTTTCCGAATAGCCCTCACCAAATCCATAAATACTTATGCAAAAAAAGAGTTAAGCGAGAAAGAGCAAGGAGAACCCCTGACAGGCGAGGACACAAAGGAAGGACTGACCGCAATTGTCTACGTGAAAATGCCATCAACGAATCTGCAATTTGAAGGTCAGACAAAAACAAAACTCGGAAACTCAGAAGTACAGGCAATAGTTCAGCAGGCGGTTTCCGAATACCTTGATGTATATTTTGAAGAAAATCCCAAGGTTGGTCGTGAGATATTAGGACGAATCTTGCTTGCACAAAAAGCGCGACTTGCCGCTAAGGCTGCAAAAGAAGCAGTTCTCCGTAAAGGAGCACTTGAAGGAGCAACTCTTCCCGGAAAACTGGCTGATTGTTCGGAAAAAGATCCGGCCTTATCTGAGCTGTTTCTTGTTGAGGGTAATTCTGCAGGAGGCACAGCAAAACAAGGACGGGACCGCAAATTCCAGGCTATTTTGCCTTTACGAGGAAAAGTGCTCAATACTGAACGTGCTTACCTTGACAAAGTACTTGCATTCAAGGAAATAAAGGATCTGGTTATTGCCCTTGGCATGGGAATAGGGGAGACTATTGACTATAAAAAACTGCGTTATCATAAAGTAGCAATCATGACTGATGCAGATGTTGATGGTGAACACATCAGGACATTGCTTTTGACTTTTTTTTTCCGTCATATGCCATCAATCATTCAACAAGGTCATCTCTATGTTGCGCAACCACCGCTATACAAAATTCAGCAAGGCAAAAAAGTGAAATACGCATACTCTGATGAAGAAAAAGATAAGGTAATGGCCGGTTTACAGAAAGAGTCAACTATGACTATTAACCTCCAAAGATATAAGGGATTGGGAGAGATGAATCCTGAGCAGCTTTGGGAAACGACTATGAACCCAAAAAATCGTATACTTAAGCAGGTTACAATTGCCGATATGCAGGAAACCGATTATGTATTCTCCATGCTTATGGGTGATGAAGTACCGCCAAGAAAAAAATTTATCGTAACACACGCACGACTTGCGAATCTGGATATATAATTTTTTATTATGCAATTATCAGTTTTAAATATCCAATAAATTTAAGGAATTAATTATTGTTAATTGATACTTGAAAATTGGATGTACATTTTTTTTATATGAACCTACAAAAACTTTCTATCGGTAAAAATCCGCCTGATGAGGTAAACGTAGTCATCGAGATACCACAAGGCTCAGCCGTTAAATATGAGATGGACAAAGAATCAGGCTGTATTATGGTTGACCGTTTTGCTTTTACTACCATGGTATATCCATTTAATTATGGATATATACCGCATACAAAGTCGGAAGACGGAGACCCAGCAGATGTACTGGTTATCTCAACATACCCAGTGTATCCCGGATCTGTGATTGCGGTACGAGCAATCGGTATGCTTGAGATGGAAGATGAAGCGGGGGTTGATACGAAGATTTTGGCAGTACCCACAACAAAAATCGATCCTTTTTATGCGGATATCAACGATATAGACGATCTGAATGAGACAGTAAAGAAAAAAATACAGCATTTTTTTAATCATTATAAGGAGTTGGAAAAAGGAAAATGGGTAAAAACCAAGAATTTCCTTCCAAAAAAAGAAGCACTTGACGCTATACGAAAATCCATGAAATGACAATATTAATATAAACGTATGACAGATACTGAGTCTAAAACACAATCACAACCTATTGATCCCAAAAACGTAACAACAGAGATAACACAGGAGATGAAGCGTGCTTACCTGGATTATGCCATGTCTGTCATCGTACAACGTGCATTGCCTGATGTGGCTGATGGTCTCAAACCTGTCCACCGAAGAATCTTATATGCAATGCACAAGATGGGTCTCACATCAAGTGCTCGTTTTTCAAAATCAGCAAAAGTAGTCGGTGAGGTTCTGGGAAAATACCATCCGCATGGCGACTCATCTGTATATGAGGCTATGGCACGTATGGCGCAGGATTTTACCATGCGTTACCCCCTTGTAAAGGGACAGGGAAACTTTGGCTCCGTTGATGGAGATCCACCGGCTGCCATGCGTTATACTGAGGCTAAACTGGCAAAGATCGCCGATGAACTTTTACAGGACATTGATAAAGAAACTGTTGACTGGACGGATAATTTTGATGGGACATTAAAAGAACCGGCGTTTCTCCCCGGAAAATTACCCAACCTGCTTCTTATGGGCGCTGAAGGTATTGCAGTCGGTATGGCAACGAAGATACCGCCGCATAATTTGACTGAGCTTGTTGACGCAATCTGTTTTACAATTGATAAAGCAAAGATAGAGAATGGTCAAAAGGAAACAAAAGAAAAAGACGACCACAAAAATCAACCAAAGAGCAAGCGTCTTTTTTATGATGTAACAACCGATGATCTTTTGGAGTTTATCAAAGGACCTGACTTTCCTACCAAAGGAATCATATACGGAGTATCGGACATAAAACAGGCATATGTGACCGGAAAAGGTAAGGTGCTTATTCGTGCCAAAATAAACGAGGAAGATATGGGTAAAGGCAAAATGGCAATTATAGTAAACGAGCTACCTTATCAGGTAAATAAAGCAAACCTTGTTGAAAAAATAGCCCGTCTGGTAACAGATAAGAAAATCGTCGGCATCTCGGATCTTAGAGACGAGTCCGACCGCGATGGTATCCGGGTGGTGATCGAACTGAAACGTGACGCATCATATAAAAAAGTCCTGAATAATTTGTTCAAATTCACCGAACTTCAGACATCTTTTCCGGTTAATATGGTGGCGCTTGTTGATGGAATACCCCAAACATTATCGCTCAAAACTATCCTGGAGCTCTATCTTAAACATAGGGTGAATATGGTAACCAAGCGCTCAGAATACGAACTGAAAGAAGCAAAAAGACGGGCACATATCCTGGAAGGATATCTTATTGCACTTGACCATATTGACGAAGTCATTGCAATCATAAAAAAGTCAAAAGATGAGCCAGAAGCCAAAAATAAACTCATGAAAAAATTCGGCTTATCTGATGCGCAGACACAAGCGATTCTTGAGATGCAGCTGAGACGCCTTACCGGACTTGAGAGATCAAAAATTGAAGATGAACTGGCAATGCTTAAGGAAACTATAGCATATCTTGAATCCTTGCTAAAAGACGTGTTTAAAGTATTGAAAGTCATCAAAGAAGAACTCCTGTATCTGAAAAGTAAATACGGCGATGATCGTAAAACAAAGGTAATCAAATCGCGACCCGGCGAAATCACGGATGAACAACTTATAGAAAACAAGGAAGTGATTGTCGTCCTCACCAAGGAAGGATATATCAAGCAAGTACCCAGAGAAACCTTCAGAGTACAGAGAAGAGGCGGCAAAGGCGTATCGGGTATTGAAACAAAAGAAACAGACAATGTTTATCATATAACAACGGCCATGACTCATGATCATGTGCTTTTTTTCACGAATCAGGGACGTATTTTCCAAAACAGAGTCTGGGATATTCCACAGGGTTCACGTATCTCAAAAGGAAAGGCTATCGTAAATATGTTGACACTGCGGCCTGAAGAAAAAGTCACGTCCCTTTTAACCTTTCAATCTGAAAACGGCTCTCAGGCAACATCCTCTGATATCAAAAAGATTGACCTTAAAAAATCATTTATATTCATGGCAACAAAGCACGGCACTGTCAAAAAGACGCAGTTTATCGACTTTGCCAATATCAGATCAAACGGTATAATCGCAATCCGTCTAGAAAAAGATGATGAGCTTCTTTGGGTAAAAATAACCGACGGCAACATGAATATCCTTCTTACCACCAAAAACGGAAAAGCCATCATTTTCAAAGAAGGGGAAGTACGCCCAACCGGCAGGGCTTCAATAGGAGTCAGGGGTATTGATCTGGAAAAGGATGATGAGGTTGCATCAGCTGATGTCTTTGCAAATACCGAGTTTAAGAAAAATATTTTTGTCATAGGCAAAAAGGGAGTAGGTAAAAAAACAAATCTCTCTCTTTTTAAAGGCCAGCATAGGGGAGGAAAAGGAGTAAAAGTAGCGTCAGTTGATGAAAAAATCGGTAAAATCGTATTTGTACAGATTATTAATCCCGAAGATACAACAGTAATCATAACAAGCCTGCACGGTCAGGTAGTAAAGATCCCATTAGCTGCAATCCCTCCCAGATCCCGTTCAGCAAAAGGAGTCATTCTTATGCGCTTTTCCGTAAAGGGAGATGAGGTTGTAAGTGCCACTTTAGTTTGATATAATAGGTGATCTGAAAATTTGGGATTTCTTTATGCATATTCCCTGCACAAAAATAGCGCAAGCCCTTGAAAAAGAACTGAAAAAAGAGGTTGCGCACCTCAAAAAAAAGAAACAGGCACTTACCCTTGCCGTATTTCTAGTAGGCACATCAACCCAACAACTCTCATTTGTCAAAATAAAAAAACAGACAGCACACCGTATCGGAGTAAAATTTGAGTTTATCCATATAAAAACAACTCCCCCATTTGAAAAACTCGTGCGCCTCATTAGAGAAAAATCCCATAACCCATCAATAACTGGGATTATCATCCAACAACCCCTGCCAGCGCAGCTTTCCACAGACAGTATCTATGACTTTATTGATATTCAAAAAGAGATTGAAGGTCATAGGAGAAAAACACAGTTCTACCCTCCTCTTGGCCTTGCCGCTTTGACAGTACTCAAATATATTTTTATTCATCCCAAAATTGACAGTAAACTATTTGTTGATATCAAAAAAGATATCCCATTGTTGAAAAAAGCATTAAAACATAAAAAAATCGTCATCATAGGACGCGGACCGACAGGTGGCAAACCAATCGGCAAAATACTGACTGAGGCCAAGATAAACTTCGTATCAACCAACAGACAAACAATCAACCCAGAAGAGTATTACCGTGAAGCTGACATCATCTTTACGGCTGTCGGTCAAAAGATATTGAACGATCAAAATATAAAAAACGGGGCAATCCTTATCAATATCGGTATGCGTAAGGAAAACGGAAGGATAAAAGGGGATTATGACGAAAAAGATATCAAAAATAAGGCGTCATTCTATACGCTAACACCGGGGGGGATTGGTCCGCTTGACGTACTTTATCTCTACAAAAACCTGATTGATGCAGCAAAAATGCAGGGATCATGAAAATTATCATAATAACCGGCCAGACCGCAACCGGAAAGACTGAGCTTGCCCTGGAAAAGGCAGTGTATCAAAACGGTGAGATCGTGAATTTTGACTCACGCCAAATATACCGGCATCTTGATATCATAACCGGAAAAGATTTGCAAAAAGATGCCAAATTACAAATACCGCACCTTCGTCAAGACTACGGTAGGCAAGCAAAAATAAAATCTGACAATGATTTTAAAATAGGATATTATCCGTTTTTCCGTACTGATTCTAACGGATTTAAACCAGTTGCAACCACCTCATCCATCAAACTTTGGCTTTACGATATTGTTGACCCGAAGCAATATTTTTCATCGTATGACTATGCATCATGCGCCATAAAGGTAATAAAAGATATTATCAAACGCGGCAAAACACCGATTCTTGTGGGCGGTACATATCTTTATCTTTATCATCTTTTATACCATGTAAATACAGCCCATATTCCTCCTAATCACGATATACGAAAAAGATTAAATAAGTCCACGGTAAAGGAAATTCAAAATGAGTTAAAAAAAGTTAATAATCAATTATTCTGCAATCTAAATGAAAGTGACCAAAAAAACCCGCAGCGTCTTATACGAAAATTGGAAATTGCCCTTCACTACAAAAAAATCAATAAAAAAGTACCGGTTAAAATGCAGTATAAGTACACTCCATTTTTTAAAAAGGCTGATATTGAATACTTGGGGTTTGTATATAAAGATAAGAATGATGCATATACAGCCGTTTCAAAACGGGTTGAAAAACGCGTAAGAGTTGGTGCATTTGATGAGGTTAAGAAATTGTTTAAAGCAGGATATGATGAAAAGGACCCGGGTATGAAAACAATAGGATATCAGGAAATTTATGCGTATATAAAAGGTAAGATAACTAAAAAACAAGCGCTTTATCTCTGGGCACTGCACGAAATCCAATATATGAAGCGTCAGCTTACATTCATGAAGAAAGACCCGAATATAAAATGGAGAGAGATATAAATTATCAATTGTTCTTTTTAAACATCTTCACAAAGGCATCTTTTGGTATCTCTACACGACCGACTGATTTCATAAGCTTTTTTCCTTCTTTTTGCTTTTGAAGAAGCTTTTTTTTCCGGCCGACATCTCCGGCTCCTATCACTTTGCCCGACTTGATAAGCACATCCTTTCTAAAAGGAGATATACGCTCAGACGCGATGATCTTGCCTCTGTAGCGGGCCTGTATTCGTACTTCATATTGCTGACGGGGAATTGCGCTTCTGAGTTTTTTCGCAAGCTCGGCACCCCGTTTCTGGGCGCGCTCCTCAACAACAACTTCCGAAAACTCTTCAATCGGCTCCATATTCAGAAGAAGTTCGAGTTTTGCAGCTTTTACATGCTGATATCGGCTTAACTCCCAGTCAAGCGAAGCATATCCGCTTGTAACGCTTTTTAAATTATCAAAAAAATCCGATATCATCTCGGACATGGGTATTTCATAAATAAGGGATATCTGATTTTTATTATCCATAGTGACAAAAGTCGCGCGATAATCATCGCAAAGCTTCATGACCGCCCCGATATATTCCTCTGGTGTTATGATAAGGATTTTGGCATACGGCTCATAAAATTCAGTGTTCTCAATTTTATACTCCACCTGCGGAGGAGTCAGAACTATTGAGAGTTCATATTCGCGCTCAAGTCTTTCCCTTACTACATCGGCATGCAGTAAACCCAAAAATCCTACACGAAATCCCGCGCCAAGCGCACTGCTGTAGATTGCTGAAAAATGCAAGGCCGAATCATTCAGATACAGCTTTTCAAAAGCCTTTTTCAAGTTCATATAGTCTTTTGTCTCGGTTGGAAAAACAGATGCATACACCATAGGTTTTACTTTTTTATATCCGGGAAGCGCAGGAGTATCTTTTTTATACTCAACTATCGTATCGCCTATTTCCACCGAATGTATGTCTTTCAGGTTGGTTGCTACATACCTATATCACCGGATAAAAGCTTGTCTTGTGCAACAAGATCAGGCTTGAAAATCCCGGTTTCAAGAACTTTGAATGATACGTCAGTATGAACCAGTCTGACTTCTCTTCCTTTTTCCAAGGTCCCGCCAAAAACACGGATAAAAGCAATAACACCCTTGTGGACATCATAATATGAATCAAAAATAAGAGCACGAAGCGGATTTTCAATTTTCAATGCATTGGTAGTTGGTTCATTGATAGTTGCCTGAAAATTGGAATTTGGTTCTTGATAATTATGTTTTGGTGCTGGTATTTTTTCGACAACAGCATGCAGCAATTGTCCGACATTTTGGCCTGTTTTTGCCGAAATCTCAAATATGGTATTATGATCAATTCCAAGAAAGCCCGACAGTTGATCCTTGGTTTTCTGGATCTGTGCATTTGCCATATCAACCTTATTTACAACAGGTATGATTATCAGGTTTTTCTCAATTGCCTTATATGCATTAGCTATCGTCTGCGCCTGCACTCCTTGTGTAGCATCAACAAGAAGTATGACTCCCTCAACACATGATAAGGTCCTGTCAACCTCATAAGAAAAATCCACATGTCCGGGAGTATCAATCAAATTTAATATATATTCTGTTGAATGTGAAGAAATGATTTTTTTTGAAAAGTCAGTTGTTTGAGCAAATGAGGACTGAAACGATTCTTCACTATGTGAAGATGAGTGAAGTCCGAGTGGTTCCGCTTTGCGGGATGCGAGTTGATCTTTGATAAAAAAATTATTTCGAACCACATATTTCATCGTAACCGGTGCCAACTTTATAGTTATCCCTCGTTCGCGTGATATGGGATTGCGGTCAAGCAACTGTTCTTCATGACCGCCGACCGGAACCACACCTGTTATCTCAAGAAATCTATCGGCAAGTGTAGACTTCCCGTGATCAACGTGTGCGATGATTGCAAAATTTCTGATATGTGACCTTGTCATAGTATAAAAGTTAACTTCTCGTCCCCGCAGGATATGATAATCAATACACTTTTAATATCTTGATTGTTGAAGTTTTGCCCCGCTCAGCCCAGTTTTCGCCGTGCATAACAATAAGGATATCATCGGTACGGATCAAGCGTTTTTTTTTGAGATAGGCAACTGCCTCAAGAATGTCTCCTTTATCAACCATCTTTTTTTTCGCGATCTGGCTGAAAGAAAACGGGATTACCCCATACTGTAGAGTCAGACTTTCATTTACCGCCTCATCAGGATTAAATGCAAATATTGGAACAAGCGGCCTGTAGCGTGAAAGCAAACGGACAGTTTTTCCTGTGTGGGTAAATGTCAAAAAGCCTGCAATCTGTTTTCCCCTAGCCCTATAGGCACAGTATAGCCCATATGCGCTGTCGCACATGATCGCATCCTGTCCCTCAATCTCAAAATCAAAGCGCTTTCTGCTGTCAACCATGTTTTTTTGTTCATTGAACGCAACGGTTTTTGCCATCATGGAAACCGACTCAACCGGGTGCTTGCCCAGTGCTGTCTCACCTGACAACATCACCGCATCAGTCAGATCATATGTTGCATTTGCGATGTCTGATACTTCTGCGCGGGACGGATATGTATTTTCCATCATGCTTTCAAGCATCTGTGTTGCGGTTATGACAGGTATGCCTTTTTTTATGCTTTTTTTTATGATGATTTTTTGATAAAACGGCACTTCCTCAATCGGCAACTCCACACCTAGATCTCCTCGGGCAACCATGATGCCATCGCTTTCTTCAATTATCTCATCCAGATGTTTGAGTGATTTTTCTGTTTCGATTTTAGCAATCAGTTTTGCCTTCAGCTTGTATTTATTCATCTCAGTACGTACGACACGTATGTCATCCACACATCTGACAAATGACAGTGCTACAAAATCAATAGTTGCTCTTTGTGCAAGACGAAGACCTTCAAAATCACGGTCAACAAGCACGGGAAACGGGAAATCAGCCCCAGGTATATTAAGGGCTTTTTTGTTTTTGAGAATACCTGTTGTATGGGATCTAAGATATGTATTGTCTGATTCACGCTCAAAAGTAAAATGGA